>NZ_JAMBDI010000010.1:183433-224418 GCF_036858055.1 Pseudomonas sp. SF2 | reverse complement strand
GGCGCAGCCGGTGCCATGCACCGCGTCAACGCGCTAATGCTATGATGCTGCCCCCGCCCGAAGGATCCGCCCCGCCCCACATGAACTACCGCCAACCCACTACGCGCAAGAGCATGCACGCCACCCTGGTCCAGGACCTTGGCGTACAGATCGTATCCGGCCAACTCGCACCCGGGCAGAAGCTGCCCTCCGAGGCCAGCCTGTGCGAAGCCTACGCGATCAGCCGGCCGGTGTTCCGTGAGGCGATGCGCGCCCTGACTGCCAAGGGCCTGGTCGAGGCCCGCCCGCGGGTGGGTACCCTGGTTCGGCCGCGCCATGACTGGCACATGCTCGACCCGGACGTACTGCACTGGCTGATGCAGGCCACGCCACAGCAAGAATTCTTCAACATGCTGAGCAGCGTACGCTGGGTCATCGAACCCGCCGCCGCCGCACTGGCCGCCACCAACGCCAGCGCCGACGACGTCGATTCGATCGCCGAGGCCTACCAGCGCATGGAAGCCGCACGCAACCACGAAGAACGCCTGCAACCCGACCTGGACTTCCACGCCCGCATCGCCGACGCCACCCACAACGACCTGCTGGCCTACCTGTGCAACATGCTGTCGATGGCGCTGCGCGAGTCGGTGCGCTACTCCAACCAGCGGGCGAATTTCGACGAACTCGCCCTGCCCCGGCACAAGGCGATTCTGACCGCTATCCAGAACGGCGACGCGCTGGGGGCACGGCATGCTTCACTGGTACAGCTTGAAGATGCCCGGGTGGCCCTGGCCAAGGTGTTGGGGCAGGACCCGACGAGCTGAGGTATCAACCGGGCCTACCTCAGCCACCGAGCCCGCCGATCAGAACACCGACCACCCAATCCGTGAACTGAGCAACTCAAGCGCCGCCATCCCAGCCAGGGAGTTACCCGCAGCATTCAACTCTGGCGACCACACACACACGGTGAACTGCCCCGGCACGATCGCCACAATCCCGCCCCCCACGCCGCTCTTGCCCGGCAACCCCACCCGATAGGCGAAATTCCCTGCTTCGTCATACAGCCCGCTGGTAGCCATGATCGAGTTCACCTGCTGGGTCTGGCGCCGGGTCAGAATCTGCTCACCGCTGTGCTTGCAGAACCCATCGTTAGCCAGGAAGCAGAATGCCCTAGCCAGATCAAGGCAGTTCATCTGCAGCGCGCAGTAACTGAAATAGCTACGCAGCACCGTCTCCACCTCGTTATGGAAGTTACCGAACGACTGCATCAGGTAAGCCATGGCCGCGTTGCGCGCGCGGAACTGATACTCCGAATCGGCAACGCGGGCATCAATGGAAATGTGCGGATTGCCCGATAGCCGCCGAACGAAATCGCGCATCGACAACGTGGGCGCCGCAAAGCGCGACTGGTTGATATCGCAGATCACCAACGCACCCGCATTGATAAACGGGTTGCGCGGCCGACCACGCTCGAACTCCAGCTGCACCAGCGAGTTGAACGGCTGGCCGGATGGCTCATGGCCAAGCCGCTGCCAAATGGCTTCCCCGGAGTGCCCAATCGCCTGTACCAGGCTGAACACCTTGGAAATACTCTGCACCGAGAACGGCACCAGCGCGTCGCCTGCGCAGTAATAACTGCCATCGTTGCCATAGACTGCGATACCCAGCTGGTTCGCCGGCACATCGGCCAGCGCAGGAATGTAGTCAGCCACTTTGCCCTTGCCGATCAAGGGACGTACTTCTTCGAGAATCTCGTTCAACAGCGTTTGCATGGAAGGCCCTGTATCAGTCCCCAAGACGACGGCTAAGGGGTAGCATTCTTGACGAAGCTTGAGCGGAAGAAATCACACACTCGGCAAGAAATGCCCGGCCAATCCTGTAACCCATGGCTTCTCGCCATCACCTATGCTGTGCTTGCTTTGACAGATAGAGTACATGCACCCGTCAGGTGCAGAAGCAACTAACCAAGGACTGGAGAACCAAGGATGCCCGCTTGCCCTTTTCCCGCTGACGAAGCGCTTCGCCAGCGCACGCTCGATGACATGAACCTGGTCGATACGCCAGCCGAGCTTTACCTCGATACCCTGGTGCGGCTCACCCAGGACCTGGCTCATGTGGATACTGTGCTTATCAGCCTCATCGACCAGGACCGACAGTGGTTCAAGGCCCGCATAGGGCTTGAGGCAAGCGAGACGACGCGCAGTATTTCCTTCTGCGGCTACGCCATTCTCGGCGAGGATACCCTGATGGTGCCCGACGCCACGTGCGACGGGCGATTCGTCGATAACCCGCTCGTGCTGAACGCGCCCTATATCCGCTTCTACGCCGGCCACCCCCTGCGCGCCGGGAACGGTAAAGCCATCGGTACGCTGTGCATGTTCGACCCGCGCCCCCGCGTGCTCAGCGAGGCTCAGCAAGCGAACTTCAGGGACCTGGCCACACTCGCCGAGGGGTATCTGCAGCTGCGCACCTTGGCACAGGTGAACCGCGATCTGCGGCTTGAAATGGATCGCGAGCAGCGCAAGGCCCTGCTCGACCCTTTGACGCAACTGTGGAACCGCGGCGCGCTGACGGCGTTTGAAGACCATGAACGGCGATTGGCAGAGGTGAACGGCTTACAACTGGGTGCGGTTTATGCCGACCTGGATCACTTCAAGGCCATCAATGACAAGTACGGCCATGGCGGCGGCGACAAGGTGCTCTGCGAGTCTGCCCGGCGCCTGCGTGCAGCACTTCGCCCTGATGACCTGCTGGTGCGCCATGGGGGTGAGGAGTTCGTCGCTATTTTGCAGGTTAAGGACAGCGAAGAGCTGACGCGGATTGCTGAGCGGATTCGCGAACAGGTGGGTGCCGGACCGATGCAATTGCCCGGTGGTCAACTGAAGGTGAGCGTGAGCGTAGGGTGCACCCTGTTTGCCAAGGGTGAAACGCTGGATGACGCACTGGAGCGCGCTGACAAGGGGCTTTATGACGCCAAGCAGAATGGACGAAACCGGGTTGTGTATGTAGCGCCGTCACTCTGAGCCGAGCACGATCAGGGCTGTACGGCATTTCTTCTTGCACATCAGCCCGAACCTAACGGGAGATTTTGTGGCGAACGTAAAGCGCAGCCGTGCCCCCGGAAACCGGCCGTGCCTGCAACTCGAATACATGTGGATGGCCCTTGATCAAATCGCTCAGCTTCTTGAAACCATGCGTGCGCGAATCGAACTCAGGTCGAAGCTTGGTCATGTTGGCGCCCAACGCCCCCAGGTTCGCCCAGCCCTCCTCGTCAGCGAGATCGTCCAGAATCTTGCTGATAAAGCTAACTGGAGCTTTGGGCTTTTTACGAGCGACTACTTCTGTGTTCGGCTTACCGGTCCCTGCAGTAGCATCAACCTCCCCTGCCACTTCCTCGCTGGCAGAAGGCAAAACCTCCTCCCGCAAAAGCTCGGTGTAGATAAACTTGTCGCAGGCAGCCACGAATGGTTTCGGTGTTTTTTCCTCCCCAAACCCATAAACAGTCAGACCTTCCTCACGCATGCGCGAAGCTAGCCGAGTGAAGTCGCTGTCGCTCGAAACCAGGCAAAAACCATCAAAGCGCCGGGTGTAGAGCAGGTCCATCGCATCGATGATCAACGAGCTGTCGGTTGCGTTCTTCCCTTTTGTGTAGGCGAATTGCTGTATGGGTTGAATGGAGTAATCGAGAAGAACCTTTTTCCAGCCACCCAGTTGGGGGCCGGTCCAGTCGCCATAGATACGTTTCACGCTCGCCACACCGTACTTGGCAATTTCCTCGAACAGCCCCTCAACGATGGCGGCCGGGGCATTGTCGGCATCAATCAGTACAGCGAGGTGCTTCTGTGAGTGGTTCACGCTGTAAGTGGCCATGATCCGTCCTTGAAAAGAATCAACCATATCGTCAACGGTTCCAGAAATCTCCCCCTTTTCAATATCCAATCGGATCGGCTTGCGGGGGCTTCTGAGCCTGTATTCCCTGGCACGGTCACCGGTAATCCATCCGGCAGCTGCACAGTGAAGAAAAATCGGCGGAAAAACAGCCACAGACCAATCGCGTTCTTGACTGTTAAAGGGTTTGGGGTTCACGCGCTTCAGCCTGCACCGCTGGCCCCGATCTCATCCATGAAATCCGCAAGAAACACTTCAAGCCGAGCATGGCGCTCAGCAGCCAGCCGAGCCCCTTCAGCAGTTTTAAAGCCTGACGCAAGCTTGAGCAGCTTGGTATGAAAGTGCTCGACCGTATACGCCTTGTCCTGATACTCCCTCCCCCATGCAGTGGGGTTCTCGAAATCGTACAGCGCCGACCCCATTCGCCCGGAAACGTAAAAACACCGGGCGATACCCACTGCACCTATGGCGTCCAGGCGATCACTGTCCTGAAGAATCCTGGCCTCAAGGGTGAGTGGTTCGAAGCCAGCCGAGTAGCTGTGGGTTTTGACTGCATGCGCCACCTGTTCGATGCGCTGCAATGGCCAGCCCATATCAGCCAGGATCGACGCCGCCCTTTGTGCGGATAGCGTTGACGCCTGCCCACGCAAGGGCGAGTTCTTTTCTACTGCGACACAGTCATGCAGCACCGTCGCTGCAAGCAGCACTTCCAGGTCGCCGCCTTCTACGCGCTGTATCCGTTGCGCGTTGACCCATACGCGATGGATGTGGGACAGGTCGTGGGAGCCATCTGGCTGGTCGGCCGGTAGGTACTTCAGCAGGTCAGCGGCAAAGCGCTGGAAAGGGGCAAAAGCTTCGATAGTCATCTTGGGTACGTTCCATTTTCATCGCGCGACATCAAATTGACACTACCCCACCAATTTGCAAACCTTCCCCACCGACAACATTCGGCCGAAAGATGCAGCCCTGGAAAAACAAGCGATGGAAAGCAAGCAGCAACAATTGATGAGCGCGTACCGCCAAGCGTTATCAGGCCTACCGCTGCATTGGCTGGACCGCAGCCGCGAGCACGAAGCGGATTTCAAGCACCTTTCAGGCTTGTTTCTGCCTGGTACGTCGCCGGAGTTTGAGCAGGCGGCAAAACGTATCATGGTTGTGGGCCGAGAAACGCGTCGTTGGGATGTTTTGACCGCCGATAAACCCTTCATTGATCTGGACGAGTACATCCAACGCGCCATGGCAATCCAGCAACGCCACTTGGCAAAGTACATCCAGGACAAAGCCGACCGAGGGGCCAGCTTCTTCAATTTTCTCCGCAAACTCCACCAGCCCGATCAATCCGTAGGTATCGCTTGGGCCAACCTCTTCAGCTTCGCATGGCAGAAAGGGTCACCCATGCGCTGGCGACATTTCGAAGACCTCGCGAAGGTATCCAAGCGCCTGCTCGAGGCGCAAATCACCCTACTTCGTCCTGACATAATCGTGTTTGCCAACGGCGCGAGCAGTGCCCACATCAGGCAGCAATTCTTCCCGCACAAAGGCGAACTCAGTGTTTGCAGCGACCTCGGTGATTACCGTACGCAAGGCATTCCGGTTAAACAGCTGTGGCGCTTCCGCCTGCATGACTCAATACAGTGCTATCGCATTCAGCACCCGAGCAGCGTCAGTACCGGCTCACGCGCAGCACGGCGATTTCTTCTGGACCAGATACTCCTTGGCAATCTGCCGGATGATCCAACCATCGCGGCCTCGGCACGGTTGATGACGGATCCACAGTAACGCCGCGCCGAGAGGCGCTCCAACAGACGATAGACTAACCCCAGGCTACCCATGGTCAACTCAGTAGTATCGATATCCGAACAAGCATTCTTCAGCATCGTCACCTCTGCGCTGGAGGCATACAAAGTCGAGCATCTGCTCGAAAACGGCGACTTCGCAGCGCGGGTTGAAACCTACGGACACCTATGGGGTTACGCTCAGAAATCCATAGGCGCGCAAACCATGTATCGCGTGGTTTGGGCAGACACTTGCACCTCTGTCACCCGAGACCAAGGGTCGATTTCCTACGGCGATGCGCCGCAGGAAATCAAACAAAGCTTCATCGATACGTTCTTCCCGGAGGTCACGTTCCTCGGCGATTATCATAGCCACCCGTACAGCTACCAGGATGATGAGATAAAGACGGAGCTGGAGCTGGAGCGAGGGGGCTACTATCGCTTCTCGGATGCCGACTTCCGCTCGGTGAAACAGCAGCAGGATGACGGGCTGGATTATCGGGTCGGGCTGGTAGCGACCGTTTTTGAACGGGACGAAAAGGTCAAGCGGGCGCTGAAGATTCTGGATGGCGAGAGTGCCCTGAGGTTTCAGGTCGGTTCCATGACGATCTGGCTCAAAGCCTACGTGTGGACAGAGGACGAAAACCTCAAATTCAGGCGCAAGGCGGATCGCATGGTGCGCCTTGTATGCCCAAGCTTGAACGTGTTCGCCGGGATGCGGGACGGGTGGGCTGGGCTTCCGCCACAAAACTAGAAAGGCGCTTGGTAGCTCTTCGTGTTTGGAACAACGTACTTACTTGGCGTTCCACTTGGGCTGGATGGCGGTGCAACAGCTGACCAGCGGTTTGGGCAGATCTCCTGGGCGATCTGATCAACACCGCTGTATAGCCAATCAACTGAGTACAGCTTAGAAATAGCCTCACGGAGATGACGGCTAGTAGCCATATGACGGAAAGAGACCAGCCGCATTTTGGCTTTGCTCGTATCGCTTTTCTCCCCCCAAAGGATGACATGGTCGAAGAGGTAGGGTTCGAGGTAGGGAGTGGTTTCACCCAGCGGACGAGGGCCCGGATGCGAGCGTGTCCGTTTCAAGGGCTGGTTGGCGGAAGTCCATGCCTCCCCTTTGATATCATTGCGACACGACTGAATACTGGGATAAATGGGTGACAAGTATTTTGAGATCTTTGAACCTTAAACCGAGCAGCTAGCGTTGCATGCTGTGAGGATGAACGGGCAAAAAAGTCAGAATTAACCCCTTCCATGTAGGCTATTTCCCAAAGATACTCCCTGCGCCTGATTTTCGTTGCACGTGGAAATCGTGAACCATAGTCTCGACCTGCCGCTACCAATTGGCGGCACGGTTTTGACAGGCCGTGGTTCACTGAGAGCATGTGCAATGCCAGTTATGGCAGCTGTGCGTGGGGCACCTCTGTGTGCGCCGGGATTCTCAGTGCCCCCGGTCTGTCAACCCACAAACAGCTGCCACCCTTCCGTTTGACAGCGGATCTGCGGCAGCCCTTTAAGGCACTGAGAGGGTTTATGCTGAAGATAGTCCCTGATCCACCCCACAATGTTCTATCCCTTGAAGACACCCTGATCCAAGCCACGGATTACGCGCTGTGCGCGGCGACCGTCGTGCATCAGGCAATGCTGCTTCAGCCCAAGTCGCCCGCGTCGATTCTGATGATGGCCTCGATGCATGAGCTGGAGACGCTGCGAGCTTTGCTTGAGTCCGCAATAGTCCAGGTGCAGATGCCTACTGAGCCTCGGACTGTGCACTGAGGCTTCATTGATGTGTCGCTTGGTCCGGCCCTACAGCCGGCAAGCCGGGCTCCCACATAGATCTGAGCTGCGCCTCAGATCTCGAGGCCTATGCAGTACCTGTGGGAGCAAGCTGGCTTGCCGGCGATGAGGCCAGACCAGGCACGAGAGATTTCGGGGAGATTGAACAATGACCACAGAAGAAACCAAATTCACCGTCGGCAAAACCACCTTCTACCAAGGTGAAAACCAGACCCATCCGCTGTTCCGCATCGAAGCAGGCATCCCCTGCCAGAGCGCCCGAGAACAAGCCTCGGAGCTTATGGGCTACGCACGGGATATGACCCTAGACGGCTTGATGGAAGACAAACCCCAGCTCATCTGGGCGTCGCATTACCTCTGCGCTTTGGCAAAAGCCCTGATGGATGATGCCGAACTGGGCATGATGCGCTGAATTGCCCTTCCCTCGCTGGATGCCTTCAGAACCTAAATCCATCCCCGTTTTGAAGGCGCTCCAGCTGCCCCACCTTCACAGCCAGGTAAAGCTAGCGTGCGCTTAGCTGTCTACTGGGACTCGATTACCCATCGGCCGCGCAACATTCCTTTCAACTCGTCAACACTCAGAGTCTTATCTCTCTTGCGATGGACAACCGCGTGACAGTTGGCGCACAACGTCACGAGGTCTGTCTCAGGGTTCACGGCCTTCTCCCCACCAAAGTCCGAAATCGGTACTACGTGATGAACGTGAATGAAGCCCTTCGCGTGTTCGCCGTATGCCTGTTCGAAATCAAACCCGCATGCCTTGCAGTCAAGCCCGTGGATGGCGATGGCCTTCACCCTCAAATCTTTCCGGCGCTCGTAACGGGTTCCAAAGTAGCTTGTTTTGCTGCCTTCACTGGCCGATTCAAAGGTAAGTGGGTCGCCTTCCGTATCCGGTACAGCCGCGTCGACCTCCGAAGGCAGGAGCTTCGCATGGCTTAAGATGGCATCGTAATCGGATTGAGAAATTGGCCGAACGCCATCACGCCAGTAGTTACTCATACGGCTGGCGGGGATAGTCTCCAGGTACTCGCCGTCAATTTTCGAGGGGACAGCGTCTTCAAACGGCGTGAAGTTTTCGATCAGAGCAAACAGATCACCCTTATCGCTCCTGCGGTCAGCGTAGACCTGACCTATACGTGCCTTACCAAAATAATGCGGATCGGCGCTGAGGCGGACGGAAGCAAAGGCTTTGTCCTTGATGCGCCCTTTGTAGTAGATCACCTCGGTTCCCTGCGCGAGCCAGGCTTGGTAGCGCTTGGGGAAGTGATAGACAGCGCCTGTCTCGTCTTCCCACTGTGATGTATCGTTTTCAACGATGACGACGGGCATATCCTTTTCCTCTCGACTGATGGCAAAAGCCTATCAAAAAAGAGGAAATTTCCTACAGCATAGTGAAAAATGGATTACGGCTCACGACGTGGTGTAACTCGTTATGGTCCATGCCGCTGAGTTAGCTATTTGATTGATCGCAGCGGCAGCTTGGCCTGTGACCGCTTCGCCCCCCCCCCCCGAGTGGCAAAGGAGCACGAGTGATACGCTCCATAGATTCCAAACCACGGAGCACCGCTGTGATACTTGAGCAACAACATGACTCATTCGGATCTCACGCTCTGGGGCTTCATTTAGAAATGATCGACAACACGCTCCTTGCAAGCAAGCCAAACCAAAGGACACGTAAGGCTAGAACACGATGAATGACTTCCCAAAAGAATACGCCCTGTGGGATGAGTTCCTTTCTGTGTGGCCGGCTTCTCGGCTGGCCAGCATGACGCTGGACGAATACAACCAGGCAGGCTCAAAAGACAGCTTCACCTACTGGCTTGAGTCGCGGCTCGATGAGCTTGGCAGCATTTGGGGCGGCTCGGCATTCAAGTTTGGCGTCTTCTCCCGCAAAGACACCGAAGACAAGACCTCGGACTCCAAGCTTTCCTATTCGGAAACGCACGGCTGGTACACATCGCTAGGAACATCGGCAGAGGCCGCCTTCGAGAAAGTCCGCAGCTACGTGGAGCAGGTCGCCGACTGGGCCGCAAAGGGGGACCTGGGGGCTATCGAGTCCTTCGCGCTGTTGGGCGAGGCCTTCAAGTGGAAAATTGCTTTTCACTACCAAAACCGTCAGGCCCCTCTGATCGTGGACATTTTCAAGCGGGCACCGCTGGCGGTATTCGTCGGCAGCAATGCAAGCCAGAGCATGGGCATGTTGCAGGCAGCAACGCTTAGCAAGCGCCCCGAAGGCCTGGGTATTCTGGAGTTCGGACGACGGATATGGGATGCATGGAGCCAGAAAAGCGTAGAGATCTGGAAGCTATCGCACGGGTCAGACGACTTTTCCTCAGAGGAGCGCAAGCAATACCTACAAAGCGAACTGGGGGTGATGCACAGTGAAACCGCCAAAGGCCAGGGCGACAGTTTCCAGGAGGCTCCAGTTGGAAGCTTGTTCTACTTGTGCCACGGCAATGAGCGGCTTCAGCTGGTCGGGCAATTCATCTCTGCCCCCGCACCGTGCTTGAAAGGGGATGGTTGGCTGCAGCGCCGCTATAGGATGTTGAAGCCGGGCATCAAGACCGGTGGCTACCAAGGCGGCCAGAAAGGCTGGTCACCCAACTACCGCTCAACCTTCAGGAAAGTGCCTGCTCACGACTTACCAGAGTTCGAGAACGCTTTGCTCAAGCCCTTCTTTGGAACAGATTTGGCTGAACTGGCGGCATTGGCTGGCGAGCCCATCGAAGATGTCACCCCCCCCATCACCATGACATTGCCCCCTACCCCTCAGGTACAACATGTTGCCAGTAAACCGGTTGCGGCCTGCTTCAACCGTCTCTACTACGGGCCACCTGGTACAGGAAAAACCTACACGCTGATGCAGTTGCTAAAGCGCGACTATCAGGAGCAGGTAACCTCAATTAGCACAGAGGAATGGCGCAGCCAGATTATTGCTGAAAAGATTGCTTCACTGACTTGGTGGGAAGGCGCAGCCGCTGCACTGTATGACTTAGGCGGTACAGCCAAAGTACCTGAGCTGGCCGAGCATCCGTTCATCCAAGCCATTGCAGATGCTAAAGGGCGCAGCAGCGGAATCAAGCAAACCCTCTGGGGAACTCTTCAACACCACACAATTCCTGAGTCAACAACGGTCAATACGAAGCTCCGCCTTGGATCAGCCGTTTTTGAAAAGTCGGCGAGCTCGGTTTGGCAGTTTGCGGGGGATTGGCAGGAGGCATGCTCGGATCTCTTTGCACTTGTCGACAAGATCAAGCAGGGCCCAGAAGCTAGCGACTCCGTTCAACGCTACAGCTTCGTTACCTTCCACCAATCCTACGGTTACGAAGAATTTGTTGAGGGGTTGCGCCCAGTCTTGGCCGACGAAGCCAAAGAGGACGATGCCGAAGCAAGCCAGGTGGCCTACAGGATCAAGGACGGTGCTTTCAAGGAGCTCTGCCGTCGCGCACGCAATACCCCGGACAAGCGCTTCGCGATGGTCATTGATGAGATCAACCGAGGCAACATCAGCAAGATTTTCGGTGAGCTGATCACGCTGATTGAAGCGGATAAACGCGACCAGCTTGACGGCTCCCCTCCTCCGACCGAAGTCATCCTTGCATACTCCGGAAAGCCATTTTCCGTACCTGCGAACGTTGACATCATTGGCACAATGAACACCGCTGATCGTTCGCTGGCCTTGCTCGATACTGCTCTGCGGCGCCGCTTCGATTTCGTACCGCTACATCCTGACACTCGGGCCGAAAAAGATCCCAGTGATCCACACAGCGCCCCCTTGGCTGGGCTACTGGTTAGCACGGAAACCACCACCATCGATGTGCGCTTGATGCTGGAACGCATCAATGAACGCATTGAGGCGCTTTACGATCGCGACCACTGCATAGGTCATGCGTATTTCACCTCATTGACCAATGTGGCCGATGGAGCAGCCCGCTTCGCCAAATTGGCTGAAATTTTTCAGAAGCGTATCGTCCCCTTGCTAGAGGAGTACTTTTTTGAAGACTGGCGCAAAATTCGGCTAGTGCTCGGTGACAACCAGAAGCCTGATACGGCCCAGTTCATTATAGAAAGCGATTCGCACGAACAGGATCTGAGCAGACTTTTCGGCAACGATCACGGCCTTGATAGCTACACCACCAAACGTCGTTACCAAGCGCAGCTCTCGGCATATACCGACCCTGCCGCTTATCTCGGCATTTACCAGGCCTCGACTTAATTAACAGGTACGGAAATGGCGGGCATATCAATCTTCGAGTTTGACACTCTGACGACTTCATCACCCGGCTCAAGCAATGTGGTCGGCCAGCGTCAGGTTTCTGCAGAAGTTTTCGCCTGGCTGGAGACACAGGCATTGCGCAGCTCCGAAGCAGGTCAAGGATCGTGGCTGCGTCTTACCCATCGGCACGGCCGCAAGGCCATTCAGGTGAACAGCTTTGTTGGGGTGATTCGCTGCCCCAACGGTTTCCAGATTGAAGTGCTGCCCAAGCTAGGCAAGACAAATGGCGAAGAAGAGGCACGGCATCTACTAATCGAGATGCTGTGCTGCCTTGGCTGTTTCCGTCACATACAAACCAGCAGCGCCCAATTGCTCGCTCGCCGCATGCCTCTGCTGGAGGTATTCATTGGAGAGTTCTTGCGGGCGGTGGATCACACCATCAAGCGAGGCCCGCGCAGCGATTACCTTACAGAGCAAGGCAACCTGTTTGCTCTGCGCGGCAAGCTGCAAATGGCACAGCACCTGCGCCTCAATCTATGCCGCCGCGACCGTTTTTATACCGAATACGATGAGTATTCCCTCAACCGACCTGAAAATCGCTTGCTACACGCCGCACTCAGGCGAGCATTATCGTGGACGGCCTCCCAGGCAAACCAGCAACTGGCACGAGAACTATGCTTCATGTTCAACGGCATTCCTGCATCTGATCAGATCAATGCGGATTTTGCGCAGTCACGACCAGATCGCAGCATGGCACATTACGGTGCAGCATTGGCCTGGGCGCGTTTGATTCTTCAGGATGAGTCACCACTCACCGGCTCGGGTCCGCACCAGGCGCCATCCCTGCTTTTCCCAATGGAAGCAGTTTTTGAAGCTTTTGTAGCTAAACACCTTAAACGACAACTTTGCTCTGAGTTCAGCCTGCGACTGCAGACTCGCAGCCTCAGGCTCGTCCGACATAAGGAGCAGGACTGGTTTCAGCTCAAGCCTGATCTGCTGATACAGTCGCTCAAGACCAACCGTTTGGTACTCGACACCAAGTGGAAGCTGGTCGACGCCAATAAAGCCAACAGCAAGGAAAAGTACGGACTAGATCAAAATGACTTCTACCAGCTGCAAGCTTACGGCCAAAGCTATCTCGACGGAGACGGCGATGTAGTCCTGATCTACCCCAAGACAGAAACCTTCAGCCAGCCCCTAGAAGTATTTGATTTTCCCAAGTCACCTGGTCTCCGCTTGTGGGTATTGCCTTTTTGCCTGCATACCAAACAAGTGCTCTTGCCGACTTGCGGTAGCCTCGCACCGTTTTTCTCGACAAGTACGGTAAACGCCGGAGAAGACACAATAATCTTGACTACATCCTTGCGGTAGGTGGGATCCATGGCTCGTATACACATTGCGTATCAAACAGTTAAAGCAACGATTGACAATAATTGAGCCGGTATCGAACATAGTGATTCCGCAGCGATTCTGGATTCAGAAACCATGCCACCAACACCATATGAAAAACCAAACAATCTTCACCCAAAGAAAAACAATTCCGCAACTACAACATTATTGCCCCTTTACTCGATTTTAGAATTATGCACCAGGACATCAATCAATTCTATTTCTTGGCAAGCGTTAAAAAATGCCTTCTTAAGAAAATTACTTTCATGCCAAGGAAAGCTCTCAAACTGCTTCAGCTCCTTACTTAAAGCATCTTGAGAAACCTGCTTGTAATTTTTATTTTCATCTAGCACCCGCTGCAACCAATATTTTGCACCGGAAGATGACAAACATTTAGCAACGTAACGCTTACGTATTTTGTAAAGCCGATCCCAGGTTCCTATTTCCTCATCATACCCTGTACAGCTGAGATCGATGCAAATCTCGTCCTCCTCTGCCGGGAGCCTTGCAGCTGACTTGAAATGCATGGCAACCTTAATTGGGTAACCATCAGAGAAATATGGATAAAAAGCCTTAAATCTAGTTCCAGCCTCATCTTGCAAAGGATCCTTTGAGCCCTTATTCTGTGAGTTACATTTATAGCAGGAAGGCGCAAGATTCCTTAGATTCACAGAATTAAATGGATACTTGCTGGCGGGCAAATAATGATCATAAGCCTCCCGAGTCGGATCATATTCGGAATCCATAGGCAAAAGCCCACAGAAAGGACAACAAGGCATTTTGTTCAGAGAAGTAAAATCACTGTAGTGTTTTTTTAAGTCCGCACCGATGTGCTCCTTAACTATTTTTAAACTGAAGAACCCGCAGCTATATAGCTCACTGAAGAAAGCCTCTATCGTTTTCATCAGTGGACTTTGAGTATCCGCAATATAGCGAACAGGCTCCTTTCTACCCTCGCAAAGCGCCTGGATATGATTATTGCCCCTGAAGGCTTTTCGGTAGAACCTTAACTCTTCCGAACTAAGACTTTTGAACTCTTTGAAAATTTTATTGACGTAGCGATAAAAGAAAGCTCCCGCACCCTTCTCAACGCCGGCTAAATCCGCCCGATGCAACTCATCCATGACTGCATATAGGTTTGGAAAGCCCTCAAACAACTCAAGACTGTACTCCTCATTTGGCGCACGGCACCAAACCTTATCAAAGATGTAAGTGATAAAACCGTGCATGGCACGTATCGGATGACGAGGCCTCTTATAGGGAAACAACATTAGCCCAACTCCTTGTCGGCCCCTGCCCCCTGCAATAAAGCATGCACGGCCAATGTGCGCTCCACAGAGTCGCCAATGGTATCCATGATCTTGCGCGCAAGCCCGTGAGGATCTGTTTTCGCCATGGGATCAGCAACTAACAGGGCCAATAATTTTTTAGCACCATCTCCAATAGTTTCTTGCTTATCGAAAGTTTCATGCGTGATCTTATTAATTGATGCACCCAATGTATTGTATTTCGGCTCACTGAAACTGACCACGCCATTGGATTGGTCTTTGTCAAATACCAACACCTTATCCGGCTTACTGTCGGAGATTAGGAAAGGCGTGTGGGTGGTAATCAGCATCTCTTGCGCAAAATCCAAAATACCCGAAAAGCACTGACGCAAACGGGTAATAAAACTGGCGCGCCAGTGCGGGTTGAAATGGGTTTCCGGCTCATCAAGTAGAAACAGGCTGTTGGTGTTTCGGAAAAGCAAGCACAAGCCCAGGCTGTGCAATAACTGATGCTCACCGTCCGACAATTCCTTGAGCATCATCGGCTGCGCCGCGCCCCGCTTGGTGAAGCGAACGAACTTGAAGCGCATGATGCGCTGGTCGGATGCCAAGGTTGGCACTGTCTCGTTGACGTAGTGGCTGGTCGAGGTGTAGAGATCGGTCTTTAGAACCTCGCTGACGGTATACAGGTTGAGCGTCAGCAGCACCTGAAACGCCTGGAACAGCGCCAGCGCCGAACCATCGAAGTTCTCGCGGAATGCCTGTCGGGTTGAGTCATTCACCCAGTAGTCGAGCACCAGCGTATCGCTGGCATCGTCGATGAAACGGAGCGTGGCACAGCGCTTGAGGGCGCTCACCATCAGGGAGGACTTCTCGTCACCGTCCAGCAGCTGCAGCAAGTTCAGACGATAGCGGGTACTTCCTTGCTCATCAGTTTCCGAGAGCGCGGGATTGCCTTTGATAATCTCGCGGCGAACCCAATCATCAATTGATTGGCTGATCTCAGACTCTGAGAGTCCGCGTGCTCGAGCTTCCGCCTGTATTCGATTTCGTCGCTCGCGCTTCCGATCTTCATCAGCAAGATCGAAGGCTTCCAGTTGCGCTGCGTCGATGGGAATTCGGCGACGCAGGATGATGCGAAATTCCCTCAAGGCGTCGATACCCACATCCTCGCGGAAGGGCTGCAGTGTGGCCTCGTCTTGAAACAGCAGGTTGCACAGCAGGATGGCCTGGCTGAATCCGCTGTCCAAATAGGCCAGCCGTGTCTCCGGGTGGCCGGGGTAGCTCAGTTGCCGGGTCAGTGCACTCCAGTACTCGTCGAACTGCACGAAACGCATCTTGAAGAAGGGCAAGCTGAGGATTTCGTTTTCGCCAGATGAGTAACTCAGTACAAAATCAGGCAGCAATCGACGCAATTCGGTGCGCTCCAGCTTTATCTCAATGGGCTTGCCAGAATCTGCATCGTTTAGTAGCCACCATTTTGGCGATTCATCCGGCACCTTTTGGATGAGAACTCTTGCCTTATGGCCGCTGCCTCTTACTTCAAACAGCTTTTGCGGCTTGGTTAAATATTCAATTTCGAAACCATCAGGTAGGCTCTTGCTTCCTCTGAAGCCTTTGGGATTGTGCTCTTCATCGTGGCGAAAACTGTCGGGAAGATTTTCTAGATAAATACACTCCATGTGATAGAAAATCGCCGCCAGTGCTTCGAGCAAGTTGGACTTGCCGCTGCCATTGGGACCAGCGCAAACGAAGGGCGCAAAGTCGTTCGCTTGCGTCAGCTCGTCCTGCAAGCTCCACTCGGTGCGGAAATGGTGCTCAAACCCGAAAGGCAGGCTTCGAAAGCCTTTTGGGTCGGTGATCTTGAGGCGTAGCAGCTTCATTGCTGAGTGAGCCTCCTGACACGCAACAAAATCTGATTACCGAACTGCCGCCTGCCGTCAATGAAAATAATGTCTCGGGTTTGTTTAAGCTTTCTATTTTGAATTTCATCAAATACCCAAGCCTTGATGGCATCGTAGTCACTGGCACCAAGTGCGAAATCATTGTCCGGGTGCAATTCCGCCAGCCGGGTTTGCGCGGCGACGATGAAGCGTTCGAGGGAGAAAGCCGCACCGCCCAACTGCGTGCGATAGGCCTCCAGCCAAAGACGCAGAAGCGGCGCAAGCTGTGTGCGGTCTTGCAGTGCGGGCAGCAGTAAATCGGTTTCGGGCAGCTCGAACACCGGCCTGATGATGGGAGCAGACACAGCAGCCGCCACCGGACTTTCTCCTTCGATGGGGGCGGCAGGCAAGTCCACCCGCGACAAATCCAGCTCGCCATTGAAGGCCTGCTGGCTCAGGGCACCGTAGAGGGCTTCGAGATCGGCGAGGCTTTGCTGGAAGCGGGATTTGAGGGTTTCGACCTTTTCGACGATAACCGCGAACTGGTTTTGCAGCTCTTCGTCGGGAATTGGGATCGGTAGGCCGGAAAGAATCTGTTGATTGATGTTCTGAATGTTCGCCCCTTGCCCTCCCTGAAAAAGAACACGGCGGAATGCTGCGGAGCGGAAAAGGTGAGCAACGTAGATTGCGAGCAGAGAAACGTCAGTAATGCGGTACCGAATGCAAAAGCCACTGTAAGTGGCTCTCTCCGTTCCTGGATACACCGCCATGCAGCGGCCTACCAGCTCTCTGTTCCCATTGGATCGAACAAAGAGTAGGTCGCCGTCACGGAGGAAATAGTCCGCCGCAGGCAGTTCATTGAGTTCAATGAATCCAAGGCTAGCGAAATCTTCCAACGCAGCCTTGGATTTGAAATCACCCACGCCCAGATAGCGAACAGTTACGCCACTCTCGCCCTTGCCGAAGCTAAGGCCATTCTTGAAGGAACCATATGAACCGAGGGAGCCGATCTTCCACCCCTTCTCATTCCGCACCGGGTCGCCAAAGATCCCCAGAAACACGCTCTTGAGCAGGTCGTCAAGTTGTTGAAGGTGTTGTTTGCGCTGGGCGATCACACCTTCGACTTTGCCTAGCAGATGGGCAATGCGGATTTGGTCGTCGAGGGGCGGGACTGGTATCTCAATTTCGGCCAGTGATTTTGAATTGAGTGTCTTGCCCATCACGGCCTGGTTTGAACCGCCATAGGTTGCCGACCGCAATGCGTAGTAGAGAAATTCTGGGTGTAGTTCTTTCTCATCTTTGATTGCAAAGGCCGCAATCGCTTCGTTTGTGAAGAGATCACAACCAGCAAATGCCATCTTGCCGATGGTTAGTTTGAAGCTGAAAAGCAAAGTCCCCTTCTTGACGACTTTGCATCGGGCGTCTGTGACAGCTCGATCCGTGATTTGCTCTTTTGTCTCTGTAACGACTTTCGAGTTCAAATCGCGAATTGAAACCCAGCGATGCCCCTTGCCCCAATAGCTAGACTCGTTTCTCGACGGTGTTCTGCCAATGGAGATATCCAAAAGCTTGGACAACCTTTCCTGCCTCATCCCACCATCCCCTTCAACTCTAGCAACTCGCGCACGATGCCGCTTTGCACCTTGGCGAGTTCCGCTTCATCCACATCGCCCACCTCGGCCTGAATAAGCCGATCCAGAATCACGCCCGGCGCGTCGTGGTGCACTTCTTCGAAGACATCCTGCTTGTAGCGTGAGAGCGACAGGTCGTAGTTGTTCTTCTCGTCGGCAATCTCGCTGCGCGGCACCACGAAGCATTTGGCGGTGCGGTCGGTGTCAGTGGCGGCATCGCGGGTGTGATATTTGCCAATGATGTCTTGCAGGTCGCCCCAGCTGTCCTTTCCATCAGGCGTTTTCTGCTTGCTGCGCTTGTCGTCCAGCGAATAGCCGTCAGCGACCATTTCGTAAAACCAGACATGTTCGGTGGCGGGTTTGCTCACCTTGTCTTTCGGCCCCCAGACCTTGGTGAACAGCAGAATGGCGGTGCTGACCCCGGCATAGGGTTTGAATACGCCACTGGGCAGGGTGATCACGGCCTTAAGGTCGCAACGCTCCACCAGCATCTGGCGCAGCGTCTTGAAGGCACCGCCGGTACCGAACAATACGCCCTGTGGAACAATGACGCAGGCGGTGCCGCCCTTCTTCAGCAGGCGGTAGATGTTCTCGACAAACAGCAGCTCGGTCTTTGTGGTGCCGAGGGTGAGGCTCTCGTTGATGTCACCCTTATCGATGCTGCCGGTAAAGGGCGGGTTGGCCATCACAATGTCGTATTCGGCTTCCTCGGTGTAACTTTTGCTGAGGGTGTCCTTGTAGTCGATGTGCGGCTCGTCGATGCCATGCATCATCAGGTTCATGAGCCCCAGGCGCACCATGGTCTGGTCGATGTCGTAGCCCCATAGCGAGCTGGAAAGAATGGCCTGCGCCTTTTCGGTGAGCGCAGCGGCCACCGAGGTGCGGGTGAAGCCGTCTTCATCGGGCTTGAGGTCTTGGGCGCCCGCTTTTTTCGCCAGTTCGGTGACGATGAACTGGTATGCGCCGAGCAGAAAGCCGCCTGAACCGCAGGCCGGGTCTGCAATCTTGTGGCCCAGTTGCGGCTGCACCAGATCGGCCATCAGCTTGATGATGTGGCGCGGGGTCCGGAACTGGCCGTTCTTGCCGGCGGTGGCGATCTCCGACAACAGGAACTCGTAGACATCGCCCTGGATGTCCTGGAAGGCCTGGCCTTTCTCCTTCGAGTCCTTCTCCATCACCTCGAAGAGGTCGTCGATGGTCTTCACCGCTTCCACCAGCAGGGCGGGTTTGGGGATGATGAAGACCGCGTTCTTCATGTGGTGGGTGAAGTTGGATTCGGCACCGTTCAGGTCTTTGAGAAAGGGAAATACTTTACCCTGCACATGCTGCAGCATCTCTTCAGCCTGCATGCGCGTGAACTCGCTCCAGCGCAGGGTACGCCTGTCGATACCGTAGTGGCGCCGGTCATGTGCAAGGATGTCAACTAACTCCACCGCGCTTTCACGACCACTAAGCTTAGTTCGGCGCTCCGGTGGAACCCAAACGCCATCAAACTTTGATGTGTACTCCTCACCCGTCCATTCGGCGTCGGACTGGCGCTTGAGATCCAGCTCATCCAGTCTCTTCATGAACAGCAAGTAGGTGATCTGCTCGATGGCAGTGAGCGGATTGCTAATGCCGCCGCTCCAAAATTTATTCCAGAGCTGGTCGATCTTACTTTTGAGTTCGGGGTTGTTTTGTAGCATGGGGCGCTCTGTCTTCTAGGCTGCCAACCGTTCGGTCAGCTGCAAGATTTCGTTGATTTCGGTGGAGCTAAACACGCCGCGAATACCCTGCGGGTGGATGACCGTGAAGGGGGCGTTGATCAGGTCTTTCTTCTCTACTTTTTCGCGCTCGATGATGAAGCCCTTCAGCAGATTGAGGAACTCCATCTGCCGGCTGCTGAGCGTGGTGTGGGCGCGGATGAATTGGTCAAAGGCGGCGCTGACCTCGTCCGGGAAGCTCCTGAGCACTTCGATCCCCAGGATGTGGCGGATGAACTGGATGAAGCGCGCCTTGCGGTTCTTGTAGACCTGACGCAGCAGGTCTTCGGTGATGTGCGGGTGCTCTTCGTGCAGCAGTTCGGCCAGTTCGTTGGCCTCTTCACTGCTCACTGCTGCGCCGTTCTTGATCTTCTGCAGCACCAGGTTGTGCGCAGTGAGCTCGGCAATCAGGTTTTCCACCATCTCGCGGTAGCGGGTGATGCTGACCGCCTCGTGCTGCGGGCCAAACTCCACCCATTCCTTCTTGTGCAGCTCATCGGCCAGATCGAGGTGAGTTTGTTCCTGGCCGGTGGATTGCTCGCGGAATTTCATCAGCGGGCCGAGTTTGGCGACCAGATCGTCGAAGGCGTCTTCATCCGCCTTGGCCCAGTAGTGACTGGTTTGCGCGGCGCGGATCAGGGCTTCTTCTTGCTTCACGAAGCTGACCGACAGCGGCAACTCGCTGATCTGCTCGACGATGCCTTCTTTGAGGGTGTCGGCCTGTTCCTTTTCTTCGCTCAATACAGCCAGCGAATACTCCAGCAGGTCGCGCTCGAAGCGCATGGCCTTGAAGTCGGCCTCGGACACAGTGCGGAACAGCGGCTTGATTTCTGCGCGCAGGAACTTCAGCCGGTCGTGGCTGAGGCTGATCCAGAAGTTGTCGCCGTCCAGCTGCGCCAGTGCAGCGGCGGCTTCCTTGATCACCACCGACTCTTTGGGTAGCGCTTCGATCTGCAGGCGGAGCTTGGCAACTTCCCTTCCAGCGATGTCGGCATGGCCGCTGTCGTTGGCCCTTTCGATTTTGTCTAGGCGCAGGGCCACCAGCCGCACCGGCAGCGGCAACTGCGGTTTGAGCTCCTTGCCCTTGGGGTTGAGCTTGAAGTATTCGAAGTTGTCCCAGCAGTCGAGGATCAGAAACACATCCTTCTCAAGACACCAGGGCTTGGGCTTGCTGGTTTCCAGCAGACGTGTGCCGCGCCCGACCATCTGCCAGAACTTGGTGTACGAGTAGACCGGCTTGGCGAACACGAGGTTGACGATTTCGCGCACGTCGATGCCAGTGTCGAGCATGTCCACGCTGATGGCAATGCGCGGCATGTCGTTGTTGGTGAATTGATCGAGCAGCCCACTTTTGCCATAGACGCGCGGGTCATCCGATACTAGCACCTTTGCAAGCTCACCGTGGTACTGCGGGTAGAGCTTGTCGAAGATCTCTTCCATGCGCCGGGCATGGGCCTTGGTGGCGCAGAAGAAGATGGTCTTGCCTGGCAGCACGCCGTTGGCGTCCTTGATGGCCTCCTCCATGAATTCGCGGACGATCAGGGTGTTGGTACCCTTGTTGATCACCTGCTTTTCAAGCTGGGTGCCATCGAAGTTGATGTCCTCAACTTCCTTGCCCTGAAGGATCAGCTTTTTTTGGTCTTCCAGCGAAATGGTGCGCTTGCTGATACCTTCTATCTGGAACTTGGTCTGAATCTTCATGACCTGGAAGTTGCATAGGTAGGGAGGCACGTTGTTCACGGCTTCTTCATAGGTGTAGGCAAACGTGGGGATGCCGTCTTCGCAATGGAAAAGCTGAAAGGTGTTGTGATCGATGATGTCGGTCGGCGTGGCCGTCAGGCCCAGCGTGATGGCTTTGAAGTAGTCGAGTACTTCGCCGAAGGTATTGTAGATGGAGCGATGGCTCTCATCGACGACGATGAAGTCGAAGAAGTGCGGCGACAGGTGCTGCGCCTCGTCCCGGATGATGTTGAGCATCGTCGGGTAAGTTGCAACATAGACGCGGCGATCCGTGGCAATCAGCTTTTCGCCCAGATTGGGCCAGCGTGGCTCATTGGGCATGTGCTCCTTGAAAGCGGCCAGCGCCTGCTCGCGCAAAGCGATGCGGTCAACCAGAAACAACACCTTCTCGGCGTGGCCAGCACGCATCAGTGCATCAACCATGGCAATGCAGGTACGAGTTTTGCCGGTGCCGGTGGCCATCACCAGCAGGAAATCGCGCTTTTTCTGTTCGATACCTTCGAGCACCGAACGAATGGCGCGGATCTGGTAATCTCGACCAGCAATCGAGGTATTGATGAACTCTTGCGTTAGCGGCTTCCGGTTGCGACGGATGTATGCAAAGCGCTCCAGGTCGTCGCGCGTGGGAAAACCGGCGACCCTGCGCGGTGGCGCGTTATCCAAATCCCAGAAATAGAGTTCGTGGCCGTTGGTGTAAAAGCAGAATGGCAACTCACCGCCTAATTGCTTCTGGATGTTGTAGCAGTACTGCTTTGCCTGTTCACGACCAATGGCGGCCTCGCGACTTGTCTTTTTGGCCTCGATCACTGCCAGCGGCTTGCCGTCTTTTCCCAGCAAGACGTAGTCACTGAACTGGCGACCCTCGTAGAGCGTGCGAGGCTCGGCCACACCATCGGGCAACTCGGTGAGGATGTCGAATTCCTCGACAACCTGAGTGGGGTCTTTGACGTTCCAGCCAGCCAGGGCGAGTTGATAGTCAATCAACTCAGACCGGGTTTGTGCTTCGGATGTGGTCATGAGTAGCGTCTTCCCTGTTTTTGCGCACGACTGGAAGTCAGTTGTTATGTGAAACTGCTATGACTAGAGCTATTCAGGACGAGGCGTCGCCTCGACTGAAGCATCTACCTCACTCTGGATCCTAATCTCGCAGGCTGACGAAGCCAATCTCAATTGGCAACCAATTGGCAACCAGAACGTATCGAAGCATAAGAAAAGCAGAAAACATCAAGCATAAAAAAATCCAGTCACCGCTAAGTGACTGGATTTTTAGGGATTTTTGGTCGGGACGGAGTGATTCGAACACTCGACCCCTTGCACCCCATGCAAGTGCGCTACCGGGCTGCGCTACGCCCCGACTACATTCTCATAACCTCTGAGAACAATGAAGAATCTACCCTAACCTCCTGATAAATGAAAGCTTTTTCTCAAAAAAATTTCCACTCACCAAAAACCAGATCACTTCTTCAACACCACCAACACATCCTCCAACTCGACAATCATCTGCCGAATCAGCTGCTTGTACTGGCTAGACTCATCCTTGGCCTCATCACTGGAGAGCCTCAACCGAGCCCCACCAATGGTGAACCCCTGGTCATAAAGCAGCGCACGAATCTGGCGAATCATCAGCACATCCTGCCGCTGATAATACCGCCGGTTCCCCCGCCGCTTCACGGGATTGAGCTGATCGAACTCCTGCTCCCAATACCGCAGCACGTGCGGTTTTACCGCACAAAGCTCACTCACCTCACCAATGGTGAAGTACCTTTTGCCCGGTATGGGGGGCAGTTCGTCGTTATGGCTTGGTTCCAGCATAGGCCTCAACCCGGGCCTTCAACTTCTGCCCTGGACGAAAGGTGACGACGCGCCGTGCAGTGATCGGGATTTCTTCCCCTGTCTTGGGGTTGCGGCCCGGCCGCTGGCGTTTGTCGCGAAGGTCGAAGTTGCCGAAACCGGACAGCTTGACCTGCTCGTTCTCTTCAAGTGCGTGCCGAATTTCTTCGAAAAACAGCTCGACCAGCTCCTTGGCCTCACGCTTGTTAAGCCCCAGCTCCTCGTACAGCCTTTCGGCCATCTCAGCTTTCGTCAGAGCACCCATGCCGTTATTTCCTTAACGTGGTGTTCAACCTTTGTTCGAGCGAGGTGAGGATGTTTTGCAGTGCGGCGTTCACCTCATCGTCGTTAAGAGTGCGCGATGGATGCTGCCAGGTCAAGCCAACGGCAAGGCTTTTTCTATCAGGATCAATACCTTTACCTTGGTAGACGTCAAACAGCCTGAGGTCTGTAAGCCATTCGCCTGCATTGTCACGAATTACTTCAAGCACCGAGCTAGAAGCTACATCACGTCCTGCAATCAAAGCCAGGTCGCGGCGGGTTTCCGGGAACTTGGACAGCTCGCTGAATTTCGGCAGGCGGCCTTCGACCACGTCGCCCAGCACCAGCTCGAACAGGAACACCGGGCGGTCCAGGTCCAGGGCCTTGGCCAGCTCTGGGTGAATGGCGCCGAGGTAGCCGACCAGTTTGCCGTCACGCTCGATGGCGGCGGTCTGGCCTGGGTGCAGGGCTGGGTGCTTGCCGGCGCTGAAGGTGAAGTCGCTCAGGGCGCCGGAGTAGCCCAGCAGGGCTTCCACGTCGGCCTTCACGTCGAAGAAGTCGACGCCGTCGCGGCCGTTGGCCCAGCCTTCTGGCAGGCGGCTGCCGGTGACAACGCCGGCGATCATCGGCTGCTGCTTCAGGTCGCCGAGCTGGCCGACGAAGCGCAGGCCGCTTTCGAACAGGCGCACGCGGTCTTGCTGGCGGTTCAAGTTGTGCTGCAGTGCCTTGACCAGGCCCGGCCACAGGGACGCGCGCATGGCGGCCATGTCGCTGGAGATGGGGTTGGCCAGCAGCAGCGGCTCTACGCCCGGGCTGAACAGTTCGAACAGTTTCGGGTCGATGAAGCTGTAGGTGATGGCTTCCTGGTAGCCGCGGGCAACCAGCAGGCGGCGCAGGGTCGGCAGGTCACCGCGGGTTTCCGGCTTGCCCTGGGGGGCCAGGCGGGCTTGCGGGTAGCGAACCGGCAGGTTGTTGTAGCCGTACAGGCGGGCCAGCTCTTCGATCAGGTCCACTTCCAGGCTGATGTCGAAGCGGTGGCTTGGGACGTTGACGGTCCACTGCCCTTCCCCGTCTTTAGTCGTGGTCAGTTCCAGGGCGTTGAGCAGCTGCTCGACCTGGGCTGGGTCCATTTCCATGCCGAGCATCTGGGTGATGCGTTCGGCGCGCAGGGTGACCGGGGCCACTTGCGGCAGGTGCTGTTCGCTGACGGCTTCGACGACCGGGCCGGCTTCGCCGCCGACGATGTCCAGCAGCAGCTGGGTGGCGCGCTCCATGGCTTCGCGGGCCAGCTGCGAGTCCACGCCGCGCTCGTAGCGGTGCGAGGCGTCGGTGTGCAAGCCGTAGGAACGGGCTTTACCGGCGACGGAGATCGGCTCGAAGAAGGCGCTTTCGAGGAACAGGTCGCGGGTTTTTTCGGTGTTCACACCGCTGTGCTCGCCACCCATGACGCCGGCGATGGCCAGGGCGCGGGTGTGGTCGGCGATTACCAGGGTGTCGGCGCGCAGGGCAACTTCCTGGCCGTCGAGCAGGACGAGCTTCTCGCCCTCTTCGGCCATGCGTACGCGGATGCCGCCGTTGATTTCTGCCAGGTCGAAGGCGTGCATCGGCTGGCCGAGTTCGAGCATCACGTAGTTGGTGATGTCGACGGCGGCGTCGATGCTGCGCACGTCGCTGCGGCGCAGGCGTTCGACCATCCACAGTGGGGTCGGCTTGCTCAGGTCGACGTTGCGGATGACGCGGCCCAGGTAACGTGGGCAGGCAGCCGGGGCGCTGACTTCGACCGGGCGCACTTCGTCGTGGGCAGCCGGTACGGCTGGCACTACCGGGCGGGTGACCGGGGTGTCGTACAGGGCGCTGACGTCGCGGGCCAGGCCGGCGATGGACAGGCAGTCACCGCGGTTGGGGGTGAGGCCGATTTCGATGCTGGCGTCGTCCAGGCTCAGGTACTGGCGAATGTCTTCGCCAACCGGGGCGTCAGCCGCCAGTTCCAGCAGGCCGTCATTCTCTTCGCTGATCTGCAGCTCGGCTGCCGAGCACAGCATGCCGAAAGACTCGACGCCGCGCAGCTTGGCCTTCTTGATCTTGAAGTCGCCTGGCAGTTCGGCGCCGATCATGGCGAACGGGATCTTGATGCCTGGGCGGGCGTTAGGGGCGCCGCACACGACCTGGAAGGTTTCCTGGCCGTTGCTTACCTGGCACACGCGCAGCTTGTCGGCGTCCGGGTGTTGTTCGGTGGCGAGGATTTCGCCCACGACGATGCCGCTGAACTGGCCGGCAGCGGGGGTAACGCTGTCGACTTCGAGGCCGGCCATGGACAGGCGGGCGACCAGTTCGTCACGGGAGACTTGCGGGTTTACCCAACCGCGCAGCCACTGTTCACTGAATTTCATGCTGTTCTCCTGGAATGTGCGTCGATTGGGCCTAGCGGAATTGGGCAAGGAACCGCAGGTCGTTATCGAAGAACAGACGCAAATCGTTGACGCCGTAGCGCAGCATGGCCAGGCGCTCGGCGCCCATGCCGAAGGCGAAGCCCTGGAACTCTTCAGGGTCGATGCCGGACATGCGCAGCACGTTCGGGTGCACCATGCCGCAGCCCATCACTTCCAGCCAGCCGGTCTGCTTGCACACGCGGCAGCCTTTGCCGGAACACATCACGCACTGGATGTCGACTTCGGCGGACGGCTCGGTGAAGGGGAAGAACGATGGGCGGAAACGTACCGCCAGTTCTTTTTCGAAGAACACGCGCAGGAACTCTTCGATGGTGCCCTTGAGGTCGGCGAAGTTGATATCGCGATCGATCAGCAGGCCTTCGACCTGGTGGAACATCGGCGAGTGGGTGATATCCGAGTCGCAGCGGTATACGCGGCCCGGGCAGACAATGCGGATGGGCGGCTGGGTGGACTCCATGGTCCGCACCTGCACCGGCGAGGTGTGGGTGCGCAGCAGCATGTTGGCATTGAAGTAGAAGGTGTCGTGCATCGCCCGGGCCGGGTGGTGGCCGGGGATGTTGAGCGCTTCGAAGTTGTGGTAGTCGTCTTCCACCTCTGGGCCTTCAGCGATGCCGTAGCCGATGTGGGTGAAGAACTGCTCGATGCGCTCGAGTGTACGGGTGATCGGGTGCAGGCCACCGGTGGCCTGGCCGCGGCCTGGCAGGGTGACGTCAATGCATTCGGCAGCCAGGCGAGCGCTGAGCTCGGCTTCTTCGAAGGCGGCCTTGCGGGCATTGAGCACAACGGTGACGCGCTCTTTGGCGTCGTTGATCAGCGCGCCGACTTTCGGCCGCTCTTCGGCTGGCAGGTTGCCCAGGGTCTTCATCACCTGGGTCAGCTCGCCTTTCTTGCCGAGATAGTTCACCCGGATCTGTTCCAGGGTATTGATGTCTTCAGCGCGCTCCACGGCCTCTAGGGCTTGGGAGACCAACGCATCCAGGTTTTCCATGTACAGACTCCAGATACGAAAATAGGGGAAGAGCTTTGAAGGCTCTTCCCCTATCGATGACGTTCAATGCCCGACGGCGCTAGCGCCGCCGGGTGATTGTCGCGGGTACTTAAGCCAGAACGGCTTTAGCTTTCTCGACAATCGCAGCAAACGCCGCTTTTTCGTTCACTGCCAGATCGGCCAGAACCTTACGGTCGATTTCGATCGAAGCCTTTTTCAGGCCAGCAATCAGACGGCTGTAGGACAGACCGTTGGTGCGGGCACCGGCGTTGATACGAGCGATCCACAGTGCGCGGAACTGACGCTTCTTCTGACGACGGTCACGGTAGGCATATTGACCTGCCTTGATGACAGCCTGCTTGGCAACGCGGAATACGCGCGAGCGTGCACCGTAGTAGCCTTTAGCCAGTTTCAGAATTTTCTTGTGACGCTTACGAGCGATGACGCCACGCTTAACACGAGCCATGAGTAACTTCCTCTATCTAAACCAGAATTAACGTACGCGCAGCATGCGCTCGACTTTTGCCACGTCAGACGGGTGCAGCAGGCTGGCACCGCGCAGTTGACGCTTACGCTTGGTCGACATTTTGGTCAGGATGTGGCTCTTGAAAGCGTGCTTGTGCTTGAAGCCGGAAGCGGTCTTCAGGAAGCGCTTCGCAGCACCGCTCTTGGTTTTCATTTTTGGCATGTTGGAACTCCGCATTCGATAAAATTACACAATAATCATCAGGCCTGCCGTGCCCGGGAGATTACTTCTTCTTTTTGGGGGCGATGACCATCATAAGCTGGCGTCCTTCCATCTTCGGATGCTGCTCAACGGAGCCGTATTCGGCGAGGTCGGCTTCGACCCGCTTCAACAGCTCCATGCCCAGCTCCTGGTGGGCCATCTCACGGCCGCGGAATCTCAGAGAGATCTTGGCCTTGTCCCCATCGGTAAGGAAACGTACCAGGTTGCGTAGTTTTACCTGGTAATCCCCTTCTTCCGTCCCTGGACGAAACTTGATTTCTTTGATCTGGATCTGCTTCTGGTTTTTCTTGGCTTCGTTGGCCTGCTTCTTCTTCTCGAAGAGGTGCTTGCCGTAGTCCATCACCTTGCAGACGGGCGGTTGCGCGTCGGCGGAGATCTCCACCAGATCCAGCTTCGCTTCATCAGCGATACGAAGCGCTTCATCAATCGAGACGATGCCAATCTGCTCGCCGTCAGCGCCAATTAACCGAACCTCGCGTGCCGAGATATTCTCGTTGATCGGGGCTTTCGGTGCAGTTCGTTTATCGTTTCTCATTTCACGCTTAATAGTCATTACTCCGATTCTAGGCGACCGCGCTGGGCGACAGCGCTGTTGAGCAGCTGCGTGAATTCAGCCACCGGCATGGAGCCGAGGTCTTTGCCTTCACGGGTGCGTACTGCGACGGTCTGCGTTTCGACTTCGCGATCCCCTATAACCAAAAGGTACGGGACCTTGAGCAAAGTATGCTCGCGGATTTTAAAGCCGATCTTCTCATTTCTCAAGTCCGACTTGGCACGGAAACCGCTACCGTTCAGGGTATTTTCCACCTCGAGGGCGAAATCGGCCTGCTTGTCGGTGATGTTCATGATCACGGCCTGGGTAGGTGCCAGCCAGGCCGGGAACACGCCAGCGTAGTGCTCGATCAGCATGCCGATGAAGCGTTCGAACGAACCGAGGATGGCGCGGTGCAGCATGACCGGGCGAACACGGCTGTTATCTTCGGCGATATAGCTGGCATCCAGACGTTCTGGCAGGTTCGGGTCGTACTGCAGGGTACCGCACTGCCAGTTACGGCCGAGGCAGTCGCGCAGGGTGAACTCGATCTTCGGGCCGTAGAAGGCGCCCTCGCCTGGCTGGTATTCCCACTCCAGGCCCGATTCGTTCAAGGCATCGGCCAGTGCGCCTTCGGCACGGTCCCACAGCTCTTCGGAGCCCACGCGCTTGGCCGGGCGGGTCGACAGCTTCATGGCGATGTCGGTGAAGCCGAAGTCCTTGTACACGTCCAGGGTCAGCTTGATGAAGTCGGCGGCTTCTTTCTTCACCTGTTCTTCGGTGCAGAAGATGTGCGCGTCGTCCTGTACGAAGCCACGCACGCGCATGATGCCGTGCAGGGCGCCGGACGGCTCGTTACGGTGGCAGGCACCGAACTCGGCCAGGCGCAGCGGCAGGTCGCGGTAGCTCTTCAGGCCCTGGTTGAACACCTGCACGTGGCACGGGCAGTTCATCGGTTTTACCGCGTAGTCACGACTTTCCGACGAAGTGGTGAACATGTTCTCGGCGTAGTTGGACCAGTGGCCGGAGCGCTCCCAGAGGATACGGTCGACAACCTGCGGGGTCTTGATTTCCTGGTAGCCGTTGACGCGCTGGACCTGGCGCATGTACTGCTCGAGTACCTGGTACACGGTCCAGCCGTTGGCGTGCCAGAACACCATGCCCGGGGCTTCTTCCTGCAGGTGGAACAGGTCGAGCTGCTTGCCGATCTTGCGGTGGTCGCGTTTTTCCGCTTCTTCGATGCGCTGGATGTACGCCGCCAGCTGCTTCTTGTCGGCCCAGGCGGTGCCGTACACGCGTTGCAGCTGCTCGTTCTTGGCATCACCGCGCCAGTAGGCGCCGGACAGCTTGGTCAGCTTGAACGCCTTGAGGAAGCGGGTGTTCGGCACGTGCGGGCCACGGCACATGTCGACGTATTCTTCGTGGTAGTACAGGCCCATGGCCTGCTCGTCCGGCATGTCTTCGACCAGGCGCAGCTTGTAGTCTTCGCCACGGGCC
This sequence comes from Pseudomonas sp. SF2, assembly GCF_036858055.1. Classification (NCBI taxonomy): domain Bacteria; kingdom Pseudomonadati; phylum Pseudomonadota; class Gammaproteobacteria; order Pseudomonadales; family Pseudomonadaceae; genus Pseudomonas; species Pseudomonas sp. SF2. The sequence goes on along the minus strand of NZ_JAMBDI010000010.1, from coordinate 194,798 downwards.
TTGAACACGTCGATGACTTCGGCACGCGGGGTCATCTTCTTGATGACGTCGTAGTCCTTGTCGATCAGCTCCATCATGCGCTTTTCGATGGCGGCCATGTCTTCAGGGGTGAAGGGGCGCTCGTAGGCGATGTCGTAGTAGAAGCCTTCGTCGATGACCGGGCCGATCACCATCTTGGCGGTCGGGTACAGCTGCTTCACCGCGTGGCCGACCAGGTGGGCGCACGAGTGGCGGATGATCTCCAGTCCCTCTTCATCTTTAGGGGTGATGATCTGCAGGGTGGCGTCGTTGCTGATCAGGTCGCAGGCATCGACCAGTTTGCCGTCGACCTTGCCGGCCACGGTGGCCTTGGCCAGGCCGGCGCCGATGGAAGCGGCGACTTCGGCTACGGATACGGCGTGATCGAACGAACGTTGACTGCCATCGGGAAGAGTAATAACGGGCATGGCGCCTCCTCTCCTAGTGGTGACCCCTACCAAAGGTCACGTGGGTTGGGATGAGCCAGTACAAGATCCGACCTGCCTTCCTCGGCGGGAAGCCTGCCTCACAGTGGCAGAAGCCTTTCGGCTTGTCAGGGACGAACCAGAGTGACTGGAAAGAAAAAAGATTGCTGCAGGCTGCACGTTGTCAGCTGCAAGCCGGGCATGCTAGCACGCGGGTTGCGTGGCAGGCAGAAATATTTGGAAATTACAGACTTCGGCTGAACTTACACGGAAAAATTCCTATCAGACCTTGGGAAGCAACCTACTCTTGATGTGACCTTAACCCAAGGAGTAACTGGTTATGCGAGTTCCATCTCTTCTGACCCTGGCAGCCGCTGCGGCCCTGCTGCTGCCCATGGCTGCGAACGCCGGCAACTTCCCGGCCGGGAAGGAAGCCGCCTACATGACCCAGTGCACGCAAGTGGCTCAAGGCCAAGGCGTTGATGCTGCGGCCGCAAAAAAACACTGCGACTGTGGTGCGCAAACCATCAAAAAGAATTTCACCGACGCGGAGATTGCCGACCTCGACAGCAACGATGGCGTGGACGCCAAGCTGATGCAGAAGGCCCAGACGGTCGTGAAACAGGCCTGCGCACCGAAGAGCTGAAACCTTAAAGCCAGAGCAGGCCAGCCATTCTTTGCGCTGGATCAATATCCTGCGAAGGTAAAAGGCGCTAGATGCGCAGAATTAGACTATGATGTGTCCCGTGCTCCGTAGCCTCGGCCGCATTGCACCACTGAAAAAACTAAATGTTCTGGAGATTCACCCATGTCCAATCGCCAACAAGGCACCGTCAAATGGTTCAATGATGAGAAAGGCTACGGCTTCATCACCCCAGCAGGCGGCGGCGACGACCTGTTCGTTCACTTCAAGGCCATCGAATCTGACGGCTTCAAGAGCCTGAAAGAAGGCCAGACTGTTTCCTTCGTCGCCGAGCGCGGCCAGAAGGGCATGCAGGCTGCACAGGTTCGTCCGGAGTAATTCGGATAGCTGTAAAAAAACCCGCCCTTGTGGCGGGTTTTTTTATGGGTGCTGCATGGGCTGACGGGGTTGGCCATGCGGGCGCGGCTTTTTTTGTGGGAGCGGCCTTGTGTCGCGAAAGGGGCGCGTAGCGGCCCCAAGGTTTTCAGCTTCGCAGCATCAATGGCCGGGGCCGCTTTGCGGCCCTATCGCGACACAAGGCCACTCCCACAAGGACCGCGTATCAACCGCAGTTGACGCGAACTACCTTGCCCTGCTCGTCCACATTCAGGTTCAGGCGCTCGGAGCGGTACTCCAGGGTGACCACGTCGTGCGGCTTGAGAATGCGTGCCATCTGCGAGCCACTGGCCTTGCGCGCCTGCTCCAGCAGCTCGGCGCTGGCTGGCTTGCCAATGGCAAAATTGGCGCCACTGGCTTCGCAGCGGCCGTCGTTGCCTGCCGGCGCAGCGCCACCAGCAGAATTGCCACCAGTGCTGCAACCAGCCAGGACAGCAGCCACCGCCAGGGTTGCCAGGTAAGCACGGGTACGGAACATGAAGCCTCCTAAATCGGTCCGGGAACTGTCTGATCCGACAGTTCCACTCATCATTTGTTGCAAAACCGACCAAGTCTGCCTGAACTCGCCAGCAGAGGCGAAAACGCAATCGTGACCGGATTTTGCACAACCCGCTGCGTTTGCCATATGCTTAAGCCGCAACGTCACTGACGCAAAGTCATGATTTAGTGCCAGAAGTGGAGCGCACCCCGCCTCCATCGAACACCAGGGTCAGGTGTTCGCCCCTTCGTCCTGGGCCCCAAGCGAGAGCCTTTCATGAGCAGCCACAGCATCGATGCCGATATCAAGGTCAAATGGGCCGAGGGCCAGAGCGCGTACAGCCCTGGCACACCGGAGGAATTGCTGTTGATTGCCATCGACCTGCTGGTGCGCGATCGCGGCGCCGAGGCGGCACGCAGCTTCATCGACCAGGTGTTCGAGCGCTTCGCGCCGCACACGGCTATTCCAATCGCGCCAAACGGGCGCTGAGCAGGTCGAACAGGCCCTGGGCATCGCCCTGCTCCACCCACATCACGTTGGCCGGCTGCTTTAGCACGCCATACCAGTCGGCAAGGGTCTGGCCGAAGCTGGGGCCTTCGCGGCTGTCGATGCTCATATGGATGCGCCGGCCGCTGAACAGCTCGGGCTTGAGCAGGTAGGCGATCACGCTGGCGTCGTGCACCGGGCCGCCGGGCATGCCGTACAGGTCCATGTCGTGGGTGATATAGGCGTTGAGGATATCCACTACCCGTTTGCTGGCCTGGTTGTTCACCGCTGCCAGTTGCTTGAGGCGGGCGTCGCTGGTCAGCAGCTTGTGGGTGACGTCCAGCGGCAGGTAGGTCAGCTGCACGCCGCTGGCCAGCACCACTTCAGCGGCATGCGGGTCGGCATAGAGGTTGAATTCCGCCGCCGGAGTGATGTTGCCGCCGTTGAAATGGGCGCCGCCCATGACCACCACTTGCTTGATGCCTTTGGCGATGTCCGGGCGCTGGATCAGCGCCAGGGCCAGATTGGTCTGCGGGCCGAGCATGGCGATGGTGATGCTGTGGGGTTTGGCGGCGCCCAGGGTGTCGACAAGGTATTGCACTGCGTTGCCCTGGGCTAGCGGCGCTTTCGGTTCGTGGACCTGGATGCCGGTGAGGCCTTCTTCGCCATGGACGTCGGCGGCGTAGATCGGCTTGCGCACCAGCGGGCGTGCGGCGCCGGCGTACACGGGGATGTCTTCGCGACCGGCCCATTCGCGAGCCAGGCGGGCGTTGCGCGAGGTTTTGTCCAGGCGCACATTGCCGGCCACGGTGGTGATGGCGCGGATCTTGAGCTCGTCGGGCGAGGCCATGGCCAGGAACAGCGCGACCACGTCGTCGGCGCCGGGGTCGGTGTCGATGATCAGGTCGATGGGGGCGGCCTGGAGGGTGGTGGCTGCGGCCATGAGGGCGATTCCTTGTAGCAGGGGTTTGAGCATGGGTGGCACTCCTGTTGCCTGGATTGGTATTCCTGGTACACCGCAAATCCCTGTGGGAGCGGGTTTACCCGCGAAGGAGGCAGCGCGGTGGATGGCACCGGCTTCGCCGGTGTTCGCGGGTGAACCCGCTCCCACAGGGGGCGACGGGCTAGAAAGTCACGCCGGAAATCAGCGCGATGTTGCTGTAGGGCTGGCATTCGCCAGTGCGCACGACCGCACGGGCACTGCGCGACAGTACTTTGAAATCTTCATGGCTCAGCCATTCACGCTTGCCCAGCTTGCCCTTCAGCCGCTCGATTTCGACCAGCGCCGGCGGCACCACTTTCTGCATTTCTTCGGCCAGCACATGGCGCTCCACCTGCAACTCGCTCAGCACGGCCCGCAACACGCTGGCGAAATCCGGCAACCCAGGCGTAACGGCCAGGTCGATCAGTTCGACCCCCGGCGGCACCGGCAGCCCGGCATCGCCGATCACCAGGATGTCACCATGCCCCATGCCGGCAATGGTCCGCGACAGGGCGACGTTCAGCAGTGGGGTTTTCTTCATGGCGCAAGCTCCGCCAGGTAGGGAATGGACGGCTGGGCACCAGCGCGGGTGACCGACAGGGCTGCGGCGCGCTGGCCGAAGGTGATGGCTTCGCCCTCCCCCAGGCCGCGTACCAGGCCAGCGGCAAAGCCACCGATGAAGGTGTCGCCGGCTGCAGTGGTGTCCAGCGGCTGCACCACCGGTGCAGGGAAATGCTGGTGGCCCTTGGCCGTGACCAGCAAGGCCCCTTGCGCGCCCAGGGTAATGATCACTTTGCCCGCGCCCAGCTGCAGCAAGCGCTCGCCGGCGCGCCGGGCACTGTCCAGGTCGGTCACTGCCACACCGGTCAGGGCCTCGGCCTCGCTTTCGTTGGGTGTCAGGTAGTCGATGTGGGCGAACCAGTCCGCCGGCAAGGGGCCGGTCGCCGGCGCCGGGTTCAGGATCACCCGCTTACCCAGTTCATGCCCCCTGGCCAGGGTCCAGGCCACGGTGTCGGCCGGCACTTCCAGCTGGCAGATGATCACCTCGGCCGCCTGCAGCAGTGCATCGAAACGCTGCACCGACTGCGGCGTCAGCAGGCCGTTGCCACCGGGGATGATGACGATGCAGTTCTGGCTGGCGGCATCGACGGTAATCAGCGCCACACCGCTGGACACGCCCGAGCAGGTGGTAACGCCCTGGCAGTCGATGCCTTCCACATACAAGGCCCGGTGCAGTTGCCGGCCATAATCATCGTCGCCGACGTTGCCGATCATCGCCACGCTGCCACCCAGGCGCGCCACGGCCACCGCCTGGTTGGCCCCCTTGCCGCCCGGCACGGTGAAAAAGCTTTCGCCGGGGAGTGTTTCGCCGGCCCGGGGCAGGCGCTGGGCGCGGGCCACCAGGTCCATGTTGAGGCTACCGACTACCACGACCTTGGCATTCATGACATTTCCTTAGCATTAGCGGTAATCGTTGAACAGGTCCGGGCGCGGCCCGGTGGACTCGCGCAGCACGATGCGCGGGGCGACGATACGTTGCTCTGCCGCGCCCTGCCGAGGCGTGCCGATACGCGCCAGCAACAGCGACGCGGCGCTCTCGCCCAACGCGCGGATCGACTGGCCCACCGTGGTCAACGGCGGGTACACATAACGGCTGAGTTCGATGTCGTCGAAGCCGATCACCGACAGCTCTGCGGGTACGTTGATGTTGCGTTCGGCCGCGGCGCGCAGCACGCCGAAACCGATCATGTCGTTGCCGGCGAAAATCGCCGTGGGCCGCTTGCCCTCCAGCAACCGGGTTGCCGCTGCATGGCCGCCCGGGCTGGTGAAGTCGCAGTGCAGCACGCGGTTGCCCAGCACCGCTGCGCCGGCCTCGGCCATGGCGCGGCGGAAGCCGCTCAGGCGCAGCTGGGTAACCCCGGTCTCGGCGGGGCCGCCGATGTAGGCGATGTCGCGGTGGCCAAGCTCCAGCAGGTGCTGGGTGGCCAGGTAGGCGCCCTGCTCGTGGTCGATGCGCACCAGGTCGGCATCCACGCCGTCCAGTTCGCGGTCGACGATCACCATTGGCGTGCGCACGCCAGCCAGGCTTTGCAGCAGGTCGCTGTCCTGGCCCACCGAGGCCACCACCAGGCCGTCGATGCGTTTTTCCAGCAGCACGCGCAGGTAGCTGCGCTGCTTCTGCGGGTTGTCGTCGGAGTTGCACAGGATCACGCAGTAGCCGTTGCGTTCACAGGCGTCTTCGATGCCCCGCGCCAGTTCGGCGAAGTACGGGTTGACGCTGTTGGGTACCAGCAAGCCGATGGTGGCCGTGCTGCGCGCCTTCAACGAACGGGCCACGGCGCTGGGCACATAATCGAGTTCGGCGATGGCGGCTTCGACTTTCAGCCGCACCTGCTCGCTCACCGGCCGGGTCTTGTTCAGCACATGGGACACGGTGGTGTATGAAATACCCGCCAGTGCCGCGACGTCTTTGATGGTTGCCATGTTCTCAGTTCCGCCGGCCTGCACGCCGGCTACGGTAAGTGTCGAGCACCACGGCGATGACAATCACCGCCCCGGTGATGATGCGTTTGGTCGGTTCGCTGGCACCGATCTGCGCCAGCCCGGCAGCCAGCACCGAAATGATCAGCACGCCAAAGAAGGTGCTGATGACCGAGCCACGCCCGCCCATCAGGCTGGTGCCGCCAATTACCACGGCGGCGATCACCTGCAGCTCAAGGCCGGAGCCGGCATTGGGGTCGGCCGCTTCCAGCCGCGAAATCTGGAACAGCGCGGCCAGCCCGGCGAGCAGGCCCATCAGGGCGAACACCAGCACCTTGTACGGGCGCGGGTCGATACCGGCCAGGCGCACGGCTTCTTCGTTGGTGCCGATGCCGATCAGGTAGCGGCCGAATACCGTGCGGGTCAGCACCAACTGGGCCAGCACGATCACCAGCAAGGCGATGATGAACGCCGGCGAGATGCCGAATGCAATGGGGTTGGAGAACCAGGCATAGGCATCGCCGATATAGGCGGTGCGCGAGTCAGTGAACTGGTAGGCCAGGCCGCGGGCCATTTCCAGCACGCCGAGCGAGACGATGAACGACGGAATGCGCCAGGCCACGGTGACGCCGCCGGTAATGCTGCCGGCCAGCGCGGCCACGGCCATGCCCAGCAGGGCCGAAGGCAGCACGCCCCAGCCCCAGCCGAGGATCGCCACGCTGACCGTCGAGGCTGCCAGCGCCAGCACCGAGCCCACCGACAGGTCGATGCCGCCGATGATCAGCACGAAGGTCATGCCCACCGCCAGCACCATCAGGTCGGGGATCTGGTTGGCCAAGGTACTGAAGGTGTTGTACGACCAGAAGTGGCTGCTGAGGAACGAGAACAGCACGATCATCGCCAGCAAGGCGCCGGCCAGACCCAGGTAGGTACCCAGGCCAAAATAGGTACCACTGCGGCGCACCGGTGCGGCGCCTTGGCTGTCGAGCGGGGTGGTTTTCATGCATCCATCCTGGGAGCTGCGTCATGCAGCAGTGCGTCACGTTTCTGATAACCGGCAAAGGCCGCGGCCAGCAGTTGGTCCTGGCTCCAATGGTCACGCTCGAAGGTGTCGATCAGGCGGCCGGCCGACAGCACGGCGATGCGGTCGCAGATCAGCATCAGCTCGCGCAGGTCGCTGGACACCACCACCAGGGCCTTGCCCTGGCGCGCCAGCTCGGCCAGCAGGCCATAGATGTCGAACTTGGCGCCAACGTCGATGCCACGGGTGGGCTCGTCGAACAGCAGCACCTGGCAGTCGCGCTCCAGCCAGCGGCCGATCACCACCTTCTGCTGATTGCCGCCAGACAGCTCGCCCACCACTTGCTGCGGGCCGGCACTGCGAATGCGCATGGCCTGGATCTGGCGCTCGGCCAAGGCCCTTTCGGCCTCGCCATCGAGCACACCGGCCCGCGATACCGCACCGAGGTTGCCCAAGGCGATGTTGGCGCTGATCGACTGCGTCAGCAGCAGGCCTTCGCCTTTGCGGTCTTCGGTGATCAGGGCAATACCGGCCTGCACGGCGGCCCTGGGCGAGTCGATGGTGACCGCCTGCGGTGGCTGGCCAAGGGCGATGCTGCCGCTGTCGGCGCGGTCGGCGCCGTAGATCAGGCGCAACAGTTCGGTACGGCCGGCACCGATCAGGCCGGAGATGCCGAAGATCTCCCCTGCCCTGACCTCGAACGACACTTCACGCACCTTGTCGGCGCGGCTGAGCTTGTCGACCTTGAGCAGCGGCGCGCCGATCTGCCGGCGGCCCAGGTCGATATGCTCGCCCAGCTCGCGACCGACCATGAGGTTGACCAGCTGGGCGCTGCTGTAGCGCTGGATGGGTTCGTCGCACACCAGCTTGCCGTCGCGCAGCACGACGATGCGCTGGGCCACGCGCTGCAGTTCTTCCAGGCGGTGCGAGATGTAGACAATGGCCACGCCACGTTGGCGCAGGCGTTCGATCTGGGTAAACAGCAGCTCCACCTCGCGCGCGGTGAGCATGGCGGTGGGCTCGTCGAAGATCAGCACATGGCAGTCGCCGATCAGGTTGCGGGCGATCTCGACCATCTGCTGGTGGCCGATGCCCAGCTCGCCGACCGGGGTATCCGGGTCGATGGCGTCGAGGCCGACCTGGGCCATGGCGGCCGTGGCCAGTTGGCGCAGGCGCTTCTGGCTGATCCAGCCGAAACGGCCGGGCAGGTTGTCGAGGAACAGGTTTTCCGCCACGGTCAGCGTGGGCAGCAGGTTCAGCTCCTGCATGACCATGCGCACGCCGAGGCGCTCGGCCTCGCTGCGGCTGCCGGGTGCGTAGGCCTGGCCGCGGTAGCGCATGTGCCCGGTTGTTGGGGTTTCCAGGCCACTGATGAGCTTGGAAAGGGTGCTCTTGCCCGCGCCGTTCTCGCCGGTCAGGGCCAGCACTTCACCCGCCCGCAGGTTCAGGCTGACCTCGCCGAGCACGGGCTGGGCATAGGTCTTGCCCAGGCCGCTGGCGGTGAGCACCACTTCATTGGCCGATGCAGGCATGGCCGTTTCTCCTGCCAGCGATCAGGGTTTGGTGATGAGTTGGACCGGGGTCTGGATGACGTTGTCGGCATCCACGTCGGGCTTCTCGCCCTTGACCATTTTCAGCGCCGCCTGGATGCCGTACACCGCCTGCTGGCTGGCCGCCTGGTCGAGGGTGGCGAGCACGCGGCCATCGGCGAGCATCGGCTTGATGGCGTTGATGTTGTCGTAGCCCACCACTTGCACCTGGCCGGTCTTGCCGGCGGCACGCACGGCCGACACGGCGCCCAGGGCCATGCTGTCATTGCCGGCCAGCAGGGCTTTCAGGTCGGGGTATTCGTTGAGCATGGAGGCCGCGACGGCGTTGCCTTTGTCGATTTCCCAGTTGCCGCTCTGCACCGAGACGATCTTGATCTGCGCAGCGTCCATGGCGTCCTTGAAGCCAGCGGTACGCTGCTGGGCGTTGGTGGTGGTCGGCACGCCTTCGATGATGCCGACCTGGTCGCCGGCCTTGAGCTTCTGGTTGGCCAGGAAGTCGCCGACCAGGCGCGCGCCCTTGCGGTTGTCGGGGCCGACGAAGGGTACGCTGATGCCTTTGCTCTTGAGCAATTCAGGGTCCAGGCGGTTGTCGATGTTGATCACCACCACGCCCTGGTCCATGGCCTTCTTCACCGCCGACACCAGCGCCTTGGAGTCGGCCGGGGCAATGACCAGGGCCTTGGCGCCCGCGTTGACCATCTGCTCGACGATGCGGATCTGCTCGCCGGTGTCGGTCTCGTTCTTGATGCCGTTGGCGATCAGCTCGAATTCATCGGCGTGGGCTTTCTGGTAGTCCTTGGCGCCGTCTTCCATGGTGCGGAAGAACTCGTTGGCCAGTGACTTCATGACCAGGGCGACCTTGGGCTTGTCTTCGGCGTGGGCGGCGGAAAACGGCAGGGCAAAGGACAGCGAGGAAATGACCGCGAGGGCCAGCAGACGACCGGGGAACGGCAGTTTCATGGACGATGACTCCGGATCTTGTGTTTTTTGTCGGATCGCAAACGTTTGCGTTGACTCACTATGGAAACAGGACCGGGGTTTGTCAAATCCGTTTGGCTGGCGGAGGTCAAGTCGAGCCAGGGGCAGTTTATCTGGAATTTGTCCGAAAAGCCGAACGCCTTTTCCTGTGCTTGTTCGGGATTCCGAATGAAATGCGCCCTTTTGCGCTTGAGCACAGTTTTCGCCTGACAAGATGTTGCGAAATTACTTACGGTAAAATACTGTATGCGCATACAGCAAAACAAGGAAACACTTGTGTCCAGCACCGCCTCCGCCACCCCGAGCAGCTATGAACAACTGGGTATGCGCATCCAGAAGATCATCAACAGTCCCACCGCCCAGCGCAGCCGCGCGGCGCTGATCTTCCGCCTGGAACACGAGACGCCGGAAGACTGGGAAACCCTGCTCGAGGAAATCGCCGAAAACGACAACGTCACCCTCGCCCACCGCGACGATGGTGGCGTGCAGATTTTCTGGACCGTACCGAAGGAAGACTGACCGCGGCCAGCATGGCAGCTGCCTGACCCGGGTCGCCTGCAAGGCCTGCGACTTGACCTCAGGCCAAGGCCTGCAGGTAGGCGCTGGCTTCACGGTAACGCGCCAGCCGCGCCAGGTCGGCGGGGCCCGGGCATGGGATGCGCGAAAGGTCGCTGTTGTCGGCCAGGTCGGCCAGCTTGACGGTGCGCGCCAGCGGGTCACTGCCCAGGCGCACCACGAAGTCCTGGTAGGCCTCGCCCTCACGGCGGCTGAGCGCCAGCAAGGCGGCAAGGATTTTCAGCGCAAAGCCCTCGCGTGCCAGGTCGGACAGGGTCAGCGAAGTGTCTTCGATCACATCGTGAAGCACCGCGACAATCCGTTGTTCAGGCGTGGAAACCCGCATCATCACGCGTAACGGGTGGAGAATATAAGCAGCCCCACCCTTGTCGTACTGCCCTTCATGCGCCCTGGCGGCCACGGCAATGGCCCGCTCCAGTGTAGACATGAGGCCCTCCCCGTTCGGCTTCTTCCTGCCAAGCATAGCCAAAACTGTGCGGACAATGTCTAGCGCAGGCATGGCTGTGCCGCGCCGACCTTGCAGAAGCGGACTTGTGGAAGCCGCTCCCACAAAAGGCCGCTCGTACAGGAACCGGGTTCAGCGTGCTGCGCCGTGCTGGATGACCACCGAATCGGTACCCAGTTTGGCCATCACCTCGGCCTTGCGTGCTTCGGCTTCCTCACGGCTCGGGAACGGCCCCATCAGCACCACCGGCTTGCCGTCGCGGTACTCCACCGAGGAGGGAATGCCCTTTTCGATCAGGCGTGCGGTCATGTCGCTGAGCGCACCCATGTTGGCGCCCTGGATCACTTCCACGTCCCAGCCTTGCGGGGCCGGCTGGCCAGCCAGGGCTTCGGCGCGGCGCTGCAGCTCGGCGCCGCCGCACATCTCACGGATGCGCAGGTTGTTGCCACTGTCGTCGACGATGATTTCGTACTGGCCATCGCGCTTGATCGCCACGTAGCTGCGGTAGGCTTCGTACTGCCCGGCATCATCCTTGCCGCGGACCTGGCCGCAGATGGTGCCCTGGGTGTCGATCCGCACGTTGCCGAACTTGGCGGTCTTGGGGTTGTGCAGGTGTTCAGCCACCTGCTTGTGCACGCCTTCGACCTCGTTCTCACAGCCCGCCAGGGCGAGCACCGCCATTACCACAGCCAGTTTGCGCACGCGTGTACCTCCAGATTCGAAGGGGCGGATTCTAGCACGCCAGGCAATGCCCCGAACCGCGACCAAACGTTACACGCTGCTTCGTGCGCACAGCAAAAAGGGCGATCATTGCTGATCGCCCTTTTTCGATTTGGTAGGCACAATT
>NZ_JAMBDI010000010.1:0-183408 GCF_036858055.1 Pseudomonas sp. SF2 | reverse complement strand
CAACTGAGCTATGTGCCTGTCGTGTGGTGCGCATATTAGTGATCGAATGCGTACCTGTAAAGCGTTTTTTTGAGAAAAATCAAAAACTTTCGAGATTCATGCATAGAGAGGGCGCTTGGCGCATCAGGCCGCATGAAACCCCAATGAAAAAAGGGGTGACCCTTGCGGATCACCCCTTCTTCGATTTGGTAGGCACAATTGGACTCGAACCAACGACCCCCACCATGTCAAGGTGGTGCTCTAACCAACTGAGCTATGTGCCTGTCCTGTGGTGCGCATTCTACTCATTCCAAAAACCCTGTCAACACTTTTTTTCGCGCTAACCTACTGAATCTTAAACTCTTTATAGAAAGGCGCGCTGGCGGGGATCGAGTAAAGGATTTTCAACGGACGACTAGCGGGTGTTTATTATTATTGATAGCATCGGTACATTCGTTAAAAATATAAAACACGAGGTTCCTGCAGCATGGCTAACACCCCCTACCCCCAGTCCTACTACGCCGCCTCGGCCAACCCGGTGCCGCCACGTCCGGCGCTGCAGGGTGAGGTGGAAACTGATGTGTGCATCATCGGTGCCGGCTACACCGGCCTGTCCAGCGCCCTGTTCCTGCTGGAGAACGGCTTCAAGGTGAGCATCGTCGAAGCAGCCAAGGTCGGCTTCGGCGCGTCGGGCCGCAACGGCGGCCAGATCGTCAACAGCTACAGCCGCGACATCGACGTCATCGAACGCACCGTCGGCCCCAGGGAGGCCCAACTGCTGGGCCAGATGGCCTTTGAAGGCGGGCGTATCATTCGTGAGCGCGTGGCCAAGTACAACATCCAGTGCGACCTGAAGGACGGTGGCGTGTTCGCTGCCCTCACCAGCAAGCAGATGGGCCACCTGGAGTCGCAAAAGCGCCTGTGGGAACGTTTCGGTCACAACCAGCTGGAGCTGATGGACCAGAAGCGCATCCGCGAAGTGGTCGCCTGCGACAACTATGTGGGCGGCATGCTGGACATGAGCGGCGGCCACATCCACCCACTGAACCTGGCCCTGGGCGAAGCCGCCGCGGTCGAGTCGCTGGGCGGCATCATCTATGAGCAAACCCCGGCCGTACGCATCGAGCGTGGCGCCAACCCGGTGGTGCACACCCCGCAGGGCAAGGTCCGCGCCAAGTTCATCATCGTCGCCGGCAACGCCTACCTGGGCAACCTGGTGCCAGAGCTGGCCAGCAAGTCCATGCCATGTGGCACCCAGGTGATCACCACCGAGCCACTGGGCGACGAACTGGCGCGCACCCTGCTGCCGCAGGACTACTGCGTAGAGGACTGCAACTACCTGCTCGACTACTACCGCCTGACCAGCGACAAGCGCCTGATCTTCGGTGGTGGCGTGGTGTACGGCGCGCGTGACCCGGCCAACATCGAGGCGATCATCCGTCCGAAGATGCTCAAGGCCTTCCCGCAGCTGAAGAACGTGAAGATCGACTACGCCTGGACCGGCAACTTCCTGCTGACCCTGTCGCGCCTGCCGCAGGTTGGCCGTATCGGTGACAACATCTACTACTCGCAGGGCTGCTCGGGTCACGGCGTGACCTACACCCACCTGGCGGGCAAGGTGCTGGCCGAGGCCATGCGTGGCCAGGCCGAGCGTTTCGACGCCTTCGCCGGCCTGCCGCACTACCCGTTCCCGGGTGGCCAGATGCTGCGCGTGCCGTTCAGCGCCATTGGGGCCTGGTACTACAGCCTGCGCGATCGCCTGGGCTTCTGATGTAGGCAGGCCTGGCCTCTTCGCGGGTAAACCCGCTCCCACAGGGATATCACTGCACCTGAGGGCAGCGGGTTTCCTGTGGGAGCGGGTTCACCCGCGAAAGGGCCGGCAGAGATAAAGCTATTTGTTCAGGCTACTCACAGCCTGCTTCGCCGCAATCTCCTGCCCCGCCCGGGCCAGTTCATCTGCAGCCTGCAGCCAGCGCTGGCGGTCCACCTGGGCCGGCAGTTGCCGTGGTGGCTGCACCAGCACCGCCCAACTTCCCAGCTTCGCCCATGCCGATGCAAAGGCATCGAAGCCCATCACCTGCCGCCGATGCATGCCCGAGCGCAACAGCACCCGCTGCTTGTAGCGGTCGTAGCCGATCAACACGGCGTAGCGTGGCTCGCTCCACCAGGCCGAACCGTCCTCGTAACGCAGCAGCACCGGGTTGCCCGCCGCCACCTGGGTCAACAGCGCGTCCAGCTGCTTGTCCAGCGGATACACCACCATGCCGTAGTCGCGCGCCACGCGGGGGATGCCGGTGTCCAGCGCCTCGGCGCCGTGGGGCAGGTTCAGCGGTTTGTCCAGCAGCCCCGGCGTGATCGGTGCCCCCTGTTGCGACAGCACCGCCGCCAATGCCATGGCCCCGCTGTGGTTGGCGTTGCCACGGTAGAACGGCACGCTGCTGATCTCGACCCGCTGCGGCAGGCCCTTGAGGTTGGCGGAAGGTGCGCTGGCACAGCCGGCCAGGCTAGCCGCTACCAGGCAGGCAGCCAGCAGCCGACGGGGGGTGGTCTTGAAGGAATGTTGCTGCATGGACACTCGCTTGCTCCAACGCCAGGCAGGCAGCGCCCGGCTCTGGCCACCGATCATAGGTCGGACAGCGGCGCGGGTATAGTCCGACACCGGTTAGGAGCAAATCGGACCAAGCAATAGACCTTTGGTCAATGGAACGTCACAGGCGAAGGGCTAGACTAAAGCAGTGTCTGGACGGCCAGCGCCGGTTGACCGAGCGCGGCCTGTAGAGATGGAGGCACAGATGAGCCTGACCATGGCAATCCTCATGCTGGTGGGCATGTGGCTGAGCGTCGCAGCCGCCATGCTGTGGGGGGTACTGCGTATCGTGCGGCGTCATTCCCACCATCACCTGCCACCGCAGGTCCCTGCCAAGCCACAGCCTGTGCGCCGGGCACGGCGGCATGCCGGGGTGCACTGATTTCAAAAATTCCTGAGCCCATTCGCGGGTGAACCCGCTCCCACAAGGTCCTCCACTGCCTTCAAAAGCGGCGGGGTGCTTGTGGGAGCGGGTTCACCCGCGAACGGGGCGCAAGCGCCCCGCCCTTTCACATCAACCTTCAGCCGCCTCACGCTTCAACCGCGCCCGACGGGCCAGGATGTTGAGGACCTCGATCGCCGTCGAGAAGGCCATGGCCGCGTACACATAACCCTTCGGTACATGAGCGCCAAAACCTTCGGCGATCAGCGTCATGCCGATCATGATCAGGAAGCCCAGGGCCAGCATTACCACGGTCGGGTTGTCGTTGATGAAGTTGGCCAACGGGTCGGCGGCCACCATCATGACGATCACGGCAGTGATAACGGCAATGATCATGATCGGCAGGTGCTCGGTCATGCCCACGGCGGTGATGATGCTGTCGACCGAGAAGACGATGTCCAGCAACAGGATCTGGAAGATCGCCGCGGCAAAGCCCAGGGTAACCGTCGACGACACCTTGGCTTCTTCCTTGGCCCCGTGCGGGTCGACGTTCTCGTGGATCTCCTTGGTCGCCTTCCACAGCAGGAACAGGCCGCCGGCAATCAGGATCACGTCCTTCCAGGAGAAGGCATTACCGAACACTTCGAACACCGGGTCGGTCAACTGGACGATCCAGGCCACCGTGCTGAGCAAGGCCAGGCGCATGACCAGGGCCATGCTGATACCGATACGGCGGGCCTTGGAGCGGTACTCCACCGGCAGTTTGTTGGTCAGGATGGAGATGAAGATCAGGTTGTCGATACCCAGTACAACTTCCATGGCCACCAGCGTGGCCAGGGCAACCCAGGCGGTAGGGCTAGCGACGAGTTCCAGCAAGTATTCCATTGTTCAAATCCTGCAGCAGCGGTTGGGGTCAGATTTCCTGGGTGTCTTCTTTCTTTTCAGCGTCCTTGGGCTTGTGCCCTTCGCTGCCGATGGCCTCGCTCAACGCCTGCTGCGCGGCCTTGTTGGTGTCGTCGATGGCTTGCTTGGCCGACTGTGCGGCCTGGTCGAGCATCTGTTGGGCGGATTTCTCGGCCTGCTCGCAACCGGCCAGGGTGAACAGGGCCAAGGCCAGCACCAGCGGCGTGCCGATGGATTTGAGTTGCAGCATGGGTTCCTCGCTTGTCGATATTGCGGCGGCGCACAGGGCGCCTGATGGGGTCGCATTCTAAAGAGCGTAATACATCAGGAAAATTCGTATTTTCAGCGGTTATACTTCGGTTTTTACGAATCCGGAAAGCACCGATGCTCAACTATCGGCAGTTGCACTACTTCTGGGCCGTGGCCAAGACCGGCAGCATCGCCCGCGCCAGCGAACAGTTGAACCTGACCCCGCAAACCATCAGCGGGCAGATCAGCCTGTTCGAACAGACCTACGGCCTGGAGTTGTTCCAGCGCGTGGGGCGGCAGCTGGAGCTGACCGAAACAGGGCGCCAGACGCTGATCTATGCCGAGCAGATGTTCCAGCTGGGCGGCGAACTGGAAGCCATGCTGCGGGCCGGCCCGCAAGAGCAGATCCTGTTCCGCGTGGGCGTGGCTGACGTGGTGCCCAAGTCCATCGTCTACCGCCTGCTGGCGCCGACCATGGAGCTGGACGACGTGCTGCGCATCAACTGCCGTGAAGACAAGCTCGAACGGCTGCTGGCCGACCTGGCGATCCAGCGCCTGGACCTGGTGATTTCCGACAGCCCCATGCCCAGCCACCTGGACATCAAGGGCTATAGCCAGAAGCTGGGCGAATGCGGGTTGAGCTTCTTCGCCACCCCGGCGCTGGCACAACGCCTTGAAGGCCCCTTCCCCGCCTGCCTGCAGGATGCGCCATTGCTTATTCCCGGGCAGGAAACCGTGGTCCGCAGCCGCCTGCTGCGCTGGCTGGCTGAGCAGCAGGTGCAGCCGCGGATCGTGGGTGAGTTCGATGACAGTGCCTTGATGCAGGCATTCGGGCAGTCGGGCAGCGGCATCTTCGTCGCGCCCAGCGTGATCGCCGAGGAAGTGTGCCGCCAGTATGGCGTGGTGCTGATCGGGCAGACCGAGGCCGTGCACGAGTCGTTCTATGCCATTTCGGTGGAGCGCAAGGTCAAGCACCCGGGGATCGTGGCGATTACCGAGGGGGCGCGGCGGGAGTTGTTTCACTGGTGACCGTGGTGGTTTCTTTGCGGGCACGCCCGCTCCCACAGGGACCGCACAGCATTTGAGGCCGGTGCAGTACCTGTGGGAGCGGGCATGCCCGCGAAGAGCTCGCCCCTGCTAGACAAAGGTCTATGGTAAAGTCGCGCCCTTTTTGAACATGCTGGGATATCGCTGCACATGACCCCTGTCCTCCGCTTCCTCAACCGCACCAGCCTGGTGACGCAGATCGTCATCGGCCTGATCGCCGGCATCGCCCTGGCCCTGCTTGCGCCCGCCATCGCCCGCGACATGGCCTTCCTCGGGAAAGTGTTCGTCAGCGCCCTCAAGGCGGTGGCCCCCGTGCTGGTGTTCATCCTGGTCATGGCCTCGATCGCCAACCACCGCCACGGCCAGGAAACCCATATTCGCCCGATCCTCTGGCTGTACCTGCTGGGCACCTTCGGCGCCGCAGTAGTCGCGGTGGTCGCCAGCATGCTGTTCCCGTCCAACCTGGTGCTGAGCACCGGCGAGGCTACGCTGAGCGCGCCGGGCGGCATTACCGAGGTGCTGCAGAACCTGCTGCTGAGTGCGGTCGACAACCCGATCAACGCCCTGCTCAACGCCAACTTCATCGGCATACTGACCTGGGCCATCGGCCTGGGCGTGGCCCTGCGCCATGCCGGCGAAACCACCCGCACCGTGGTCGAGGACCTGTCCAATGGCGTGACCCTGATCGTGCGCGTGGTCATCCGCTTCGCCCCGCTGGGCATCTTTGGCCTGGTCAGCGCCACCCTGGCCCAGTCGGGTCTGGACGCCCTGCTCGGTTACCTGCACCTGCTGGCGGTGCTGATCGGCTGCATGCTGTTCGTGGCGCTGGTGATGAACCCGCTGATCGTGTTCTGGAAAATTCGCCGCAACCCGTACCCGCTGACCCTGCTGTGCCTGCGCGAAAGCGGTATCACCGCGTTCTTCACCCGCAGCTCGGCGGCCAACATTCCGGTGAACCTGGCCTTGTCGGAGCGCCTTGGCCTGCATGAGGACACCTACTCGGTGTCGATCCCGCTGGGTGCGACCATCAACATGGCCGGTGCCGCCATCACCATCACCGTGCTGACCCTGGCGGCGGTGCATACCCTGGGTATTCCGGTGGACCTGCCGACCGCTGTGCTGCTCAGCGTGGTGGCGGCGGTGTGTGCCTGCGGCGCCTCGGGTGTGGCCGGTGGTTCGCTGCTGCTGATTCCGCTGGCATGCAGCCTGTTTGGCATCCCTAGCGAAATTGCCATGCAGGTGGTGGCAGTGGGCTTCATCATCGGCGTGCTGCAGGACTCGGCCGAGACGGCGCTGAATTCGTCGACCGATGTGCTGTTTACCGCAGCGGCGTGCCAGGCCGAAGAGCAGCGCACCGCTTGAGATTGCCGGGGCCCTGTGGGAGCGGGTTCACCCGCTCCCACAGGTGCCAATTGCCTAACACGATGGCATTACCTACCCTAGTGGCCTTTCCCCAGCAATGAGACAGGGCCATGTCAGAACACGAAACCGCCGGCGAAGGCCGCTTCAACAGCATCGAGATCCGTATTCTCGGCTCGCTGATCGAGAAGCAGGCCACCAGCCCGGAAAGCTACCCGCTGACCCTCAATGCCCTGGTTCTGGCCTGCAACCAGAAGACCAGCCGCGAGCCGGTGATGAACCTCACCCAAGGCCAGGTCGGCCAGGCCCTGCGCGCCCTCGAAGGGCAAGGCATGACCCGCCTGCAGATGGGCAGCCGCGCCGACCGCTGGGAACACCGGGTGGACAAGGCGCTGGAGCTGGTGCCGGCGCAACTGGTACTGATGGGCCTGATGTTCCTGCGCGGCCCGCAAACCCTCAACGAACTGCTGACCCGCAGCAACCGCCTGCACGACTTCGACGACACCGAGCAGATCCAGCACCAGCTGGAGCGCCTGATCTCGCGCGGCCTGGCCTTGCACCTGCCACGCCAGGCCGGCCAGCGGGAAGACCGTTACACCCATGCCTTGGGCGATCCGGCGGAAATCGAGGCGATCCTGGCTGCACGGCAGCAGGAAGGTGGCGCACGCAGCGGCGGCAATGTGTCGGAAGACCGTATCGAAGCCCTGGAAGCCCGCATCGCGGCGCTGGAGGCACGCCTGGCCGAGCTGGAAGGCTGAGCCGTCACGGCTCGGGGTCGGGGAAGTTGCGGCAGCTCTTGCGCTCGGCCAGCTCCCGGTCACTGGGGCGCTGGTCGACGAACACGGTGCGGCCGTCGGCGTAGATTTCCAGGTAACCCCAGTGCAGGTCCTGCTCTTGCTGCCCGGGCTTTGGCGGGACTAGCCACCAGGGTTCGCGGCTGATCAGGGTCATGGGTGTGATTCCTGAAGGGTCTGCAGTAATCATAGACACCTTCAGGTTCCTGCTTTGCCTGCACCGGCCCTTTCGCGGCTAAAGCCGCTCCCACAGGGACCTCCACAGCTTTCAAAAGCTGCGCAGTGCCTGTGGGAGCGGCTTTGGCCGCGAAGAGGCCGGTACAGGCTTATGCCGGTGCCGACGTGCGAATCAGGTGGTCAAAGGCCGCCAGCGATGCCTTGGCCCCCTCACCCACCGCGATCACGATCTGCTTGTACGGCACGGTCGTCACGTCACCCGCCGCAAACACACCCGGGATGCTGGTCTGGCCCTTGGCGTCGACGATGATCTCGCCACGCGGCGACAGCTCGACGGTACCTTTCAGCCAGTCGGTGTTCGGCAGCAGGCCGATCTGCACGAAGATGCCTTCCAACGCCACTTCATGCTGCTGGTCGGTGGTGCGGTCCTTGTAGCGCAGGCCGGTCACTTTTTCGCCATTGCCCAGCACTTCGGTGGTCAGCGCACTGGTGATCACCTTCACGTTCGGCAAGCTGTGCAACTTGCGCTGCAGCACCGCATCGGCACGCAGCTGGCTGTCGAACTCGATCAGCGTCACCTGGGCGACGATACCGGCCAGGTCGATGGCCGCTTCCACACCCGAGTTGCCACCACCGATCACCGCCACGCGCTTGCCCTTGAACAGCGGGCCGTCACAGTGCGGGCAGTAGGCCACGCCACGGGCGCGGTATTCCTGCTCGCCCGGCACGTTCATTTCGCGCCAGCGGGCACCGGTGGCCAGGATCACGGTCTTGGCCTTGAGCGAGGCGCCGCCGGCCAGGCGTACTTCGTGCAGGCCGCCAGCGGTAGCCGGGATCAGCGCTTCGCCACGCTGCAGGTTCATGATGTCCACGTCGTACTGCTTGACGTGTTCTTCCAGCGCCGTGGCCAGCTTCGGCCCTTCGGTTTCCTGTACCGAGATGAAGTTCTCGATGGCCAGGGTATCGAGCACCTGGCCGCCGAAACGCTCGGCCGCAATACCGGTGCGGATGCCTTTACGCGCGGCATAGATGGCTGCCGAGGCGCCGGCCGGGCCACCACCGACCACCAGCACATCGAAGGCATCCTTGGCATTGATCTTCTCGGCCTGGCGGCTACCTGCGCTGGTGTCGATCTTGCCAAGGATTTCTTCCAGGCCCATGCGGCCCTGGCCGAACACTTCGCCGTTCAGGTAGATGCTCGGCACCGCCATGATCTTGCGCGATTCCACTTCTGCCTGGAACAGCGCGCCGTCGATGGCCACGTGGCGCACATTGGGGTTGAGCACCGCCATCAGGTTCAGCGCCTGGACCACGTCCGGGCAGTTCTGGCACGAAAGCGAGAAATAGGTTTCGAAGGTGAACTCGCCTTCCAGCGCCTGGATCTGCTCGATCACTTCGGCACTGGCCTTGGACGGGTGGCCGCCGACTTGCAGCAGTGCCAGCACCAGCGAGGTGAATTCGTGGCCCATGGGGATGCCGGCGAAGCGCAGGTTTATGTCGGCTCCCGGGCGATTCAGCGAGAACGAAGGACGACGGGCGTCGGTACCGTCCGCGCTAAAGGTAATGAGGTTCGACAGGCTGGCAATTTCCACCAGCAGGTCGTGCAATTCGCGGGACTTCGCGCCGTCGTCGAGGGAAGCAACGATCTCGATCGGCTGGGTGACCCGCTCCAGGTAGGTTTTCAGTTGCGATTTAAGCGTGGCGTCCAACATACGGGCGATTCCTTTTTCAAAACTCGGATACAAAAACGCCCAGGCGAGGTCGCCCGGGCGCTTGACGGGGCGGTAAGTACTTCAGCTTTGGCGGCTGCTCACCGCCCGCGACTGGCACATGGACTTAGATCTTGCCGACCAGGTCCAGCGATGGCGCCAGGGTGGCTTCGCCTTCTTTCCACTTGGCCGGGCAGACTTCGCCCGGGTGAGCGGCAACGTACTGGGCAGCTTTCACTTTACGCAGCAGTTCGGCAGCATCGCGGCCTACACCACCGTCGTTCAGTTCGACGATCTTGATCTGGCCTTCCGGGTTGATCACGAAGGTACCGCGATCGGCCAGGCCGGCTTCTTCGATCAGCACGTCGAAGTTGCGCGAAATAACGTGGGTCGGGTCACCGATCAGTGGGTACTGGATCTTGCCGATGGTGTCCGAAGTGTCGTGCCAGGCTTTGTGGGTGAAGTGGGTGTCGGTGGACACGCCGTAGATTTCCACGCCCAGCTTCTGGAACTCGGCGTAGTTGTCGGCGAGGTCACCCAGCTCGGTCGGGCAGACGAAGGTGAAGTCGGCCGGGTAGAAGAACACGACAGACCACTTGCCTTTCAGGTCGGCTTCGCTGACCTGGACGAATTCGCCCTTGTGGTAGGCGGTGGCGTTGAACGGTTTGACCTGGCTGTTGATGATTGGCATGAGAGACGCTCCTTCATGGGGTTGGAATCAGTTGATGGAGAGAATCCTAACCGCTGGTCCCGATAAAGGCTCATTGGCAAAGCTCATGCTTTTGATTGGTTTTGGCTATAACCGGGGTTTATTAATAGAAGGGAATGGGCTGAGCAAAGGATTGCGGGGAGGTTTGTTGTAGAAGCAGCTTTTGTGGGAGCGGCCTTTCGCGACACAAGGCCGCTCCCACAGGATGGAACGCGCTCAGCGCGTCGCTGTGCGCATGGTCACGAACTCTTCGGCCGCGGTCGGGTGCACGCCAATGGTTTCGTCGAATTGCTGCTTCGTCGCACCGGCCTTCAGGGCAACGCCGAGGCCCTGGATGATCTCGCCCGCGTCGGGGCCGACCATGTGGCAGCCCAGCACCTTGTCGGTCTCGGCATCGACCACCAGCTTCATCAGGGTCTTTTCCTGGATGTCGGTCAGGGTCAGTTTCATCGCGCGGAAGCGGCTTTCGAACACCTGCACCTTGTGCCCGGCCTCCAGCGCCTGCTCTTCGGTCAGGCCCACGGTGCCGATGGGCGGCTGGCTGAACACTGCGGTGGGAATGTTCTGGTAGTCCACCGGGCGGTATTGCTCGGGCTTGAACAGGCGCCGGGCCACGGCCATGCCTTCGGCCAGAGCCACCGGGGTAAGCTGCACGCGGCCGATCACGTCACCGATGGCCAGGATGGACGGTGCGGTGGTCTGGTACTGGTCGTCGACGCGGATGAAGCCGCGCGCGTCCAGTTCCACGCCGGTGTTTTCCAGGCCCAGGTTGTCGAGCATCGGGCGGCGGCCGGTGGCGTAAAACACACAATCGGTGACCAGCTCGCGGCCATCCTTGAGGGTGGCCTTGAGGCTACCGTCCTCGAGCTTGTCGATGCGCTGGATGTCGGCGTTGAACTGCAGGTCGAGGCCGCGCTTTTCCAGTTCTTCCTTCAGGTGCGTACGCACCGAACCATCGAAGCCACGCAGGAACAGGTCGCCACGGTACAGCAAGGTGGTGTCGGCCCCCAGGCCCTGAAAGATGCCGGCGAACTCGACGGCGATGTAGCCACCACCGACCACCAGCACCCGGCGTGGCAGGTCCTTGAGGTAGAAGGCTTCGTTGGAGGTAATGGCCAGTTCCTTGCCCGGGATGTCCGGCACCTGCGGCCAGCCACCGGTGGCGATGAGGATGTGCTCGGCGGTGTAGCGCTGGCCTTCCACTTCCACTTCATTGGCACCGGTCAGGCGCGCGTGGCCCTGCAACAGGGTGACCCCGCTGTTGACCAGCAGGTTGCGGTAGATGCCGTTGAGGCGTTCGATTTCCCGGTTCTTGTTGGCGATCAGGGTGCCCCAGTCGAAATGCCCTTCTTCCAGGGTCCAGCCGAAACCAGCAGCCTGCTCCAGCTCGTCGGCAACGTGCGCGCCGTACACCAGCAGTTTTTTCGGCACGCAGCCCACGTTGACGCAGGTACCGCCCAGGTAGCGGCTCTCGGCCACTGCCACCTTTGCGCCGAAGCCGGCGGCAAACCGCGCCGCGCGCACACCACCGGACCCGGCACCAATCACGAACAGATCAAAATCGTAGGCCATGTATTCACTCTCCTAGGCAGGCGCCCAGCATAACGCCGTTGGCCGCCGCAAACAAAAAAGCCACCCCGAAGGGTGGCTTTCAGGCCAGCAGGGCTTATCAGTAAGCCTTGCCAGTCTTGTAGTAGTTCTCGAAGCAGAAGTTGGTCGCGTCGATGTAGCCTTCGGCGCCACCGCAGTCGAAACGCTTGCCTTTGAACTTGTAGGCGATCACGCAGCCGTTCTGCGCCTGTTGCATCAGCGCGTCGGTGATCTGGATCTCGCCACCTTTGCCCGGCTCGGTGTTGGCGATGATGTCGAAGATGTCCGGGGTCAGGATGTAGCGGCCGATGATCGCCAGGTTCGACGGGGCGTCTTCCGGCTTTGGCTTCTCGACCATGTTGGTGACGCGGAAAATATCGTCACGGATCATGTCGCCGGCGATCACACCGTACTTGTTGGTTTCCTGCGGGTCGACTTCCTGGATGGCGACGATCGAGCAACGGAACTGGTTGTACAGCTTGACCATCTGGGTCAGTACGCCGTCACCTTCCGGGTTCACGCACAGGTCGTCCGCCAGCACCACGGCGAACGGCTCGTCGCCAATCAGCGGGCGGCCAGTCAGGATGGCGTGGCCCAGGCCTTTCATTTCGGTCTGGCGGGTGTAGGAGAACGAGCACTCGTCGAGCAGGCGACGGATACCAACCAGGTATTTTTCCTTGTCGGTGCCCTTGATCTGGTTTTCCAGCTCGTAGCTGATGTCGAAGTGGTCTTCCAGCGCGCGCTTGCCGCGCCCGGTGACGATGGAAATCTCGTTCAGACCGGCATCCAGTGCCTCTTCAACGCCATACTGGATCAGTGGCTTGTTGACCACCGGCAGCATTTCCTTGGGCATGGCTTTGGTAGCAGGCAGGAAGCGAGTGCCGTAACCGGCTGCCGGGAACAAGCATTTTTTGATCATATACGTCCTTACAAAAGGCTAGGCCTGTGGAATTCGGCGCAGTCTAATCAGGCGGCAGTCACCTTACAATGCCCCCACCCGTGCCGACCGATGCCATGATAGAGATAACCCAGTGTAGATAGTTCCGGTGGATCGTAAATATTGCTGTCATCAATGACAGTCGGATGACAGGGAATGAGCTTACCTGTACTGCCTCTTCGCGGGTAAACCCGCTCCCACAAGGATCACCACAGACTCTGAATGCTGTGCAGTACCTGTGGGAGCGGGTTTACCCGCGAAGAGGCCGGCACAGGCATTACCTCAGCTACCGGTCCCCTGCCCGATCAGCACCCCATCGACCTTCTGCCCATACAGGTTCACCCCGTCATTGGCATGGAACTTCACCCGCGTCTTCTCGATGGAGCCTTCCACCAACCGCGGATCCTGCGGCCGTTCATGGCGATTGATCCAGGCCGCCACATCCCAGGCCTGCTGGTCACTCAGGCTGCCCGGCTTGCCCAGCGGCATGTTGTACTTGATGAACGACGCCGCGGTGTTGATGCGGTGCATGCCGGCGCCCCAGTTGTAGGAATCCTTGCCCCACAGCGGCGGCATCACATACTCGCCCGCCACCTTCTGCCCTTCACCGTTGTCGCCGTGGCAAATCGCACACTGCTCGCGATAAACCTGCTGGCCGCGCTTGAAGTCGTATCCGCCCTTGGGCTGCGGCACTTCCGGGTAACCACGCCCGGCAATCTCCACGCCGGTCGGCGCCTTGGTCGACAGCCAGTACGAATACACCGCCAGCGCCGTCATCTGCGGGCTATCGGCCGCAGGCGGCTTGCCGTTCATGCTGAACTGGAAGCAGCCCTGGATTCGCTCGGCGTAGGTGTTGACCTTGTCGTTTTTCTTGCGGTACGCAGGGTACATCGGGTACGCCCCCCACATCGGCGCGGAATGCGCCAGCCGCCCCTGGTCTAGATGGCAGTTGCTGCAGTTCATGCCGTTGCCCACGGCCTCGGGCATCAGCCTGCGGGTGTCGACGAACAGGGCGTGCCCTTCGCGCACCATCTTGCCAAAGGCATTGTCTGGCAACTCACTTTCCGCAGGCGGCACGAACTGCGGCGCGGCCTGCACGCCAGGCACTTTCAACTGCGACTGGTCTTCCATGGCAATCTGGGCGGCCTGGGCGCTGCCCGCGACCAACAACAACAGGGCTGGAATCATCGGTTTCATGGCTTGACCTCCTGGCTGGCGGGGCGGGCGAAGAACTCGGCAACGGCCTTGATCTCGTCATCGGTCATGGCCTTGGCCACGCCGACCATCAGCTGGTTGGGGTCATTGCTGCGGGTGCCGTCACGCCAGGCATTGAGCTGCGCCACCAGGTAACTGGCGGGCTGGCCGGCCAAAGGCGGGAAGTGTTCGCCAACCCCGCCACCACCCGGGCCATGGCACTGCACGCAGCCAGGAATCTGCCGGCTCCAGTCGCCGTACAGGGCCATGCGGGTGGTGGGGTCATCGGCAATCTGCTGGCGACGCAGGTCGCCTGCGGGGTCTGCCGGCAGGCTGGCCAGGTAGGTGCTGACCGCCTTGATCTCATCCTCGCTCAGGGCCTTGGCAAGCGGCTCCATCACCGGCTGCTTGCGGCTGCCGCTGCGCCAGTCATGCAATTGCTTGCTGAGGTAAGCCGCCGGTAGTCCGGCCAGGCGCGGGAAGCCGGCAGCGGCAATGCCCTTGCCGTCCGGGCCATGGCAACCCAGGCAAGCCATGGCGGCGGGGTTGGCCCCGCCCTGGGTGAAGACTTTCTGGCCATCGGCGGCATGCGCCGTGGGCCAGGCCAGGATCAGCAGGCTGCCGATCACGGCGCGACTCAACGGTGTCATCACGAATCTCCTTTTCTATTGTTATAAGCTTAGGCTTAAAACATATAAGCAAAAGGAGCGTAATCACTTGCCCTGGATCAACTACCGGAGATGCATTTGGTGGCTGCGGTGCGCACATCGCCCAGGCGCAGCGGGAAATTGTTCAGCCGCTCGTGCAGCTTGATGCTGCTGCCGCTGCCACGCTTGTCGATGTCCACCAGCGCCGCCGGGCCCACGCCCGAGCTGATCTTTTGCGGCACGATCAGCCGCAGGCCATCGCCGCGCTGCTCTTCCACCAGCGGGTCGCGGGTATCGGCCAGATTCTGCTTGACGCAATCGGCATACGCGCGCGGAGACTTGCCAGAGATTACATCCAGCGTTTCACGCGATTGTTCCAGTTCCGAAACACTCACACAGCCACCCAGCGTCACTGCCAACGCCGCCACCATCCACTTCATTTGCAGCACCTCTGCCTTCAAGAATCCGATTCGACCACGGCCAGGCCGTTTTGCTCCCTGCTTTGGCAGATTTATCTGCGCCTGGCGCAACAGCGCGGCAGTGTAACCCGACATCGTGGTATCGTTTGCCTTTGCAGAACCAATCCTTGCGGAGCATCACATGAAATTCGTACACCAGCGCGAGCACCTGAACGAGGACGACATCGTCGTCATCGAGTGCTCCCAGCGCTGCAATATCCGCCTGATGAACGACGCCAACTTCCGCAGCTTCAAGAACGGCGGTCGTCACACCTACCACGGCGGCCATTTCGACAAGTTCCCGGCAAAGATCACCGTGCCCAGCACCGGGTTCTGGAACATCACCATCGATACCGTGACCACCCGCCCGATCTCGGTCACCCGCAAGCCAACCTTGACCCACAAGATCAAGATCGTCCGTCGTTCGTCGTCGAAACTCAGATAAGGCCACCATGACCCAGACCACCAAATACGTCATCAAGTACAAGCTCGACGGCCAGCGCCGCTGGGATTTTGCGCTGATGCCCGACGCCTCCCTCGAACAAGCCCTGGAAGCCCTGCGCAAGATCCACGGCGAAGATGCCGAGAAGATCAGCGACATCCAGGTCAGCAAAGCCTTGTAAACACCCGCCCCCGCCGCACCGCTCGCCCGCGCAAGGAGAACCGCATGAGCCACTGGCCCGACCGCCGCATCCTCGACCTGCTGGGCATCGAGCTGCCCATTCTGCAGGCCCCCATGGCCGGTGCGACGGGCTCGGGCATGGCCATCGCCGTGGGCCTGGCGGGCGGTTTGGGCGCCCTGCCCTGCGCCATGCTCACAGGCGACCAGGTGCGCGCCGAGATCGCCGCCTTCCGTACCGGCTGCCCGGGCCGCCCGTTGAACCTGAACTTCTTCTGCCACCAGCCGCCAGCGCCCGATGCCGAGCGCGATGCACGCTGGAAGCAGGCGCTCGAGCCCTATTACCGCGAAGTGGGTGCCGACTTCGCGGCCCCCACGCCGGTATCCAACCGCGCGCCTTTCGACGAGCAGAGCTGCCAGCTGGTCGAGCAACTGCGCCCGGAGGTAGTGAGCTTCCACTTCGGCCTGCCGCAGGCTGACCTGCTGCAGCGGGTAAAGGCCAGCGGCGCCAAGGTGCTGTCCAGCGCCACCACCGTCGAGGAAGCCGTGTGGCTGGAGCGCCACGGTTGTGATGCGATCATTGCCATGGGCTATGAAGCGGGTGGCCATCGCGGCATGTTCCTCAGCGACGACATCACCAGCCAGATCGGCACCTTCGCCCTGGTGCCGCAGGTGGCCGATGCGGTCAGCATCCCTGTGATTGCCGCTGGCGGCATTGCTGACCACCGCGGCCTGTTGGCGGCACTGGCCTTGGGGGCTTCGGCCGTGCAGATCGGCACGGCTTACCTGTTCTGCCCCGAGGCCAAGGTGTCGCCGGCGCATCGCCAGGCCCTGGACAGCGCGCCTGCCAGTGAAACGGCGCTGACCAACCTGTTCACCGGCCGACCGGCGCGTGGCATCAACAACCGCATCATGCGCGAGCTGGGGCCGATGAGCGACCTGGCGCCGCGCTTCCCGCTGGCCGGTGGGGCGTTGATGCCTTTGCGGGCGATTACGGATCCGCAGGGCAATAGCGACTTCAGCAACCTGTGGTCGGGGCAGGCATTGCGGCTGGGCAAGCATATGCCGGCGGGTGCGTTGACCCGGGAGATTGCCGAAAAGGCGCTGGCCGTGCTCGGCCGCCAACCGTCCGCCTAAGCAGGCCTGGCCTCTTCGCGGGTAAACCCGCTCCCACAGGTACTGCGCAACATTCACCTTTTGTGCCGACCCTGTGGGAGCGGGTTTACCCGCGAAAGGGCCCAGCCTGCTTAAGCATTACTGGGCCCCTTCACGGTCCATGGCCTATCGCTATATAGTTAAGGATATAACGATAACCCCAAGGAGCTGTGTTCATGCGTATCCGCCCGCCCCACCTGGCTGCCACCGCCCTGGCCGGCCTGCTCGCCTTCAGCACTGCCTGGGCCGATGAGGTCCAGGTCGCGGTCGCAGCCAACTTCACAGCCCCCATCCAGGCCATTGCCAAGGACTTTGAAAAAGACACCGGCCACAAGCTGGTCGCCGCCTACGGCGCCACCGGCCAGTTCTACGCACAGATCAAGAACGGCGCGCCGTTCGAGGTATTCCTCGCTGCCGACGACAGCACCCCGGCCAGGCTCGAGCAGGAAAAGGCCATTGTCCCGGGCTCGCGCTTCACCTATGCCATCGGCACGCTGGCCCTGTGGTCGGCCAAGCCTGGCTATGTCGACGCCAACGGCGAAGTGCTGAAGAAGAACGCATTCAAACACCTGTCCATCGCCAACCCGAAAACCGCACCTTACGGCCTGGCCGCCACCCAGGTGCTGGACAAGCTGAAGCTGACCGAAGCCACAAGGCCCAAGCTGGTCGAAGGGCAGAACATCAGCCAGGCATTCCAGTTCGTCTCCACCGGCAACGCCGAACTGGGCTTTGTCGCCCTGTCGCAAATCTACAAGGACGGCAAGGTCGAAAGCGGTTCGGCCTGGATCGTTCCCTCGTCCCTGCACGCGCCCATCCGCCAGGACGCGGTAATCCTCGAAAAGGGCAAGGACAACCCTGCTGCCAAGGCCTTGGTCGACTACCTGAAAGGCCCGAAAGCCGCGGCAGTGATCAAATCCTACGGTTATGAAATCTGATGCCACTGGACGCGAGTGACCTGGGTGCCATCTGGCTGACCGTGAAACTGGCCAGCCTGACCACCCTGATCCTGCTGATCGTCGGCACGCCCATCGCCTGGTGGCTGGCGCGCACGCGCTCGTGGCTGCGCGGGCCGGTGGGCGCGGTGGTGGCGTTGCCGCTGGTGCTGCCACCCACGGTGATCGGTTTCTACCTGCTGATCGCCCTCGGCCCGCATGGCTGGCTGGGCCAGGCGACCCAGGCGCTGGGCCTGGGCAGCGCGGTGTTCAGCTTCACCGGCCTGGTGATCGGCTCGGTGATCTACTCCATGCCGTTCGTGGTCCAGCCGCTGCAGAATGCCTTCGGCGCCATTGGCCAGCGCCCGCTGGAAGTGGCCGCCACGCTGCGCGCCAGCCCCTGGGACACCTTCTTCCATGTAGTGCTGCCGCTGGCCCGCCCAGGCTTCATTACCGCCAGCATCCTCGGCTTCGCCCATACCGTGGGCGAGTTCGGCGTGGTGTTGATGATTGGCGGCAACATCCCCGACAAGACACGCGTGGTCTCGGTGCAGATCTTCGACCATGTCGAGGCCATGGCCTATTCGCAAGCACACTGGCTGGCCGGCGCCATGCTGCTGTTCTCGTTCCTGGTGCTGCTCCTGCTGTACGCTGGACGCCGCAGCAAAGCTGGCTGGAGCTGAAATGAGCGCATCGATTGTGGCGCGCCTGAAACTGGCGCGCGACGAATTCACCCTGGACGTCGACCTGCACCTGCCCGGGCGCGGCATCAGCGCGCTGTTCGGCCACTCGGGCTCTGGCAAGACCAGCTGCCTGCGGTGCCTGGCCGGGCTGGAACGGGCCACCAGCGCCTACATCGAAGTCAACGGCGAAGTCTGGGAGGACAGCGCCCGCGGCTACTTCCAGGCACCGCACCTGCGCCCGGTGGGCTACGTGTTCCAGGAGGCCAGCCTGTTCCCGCACCTGTCGGTACGTGGCAACCTGGAATTCGGCTGGCGCCGGGTGGCCGCTGCCGAGCGCAAGGTCAGCCTCGACCAGGCCTGCCAGCTGCTGGGTATCGGCCACTTGCTGGCACGCCGGCCGGCAACCTTGTCCGGTGGCGAGGCGCAGCGGGTAGGCATTGCCCGCGCCCTGCTCAGCAGCCCGCGACTGTTGCTGATGGACGAGCCGCTGGCGGCCCTCGACGGGCCGCGCAAGCGCGAGATCCTGCCCTACCTGGAACGCCTGCACAACGAACTGGAAATCCCGCTGGTGTATGTCAGCCATGCCCAGGACGAAGTGGCGCGGCTGGCCGACCACCTGGTGTTGCTGGAACAGGGCCAGGCGGTGGCCAGCGGCCCGATCGGCGAAACCCTGGCCCGCCTCGACCTGCCACTGGCCCAAGGCGAGGATGCCGGTGTGGTGTTCGAGGGCCTGGTGGTGGGTCACGACCCGCACTACGACCTGCTCGACCTGCGCCTGCCGGGCAAGGATGGGCCGCTGCTGCGCATCGCTCACCCGGCCCAGGTGGTGGGCAGCTCCCTGCGGGTCAAGGTGCAGGCCCGTGACGTCAGCCTGGCCCTGGCAGCCGACAGCACTTCGAGCATCCTCAACCGTTTGCCGGTGCGCGTGCGCGAAAGCCGCCCGGCCGGCAACCCGGCCCATGTGCTGGTCAGCCTGGATGCCGGGGGCAATGCCTTGCTCGCGCGCATTACCCGCTTCTCGGCAGACCAGCTCGGCCTGCACCCGGGCCAGATACTGTTTGCCCAGATCAAGTCGGTGGCCTTGCTGGGCTGAGCATCGGCCGCGTGGCTGGTGTCCATTGATCAGTAACCTGATCGAGGTCTGCCAGCCATGCTCGACTGTCCCCTGCCGCGCACCCTGCACTACGTGGATGACAACCAGCCGGGCCTGACCCGGCGGCGCTGGCGTGGCCGTTTCATCTACCTGGATGCAAACGGCCAGCGGGTGCGCGACAGCGATACCCTCGCCCGGATCGCTGCACTGGTGATCCCCCCGGCCTATACCGATGTGTGGATCTGCGCTGACCCGCAGGGCCACCTGCAAGCGACGGGTCGCGATGCCCGTGGCCGCAAGCAATACCGCTACCATGCGCAGTGGCGCGAAGTCCGCGACCAGCACAAGTACGGGCGCATGCTGGCGTTTGCCCAAGCCCTGCCAAAGCTGCGCGCACAGTTGCAAGCGCACCTTGCCCGGCCAGGCCTGGACCGGGAAAAGGTGATGGCGCTGGTGGTCAGCCTGCTGGACCATACCTTGATCCGCATCGGCAACCAGCGCTATCTGCGTGACAACCAGTCCTATGGCCTGACCACCCTGCGCAACCGCCACGTCGAAGTGAAGGGAAGCAGCATCCACTTCCAGTTCCGCGGCAAGCGCGGCGTCGAGCACAACGTCAGCCTCAACGATCGGCGCCTGGCCAACCTGCTCAAGCGCTGCATGGAACTGCCCGGGCAGGCGCTGTTCCAGTACCTGGACGAAGACGGCCAGCGCCACAGCGTCGGCTCCAGCGAGGTCAACCAGTTTCTGCGGCAGCTGACCGGCGCCGACTTCACCGCCAAGGACTACCGCACCTGGGCCGGTAGCAGGCTGGCGCTGGAGCTGCTCAGGCCCTTGGCCTGGGAGCCCGAGAGCGAAGCCAAACGCCAGGTCACCGCCATCGTTCGCCAGGTGGCCACACGCCTGGGTAATACGCCAGCGGTGTGCAGGCGCTGCTACATCCACCCGGCTGTGCTTGAACACTTTGCCTTGGGGCGCCTGGCCAACTTGCCGAAAAGACGTGTACGCAAAGGCCTGGACCAAGAGGAAGTGGCCTTGCTGTTATTTCTTCAGGCACTTGAGGAACAGGATGACCATTAACTCGGTCTATTCAGCCGATGATGCGAAGAAATTTCCCATTGGGCGCCAAGCCCCCTATTCTTGCCATCGAGCACCTTGGCCGACAAACCGCTGGCGGTTTGCTTCGGCACCTGCAACTGAAGACACGCAACAGAATTTGTCTGTCGGGGAATTACTATCTGCCGAAAGCGTCTTTAATGAGAAGGAAGAGGGACAAGCTCCCGCCGCCGTGGCAACTAGCCCGACGGACTTTTACATCACCAAGGAGAAATACATGCTGATACTCACCCGCAAGGTTGGCGAAAGCATCGTCATCAACGATGACATCAAAGTCACCATTCTGGGCGTCAAAGGGATGCAAGTGAGGATCGGTATCGATGCACCGAAAGACGTCCAGGTCCATCGCGAAGAGATCTTCAAGCGTATCCAGGCCGGCAGCCCGGCACCGGAAAAGCAAGACGACTCGCACTGAGCGACCTGCCTCAAGCCGCACGGACGCGCTTGATCGCCCCGCGCCTCAGGTGCCCAGCAGTTCGCGCACCTTGGCGATCATACAGTCCATGTCGAACGGTTTGTCGAACACCGCGGCGAACAGTTCCGGGCATCCCTGGTTGGCCTGCGCGCCGCTCATGAGGATGACCGGCAACTCGCTCAAGGCCGAGTCTTGACGCATCGAGCGCACCAGCTCCTCACCGTTGAGCAGCGGCATCATGTAGTCGGTGATGACCAGCTGAACGCGCTTTTCCTTCAACGCCTCCAGCGCCTTGAAGCCGTTACTCGCCTTTTCCACCAGGAAACCTTCGTCCTCCAGGGCAAAACCGAGGATGTCGGCAATCAGGTACTCGTCATCGACGATCAGGATGGTGTTCATCGGCCCGCCCCGTCACCCGCTCCCCTGCGGCACCGGCGTTCCCGAAAGCACACCGCAGGCGCCTTCGAACGCCTTGCGCAGGGTAATGCCCTGCGGCCCGATCAGCAGCTCGTGCAAGGCAGGATCATGGTGGCTGTCACGCACCTTGAGGATCGACAGCATGCGCCGTAGCTGCGAATCCAGTTCGACGAAGCGCATCAGCATCAGGTTGTCGACGATACTCGACAGGTCCGGGGCCGGGGCGCTGATTTCCGCACCGAAGATGTCGCGCATTTCCCAGGTGAGCATCACGCTGACATCACGCGCGCGCAGCTCGCCGACCAGCGCGCGGAAAAACGCATTGAGCCGCGCCGGGTCGGTGGCCAGGCGGCTGAACGCCCCCAGGCTGTCGATCAGTACGCGCTTGCTGCCTTGCGCCGCTACCCGTTCGAGCAGGCGCGCACCGACCTGGTCCAACAGGCCCTCGGTGGTCGGTTGCCAGCACAGCTGCAGGCTGCCGCCCTGCTCCATGGCGGCAAAGTCGTAACCCAGCGACACGGCCTTGATACGCAAGCGTTCCGGTGTTTCGTAAAAGCCGAAATGCAGCCCCGGCGCCTGCGGGCTGCTGGCACCGAGAAAGGCCAGGCCCAGGGACGTCTTGCCAATACCCGAGGGCCCGATCAGCAAGCTGACCGAACCCGTAGCCAGGCCGCCACCGAGCATTTCATCCAGGCTTTCCACCCCGCTGCCGATACGCTCCAGGGTGGCACTGCCCGCCTGGCTGGGGTGGCTGAACAGCGACTCCAGGCGTGGGTAGACGTGCATGCCGGCTTCATCGATGAGGCACTCATGGCGCCCCGACAACGCCGCACTGCCCCGCGTCTTGCGCAGCTGGATATGGCGCACGGCGCGGCTGCCGAACAATTGCTCGCCCAGCTCGATCACGCCGTCGACCATGGTGTGCTCCGGGCTGCCCTCTTCCAGCCTGGCGCTGGTCAACAGCAGCACGGTGCAACCGGCAAAGGCCGCATGGCCCTGCAGTTCGGAGACGAATTTCTTGGTGTCCAGCGCGGTTTCCGCACGCACCCGGGCATTGAGCACGCCATCGACGATCAGCAGGCTGGCCTGCTGCCGGGCGATTTCCTGGCGCAGCAACCGTACCACCGCGTCCAGGCCTTCCTGCTCCAGGGTGTCAAAGGCACTGACGAACTGGATCGGGTCGCCGACCAGCACCGGGTCGAAGAACTCCAAGGTCGCCAGGTACTGGAACAGCCGCTCGTGCGACTCGCTCAGCAAGGTAGCCACCAGCACCCGGCCACCGTTGCGCACATGCCCGCAGGCCAGCTGGTTGGCAAGTATGGTCTTGCCGGCCCCCGGCGGGCCCTGGATGATGTAGGACGCGCCAGCCACCAGGCCACCCTGGAGCAACGCATCGAGCCCTTCGATCCCCGTCACCAGCCGCCTGAGTGCCTGTGCCATGGTGTCTACCTGTCGAGTTGGCTGTCCGTCTGGTCCTGATAGATTGGCAAGTAAAGCTGCATGCAAGTTCCCCGGCCGGGCTCACTGTCGACGCAAATGGCGCCACCGCTCTGCCTGGCAAAACCATACACCTGGCTAAGGCCCAGGCCAGTCCCCTTGCCGAAGGGCTTGGTGGTGAAAAACGGCTCGAAGATCCGCGGCAGTACCGCTGGCGCGATACCTTCGCCGCTGTCTTCCACCTCGAAACGCACAAACCCGCCGTGCAGCCCTTCCACTTCGCCGGCCAGTTCGACCACGTCGACCGTCAGGACGATCCGGCCCTGCCCTGTGATGGCATCGCGGGCATTGAACAACAGATTGAGCAGCACCATCTGCAATTGCCCGGCATCCACCTGGATCAGGGGCAGGTCCGGTTGCAACAGTACCTTCAGGTCAATCGAACCAGGCAGCGCATGCTCCAGTAGACCACGGGTGGCGGCAACAAGGTTCGCCGGGGCGACGCAGGCCACATCAAGCTTGCGGTGGCGAGCAAAGCTGAGCAACTGCTTGGTCAGTTCGGTGCCCCGCTGCCCGGCATCGAGAATGTGCTGCAGCATGCGCTGGGCGCGTGCCGGGTCCTGGGTGGCCAGCGCCAGGCGCGCCGAACTGATGATGATGGTCAGCATGTTGTTGAAGTCATGCGCCAGGCCACCGGTCAACTGGCCGAGGGCCTCCAGCTTCTGTGCCTGGAACAGCTGGGCGCGCACCGCGTCCAGCTGCAGCGCCGATTCGCGACGGTCGGTGATGTCCCGGGTCACCTTGGCCAGGCCGACGACCTGGCCATGGTCATCGCGAATCACATCCAGCGCGGCCAAGGCCCAGAACTGCGTGCCATCCTTGCGAACGCGCCAGCCTTCGTCCTGCGCCACGCCCTGCTCCAGCGCCTGACGCAGCAAGCGCTCCGGGCGGCCCTCAGTGCAATCCTGCGGGGTGAAGAACAATGAGAAATGCTGGCCGATCACTTCATCGGCACGGTAACCCTTGATGCGTTGCGCGCCTGCATTCCACGACACCACATGGCCGGACGGGTCGAGCATGTAGATAGCGTAATCCACCACCGACTGCACCAACTGCTCATAGCGGTGGGCAGGCATGACGGGGTGGTCGAGGCAGTCAGCTGAAACCATGCGAGCTCCACCGGCACAACAGCAGGAGGGAAAATAGGCCTGGCCGAACGCGCTCGCCTGTGAGCGCTCGCGTGGTTAGCCCTGCGTGATGGACCCCGTGTGGCTGGCCAGGTTCAACGCTCAGTTTCAACCAGCACCGGGCTTATGTGTCGCGGCATCGCCACTTTCAGCAGCCACAAGCCGACCAGCAGGATAAGCCCGCCACCGGCCAGGGCCATCAACCGCTGCGGTTGAGGGTGTTCGGCATCGAACCCCAGCATCAGCAGGTAACCGCCCAGGCTGATCAGGCTGAGGTAGAGAAATGCCCCCAACACGACCACCTGCGCGAACAGTAGTCGCCAGAACAGCCGTGGGCGCACGATACGCCCGGAAGTAGCGGACTGGGTCATTACCGCACACTCCTGGATCCAATAATGAGGGCAACAGTGGCGTAATGACAGCAAGGTGTCAATTGCCCATACGATCGACCCTTCATTCTGTTGATCATAGGTGCTGCGGTTGACTCAACTATAACAATGGGTTATAAAGCGCGCTTGATTGCAAAGCCCTTCTGCTTAGAAGCGAGCTGGTCGTTGCGACCCCTTCAAGCGTGCGAGTGTGGTGGAATTGGTATACACAGCAGACTTAAAATCTGTCGGCGTGAGCCTTGCGGGTTCGAGTCCCGCCACTCGCACCAAACTTCCTTGAAAAGGCGCCCTTGCGGCGCCTTTTTGCTGTCTGCCAGCAATCCTGGGCGCAGCTGCTAGAGTGGACCTTGTACCCGTCCACTGGAACGCCGCCATGCGCTACTCCCTGTTCGATGGTCAACGCGACATCATTATCCTGATTGCCCGCCTGCTGCTGATGATCCTGTTCGTCTTGTCTGGCTGGGGCAAGCTGACCGGGTTCGAAGGCACGGTCGGCTACATGACCTCACTGGGCGCCCCTGCCCCGATGCTGGCAGCGGCAGTTGCCGTGCTCATGGAGTTCGTCGTCGGCATCCTGCTGATCCTCGGTTTCTACACCCGGCCGCTGGCCTTCCTGTTTGCGCTGTTCGTGCTGGGCACGGCGCTGCTGGGCCACCCGTTCTGGAGCATGGTCGACCCTGAGCGCAGCGCCAACATGACCCAGTTCCTGAAAAACCTCAGCATCATGGGTGGCCTGCTGTTGCTGGCAGTGAGCGGCCCTGGGCGTTTTTCGGTAGACGGGCGCTGAGTCAGTCGTCTTCGCAATCGTCGAACCAGGCTGGGTGATCGCGTTCCTCGT
This sequence comes from Pseudomonas sp. SF2, assembly GCF_036858055.1. Lineage (NCBI taxonomy): Bacteria > Pseudomonadati > Pseudomonadota > Gammaproteobacteria > Pseudomonadales > Pseudomonadaceae > Pseudomonas > Pseudomonas sp. SF2. Next base: position 158,406 of record NZ_JAMBDI010000010.1, on the reverse strand, counting down.
CATCGAGGTCATCCAGCGTTTCCTCGTCTTCCTCCACCTCGTCCTCGGCGCCTTGGGCATCCGCTTCCGGCTCCACATCGTCGTAGAGGAATTCATGGTCAAGCAGGTGATCGTGCTCGGGTTCGTGCAGGTCGTCTTCGTCGTGCATGTTGGCTCCTGGGCTAAAGGCAGGCCTGTATAGGCCGATCGGCCGTGCAGGTCAATGCGCTACCGCTTAATGCTCGGTTAACCGGCCGGGTCCAGCATGCAGGCTCTCCCTTCAAACGTTGCTTGCCCGCCTTCCATGGCGGGCTTTTTTTGTCCCTTGGTATTTCCTTTGTCCAGCCTTGGCAAATCATATTGAACTGCGTGCATATTGCCCGCTGCGAGTGGAAGAAGCCCCTGTACCAGGCCCTGAACAGCAGCGCCCGGCACCGCAATTACCGGACCATGACACGCTCATGACCTGACCTTCACGAAACACTGACATCCGTGTGGGCACACTGACCCTGCTCCGTATGTTCTTGCAGCCCGCCGCATTATTGCCGCGGGCTTTTCTTTTTGTGCCTAGTCTCTGGCAGCCGTCATACGCAGGGCACTTGTGGGAGCGCAAGGCCGGTAAATGAGTACAAGGCGGTTACCCCCCCAGAGCATGACCTGAAGCAGTTTTGCCCCTCCAGGCAAGGGCTATGCTAACCCGGCGATAACCCAAGCTCACTCGGATAGACACGGAGGCTCCTATGAAAGCTGCTGTTGTTGCACCAGGCCGTCGCGTGGCTGTGGTGGAGAAAACCCTGCGCCCCCTCGAGCACGGTGAAGCGCTGCTGAAGATGCAGTGCTGCGGTGTGTGCCACACCGACCTGCATGTGAAAAATGGCGACTTCGGTGACAAGACCGGCGTAGTGCTAGGCCACGAAGGCATCGGCGTGGTCCAGGAAGTAGGGCCAGGCGTCACCTCGCTCAAGCCGGGTGATCGCGCCAGCGTGGCCTGGTTCTACCAGGGCTGCGGGCATTGCGAGTATTGCACCAGCGGCAACGAAACCCTGTGCCGCGAAGTGAAGAACTCCGGCTACACCGTGGACGGCGGCATGGCCGAAGCCTGCATCGTCAAGGCCGACTACTCGGTCAAAGTGCCCGACGGGCTCGACTCCGCTGCTGCCAGCAGCATTACCTGCGCCGGCGTGACCACCTACAAGGCGGTGAAGATCTCCAACATCCGCCCCGGCCAGTGGATCGCCATCTACGGCCTTGGCGGCCTGGGCAACCTGGCTCTGCAATATGCCAGGAACGTCTTCAACGCCAAAGTGATCGCCATCGATGTCAACGAAGAGCAACTGCGCTTCGCCAGCGAGATGGGCGCCGACCTTGTCATCAATTCACGCACCGAGGATGCCGCCAAGGTTATCCAGGCCAAGACTGGTGGCGCCCATGCCGCCGTGGTTACCGCCGTAGCCAAGGCTGCGTTCAACTCGGCCGTCGACGCCCTGCGCGCCGGGGGGCGGCTGGTTGCTATCGGGCTACCATCGGAAGCCATGAACCTGAATATCCCTCGCCTGGTACTGGACGGTATCGAAGTGATCGGCTCGCTGGTCGGCACCCGCCAGGATCTGCAGGAAGCTTTCCAGTTTGCGGCAGAAGGGAAAGTGGTGCCGAAGGTGGCCCTGCGGCCGATCGAGGATATCAACCAGATCTTCGAGGAGATGCTGGAGGGCAAGATCAAAGGGCGGATGGTGATTCAGTTCGCTTCAGAGTAGAAGGCTGGCTAGCACATCGAGGTGAATGTATGAGCATCCGCAGCTTGGCGAAAAACCTGCCACCCGACCCGGCCAGGGACGGCTGGGTGCTCGGATGGGGCGTGCTGAGAGATCGGCATCCCTGGCATTTCGTCGATGTCTATGCCGACCAGAAGACTGCCAGGGCCGAGGCGCAGCGCCGCGGTGCTGGCTACGTTGTGGAGTTCGGCTCGCATCGCCTGGGATCGGATGAATTCGTTTGCGGGATATGCCCGCCGGAAGGCTAGCCTGAATGGGCGGAGCGACGGGGACGCCTGGGCGCCCCCGCCTTCGATCATGCCGACATCCGTCGCATGATCAGCTCGCCATCGATGACTTCGCCGGTCTCGACAAAGCCTTCGGAGGCATAGAGATGTTTTGCCCCGATGTTCTCCGGGGCGACGCCAAGGGCAACACCGGGACCACCTGGCAACGGTTGCAGGTATGCCAGCAGCGCGCGCAGGGCGGCGCGCCCATAACCGCGGCCCTGGTGGCGGTGGTCGATCATCAGGCGATAGATCCAGCGGCTGTTCTCATCCGGATCGAGGGCATGCATCAGGAAACCGACCATTTCACCGGTCTGCATGGCACGCACGGCCAAGGGTTCACACCAGGGGCTATCGGCAGCCTGTTCCAGTGATTCGGCGTTACTGGCGATAAAGTCAGATTGGTCGTCGCGTACACGCAGAGTGCGGCAGTGGGCTTCCTCCTCAGGCGAGCTGAGGGCAACAAGAAGCACCGGTGGGCAAAGAGTGGACATGTTGGATTCTCCGCGGGGCAGCAAGGGCCCCTCCAGAATTTCGTTGACGGTTCATTGACGGACACATCATTGGAAACTGGGTCATGGGGCACCTCCTTGTTCGCGGATGAAGAGACAGTCGGCTGATCCGGCCGACCGGGGCAACATTCCAGAGGACTGCCTGGGAATTGCCAGGGAATTGCACAAGCGATCCAGGATCGCAGTGGAAGCTCGCAATGCGTCGATGTTGCTGGGGTATAGTGTACTTAACTTTTCGCTCTTTGGACACGCATTCATCCGGCTCATCATGGTGAGAAACTCACAGCGCCGTCACGGCGTCGGCTCCGCGATCCTCCGTACACTGGAATCTCAGTGCGGAGCCGTAAAGTTATTCACATAGACAAATGCCTTAAATGATCCGTTGCAAAAACCACTCGGAAAGTTCGGTTTCATTGAGAGCAGTTATGTCGAGAATCTGGATGAGGCAATCCCGGGATTATTTTTGTGAAGCTCTACTCCTGAAGTCGTTGAGAGATCTTAGCGGAGTCTCTTAATTGACCCCGATCCTTCATTAACACTTGCTCACTGAGCTTTTGAAATCAAGCTGCTCATGTATTGGTTAACATCTCGCAGATCCTGAACACTCCAAGAGTGAGGCGGAATCTTGACATTGTTTTCTTTTAATGTGTCTAGAATCAAACTTCCATTTGGGCGAAGCACTATCGAAGATACAATTACTCCGGGATAATCGGCTAATCGCTTCCTGAAACTCAACGTCGTAAGGTCTGGCGTCGGAGGATTGCTTTTCCTTGCCAGCGGCCCTGTTCCTTTGATATCCGCGCCATGACAAACCGAGCATCTCTGCATGTAGAGTTTCTTTCCATTGATATTTTCCGCCAATGAATGCTGCGCTTGGGTTGCTGCGCAGAATCCAAGCAAGGCGATGAACAATTTTCTGTTTTTCATTTTTTCTTGCGCCAATCAATTTTAACGAAACGAACCGTACGCGATCACAACCTCTCCAATCAGGCAGCTCGGCTGCCGACATGAATACGCCTCTTTCCGAGGAAGGACAGCTTAGATGCGGTTCGGTCGTCTGTCGAACGGTAAGACGCCCCTAAGAAGGCAACGGCCAGAAGCCAGCAACTTGATAAACCTTGAATAAGTCGACGGGATCACACGTGAATATCTGGCCGATGCTTTGCAACATCGGCCGACATGCTCTGGCCAGCACTACCCTTTGGTCAGATCAACCAATGGCATCTGCCGCACTTCGGTTTCGCGCCCACCCTGAATCTCGCTCACCTGCTTCAGGGCCTTGTCCACCGCCACCTTGTCCGGCAAGAAGCTGTAGCTGATGTGGAACTGCCTGCGCTCCTTCGGTCCGATTGTCGGCACCAGGTTCAGTGGCCGCTGGTAACGGCGGTTGTAGGAAAAACTCGTCCCTGGCTCCAGCCCCGTGACATAGCCCTGGCCTTGGGTATCGGTATTTTTCCACAGGGAGAATACAGGCAGCGTCCGAATATTGAAGCCGACCGAAACGCCCAGACTGCCAGCCTTGTTGTGCAACACAGCCAACGTATTGCCTTGGCCATCAGCATACGGCACCACGTTGTAAACCGTTTCGTCATAGTCCTTGGTGGGCGCACGGTAGGTTTGCCAATCGGGCAGATCGCCCCTGGCCTTGTCGTTGAACGGCGAGACCTGTTTCACCGGCGCGACGAAACGAGCGCCCTGCTCCAGGAACGGGGTGCTGAAGTTACTGTGATACAGCGCCTGGTATTCCTTCGGATAGTCGCCGTTGTTGGTCAGGGTGTCATTGAGGACGAACACCGCGCTGCCGGGTTCGGTGACCACTTCGGTCATAACGGAGAAGTCGACTTTCTTGAACGCCTGCTCTTTCAGTTCGCCGCGCAAGGTGATGGCGTACGGTGGTTTCTCATCAATGTGCAGGGTGACTTTGCTCGCAGGAATATTGGCGGCCCGACCGTGCAGGGTCAGCAGTTCGCCGTTGTCGATGCCGGGGTGCCCGACCCATTCGTAACCGCAGCGGGTGACCAGTTCGTTGAAACCCTCCAGCCAGCCCAGACCATTACGCCCATTGAGTTCGATGAAGGACGGGTTGACCACTTCCTTGACTGGCGAATCCCAGCCCATGCGCACATTACCGACCGACGCCTGCAAGATGTTCATACCGCGGGTCGGCACTACGGAGAGTTTCATCGTTCCGTTATCGATGTCGACAATGCTGACCCCCTCCTGCCGACCTCCGTGCAAGGTGCGCAGGGTAACGCTGAAGGGCTTGTCGGTTTTTACGCCAAGTTGCTGGCTGGTGATCTGCCAGTTCTGGGCGGCTTTGTCGGTATCGAGTAGAACGTAATCCCAGGCCAGGGCATGAGAGGTTGCGGACAGGGCGCCGAGAGCAATGAACAGCTTGAGGAGGGACATGGCAGTAGCCTTTCTTGGAGTTGTGCCTTTTTATAAACGCGAAGAAACGTTTCAGCAAGCCAGGAAGCCAGACATCTCGGCGCATTCGATGCCCAGCGCAGCCTCCGGCAGTGGTTACGGCAGGCAGAACACAAGTGCGCGTCACCACGACGAGGCAGCGGCTATCCTTCAGGTTGGAGGGCGTATGTGTGGAAGGTTGAGCCAATACCGTGGCATACATGACTTCGTTGAAACCCTGAGCCTGCCAGAGGCCTGGAGGAACAACGTCGGTGACCAGCCGCTTGGCCGGTACAATGTCGCGCCGACCACGCCGGTAGCAGTGCTGCGTGTGGATGATGCAGGCCCGAGGGCGGACCTGGTGCGGTGGGGCTGGCGGCCGCATTGGGCAACCGATCGTGCTGCGCCGATCAATGCCCGAGTCGAAAAAGTTGCGCACGGCCCGTTCTTCCGGGCGATCTGGCCGCACCGGGCCATCACGCCCATCGACGGCTGGTACGAATGGGTTGATGAAGGCAGGCCGAAGAAGCAACCGTACTACATCCGCCGCCGGGATGGGCGCCCTGCCCTGTGCGCCTCGATCGGCCAGTTCACTGGAAGCGAGCACGACGGGTTCGTCATCATTACCGCCGATGCCCAAGGCGGGATGGTCGATGTTCACGACCGCCGGCCTGTGGTGCTGTCACCTGAGCTGGCATATGAATGGATCGCGGCGGAAATGCCGAGCGAGCACGCAGAGCAACTGGTGCTCAGCCTGGGAGAGCCGGTCGAAGCCTTCGAGTGGTATCGGGTGAGCACAGCCGTGGGGAATGTGCGCAACCAGGGCGCCGAGCTGATTCACCCGCTTCAGTGTTGAAAGGCGCCGAGTGATCGCCACCGCTCACACGCCAGGTGTTTTTACCTTCGAGCAACACCCATAACAAAAAAACCGCAGACGTTAGTCTGCGGGGTTTTGAATGGTGAAGGCCGAGGTCGGAATCGAACCGGCGTAGACGGATTTGCAATCCGATAGAAGACTCGCCGTCTCATGGGCCTTTGGCGCTAAAACCAGTTCCAAAACGAATCAGTATTTGCCAGTCTGCAACCCGCATTCTACAAGGGCCGGCGTTTCAGTTTTGGAACTGATTTTCGCTCTCCTCCGGCGCTCTGCCGACCTACTCCCAACCCCTTTACGTCCTGAAGTCAAACCCTTCTGGTGAATGCGTCGTCACGTAGTGCGCCAGGTAGTTGTCCAGTACCGTCTCCGGATCTTCGAGCAAACGGTAATCGGCAAAGTCATCGTTCTTAACGTGATAGACCTTCCCATCGCACTTGCCTTCGTCAAGAAACAGGGCATCGCCCGCATCAGTCAGCAGCCAGCAACGCAGGTAGTGCTCGGAACTCGCCTGGATGCCTTTGACGAAATCCCTGATAACGGCCTTCTTAACCCCACGTAGCACTCGATAGCGTTCGATTGACAGACGTCCGCCGTAGGAAAACGGGGTGTTGGTCCAATCGATGGACAGATAGGAATCCTCGGTCAGCATAAAAGACCAGAAATAGCGATACAGTTCCTTCCAGCGGGGCGGCAGCATCGCACAGTCTCGTTCGAATGCAGGACCCTCTGTTTCAAGTATAACGGGCACGATGTCGAAGAACAGGTTCAACTCCCGCCCTTCAGCCGCCAGCGAGGCCATCCAAGTACCTTCAAACAGCCTGAACATCACTATCGGCACCGCATACTCACGCTCGATCGCCGCACCGGTACGAGGAAAGGCCTCGGCAAAGCCAGGAAACATTTCGCCAACGGATGCGCCAAGCGCATCGATCACCACGCTGTTCAGGCGCGGCCGCTGAGCCTCTCCAAGATCAGCTGCGCTTGTGCACACTAAATCGTACCTATCCTTGTCAAGCATCATCTATCCCTATTCGAGCTCCAACTTCGAAATCCTGTATCGGCCGGACGGATCATTCCTCTAGCTCCGGTATAGGCTCGGCCATGATCGGTACTAAATAGATCTCTATTGCCACATTACCATGCAGTTTCCTAGGGGTGTCTGGCGGTGCTAAGGGGTTGAGTTTATTCGGCAAAACACCCCTCCTGCCCCCTCATTTCCCCGTTAGTGGTATCAAAATTGGTATCACTTGGTAGCCGCCGTTGACTGTCCGCTTTCGACCCATTGCGGACATTCACCAGAGGCTACAATACAGCACCAAATCACCAGCAACTGCCTGCCCTAATAAAGCGCAGGCTCATGAAAAGGAAGTCAAGCAAATGGATGTACTTTGCACCTCTCTGGACGAAGTCCGCCAAGGGATCGATGAAATCGACCGCAACCTCGTTTCGCTTCTCGCCAAACGGGGCCGGCTTGTGACGCAAGCAGCTGCCTTCAAGAAAACCACCGATGATGTGCGTGCGCCTGCTCGGGTTGAGCAAGTGATAAGGAAGGTTCGTGAAATGGCTGACGAAACTGGTGCCTCGGCTGAGGTCGTGGAGCAGGTCTACCGGGCAATGATTTCGGCCTTCATCACTGAAGAACTGGCCACCCATGCGAAGCTGGCCAATGAACCTTCAGCATCTTGATGACAACGCGGGGCTCATCCGAAGCCCCGCCGCTTTTCCTCACCCACTACCTTTGACTCAAAGCCGCAATCGAAACACCAGATGCGACAAAGGTGAGGCCAGCGCCCACATTTAGCCCATTTACCAGCCGCGGCCGCTGGTACAGGTAGCGAGATAACACCGTGGCGAAAATGCCCATCAAGGCAAAACCGAAAGCTGTGAGTACAGCAAACCACACCCCGTAAACCATCATCTGCACGCTGACCGATCCACGAGCCGGATCGACAAATTGGGGAATGAATGCCAACACGAACAAGCCTGGTTTCGGGTTGAGCACAGCCGAAAGCAGACCGGTTAGAAAAATGCTGGACAACGATTGCCGGGACGCCGGCTGAAAGCTGATCAAACTGCGTGCGCGCAAGACCTTGATGCCGAGCCAGAGCAGATAGCCAGCACCAATGAGTTTGATCACCCAGAAAGCGACCACCGAGGTCTGCATCAGAAGGGTCAATCCTAACGAAGCGGCTGCGACGTGAAACAGAATGCCCGCGCCTGACGCCATGCCGGATACGGCCGCTGCGACTTTGCCCTGGCTGAGACCACGGCCAATGGCCAACAGGTTGTCAGGGCCCGGCGCCAATACCAACAGCACGCAGGCAGCAGTGTAGGCAAACCACACATTCATTGGAAACACGGCTCTCTCCTTAAGCCTGATAAAGCATCCATCCTGACGGTGGGGTATGCCAATGGCAAGGAGGAATCTCAAGGATTGTTGGCTCTGATGGGTTTAGACCTGCTGAGTTGTCCAAGTCAGCGAAAAACGCTATGTCTGCAGTGGCTCGAAAGCAGCCGTTCGCATAGGGCAATCGAGCCGCCCAACAGGTGCGGCCCAGGCGCAGGTTCTGCTGAACGGTTTTCAAGACCGTGTGATAAACCCCCAATTCATGGATCCTGCAAAGCAAATCGATTCCAAAACAAAGACGAAACGGTACGGCTACAGGCCGCATACTGCAAGGGTCGCCATTTCAGTTTTGGAATCGATTTCCGCATTCCTCCGGCGCTCTGCCGACCTACTCCCCATTCCTCTCAAATTCATCAAGCGCCCACAGCCTGGCCAACTCGACTATCTCCAGCATGTCGACCAGGTCGCCGTCATCGACCTCTCGCCGCCGGCGTGCGGCATAGGCCATCTCATCGAACACTGCTGCGCGCCCATCAGGATCAGCCCCCAAGGCAACCTGGTCATTCAGCCGTCAGGTACAGACTATAAACCTCGGCTTTGGTGAATTAGCACTCGCCAAGCAAATCGTAGTTTTCCCCCAAAAAACTACTCACTGCACCACGCGATATTGTCCTGGTGAGCCTTCGATTTCGCAGTAGCGGACAATACTTTTGGCTGTGCCCACGAAGGCATCCGCGGCGCTTTCACCCAAAAGAAGCGCCGTTACTGGCACCACGATCTTCTCTTGGATATCTTGCATCGTATTCATCTCTGCAAGACGGAGGCTATAGACCCACTCGCTCAAGCTTTCACTGGACGTTGTCCATCTGAACAACTGACCGTGTTCGAGGGTTCGCGGTGAATCATCTAGGGGGAACCCCATCCAGCACTCGTCAAAATCCACGGCCTTAGACCAGAAGCCTACGTGCAGGAGCGGTTGATTGTTATCCAACGCTGCAATACCAGTCCCCACGAAGCTAATCTGGAAACTCAGATACGCGCCAATCTTTCGTTTGGGCTTCATGATCACGGGCAGAGAGTAAGCAATGTCGGTGTATACCCATTGATTACTGTCCGTCAAAGAAGCTTCCTCCCATGGCCCTGCTACAACGTACTTTCTGACTGATCCGTTGCTCAGCAGGCTATTCAGTTCCTGCTTCAACATCAAAGCGAGGACCTCACACTCTGCACCGACTTTGGAAATTAATGAGATACACTCGGAAATAGTCTTGCCTATATCAGCCATGACAGCCTCCCGCTGCATAAAAAAATATTTGTTGCGAGCCGTTCACTGAGAAAATTTCAGATGTTTCCAGACCAGCAAAACCATCGAAGCCCCTCCAGAAAACCTCTGCTCTCTGCGGTGCTAATTCCAGCGCGCCTAGTTTCTTGAAACCACAAAAAGGGCGAATCCCCAGCCTTTCGAGGCATCCAATCACCTCTTCGGACCAACGACGCAGGAGCAACTCAGAGCTCTTCAATTCATGCAAAGTATTCAACACATCGTACCAAGAGAAAAGTAGGAGGTGGCCTTTCCATATGTCCTCTCGGCCTTTTGCCTCAATACCCGCGCTGGTCTCAGGGGCAATGAAGATGTGCAAGGCTCGTTTCTGCTCATCCGGCGGCAGAAAGTTCTTCCATTGTTTATGGAGTTGGTCTTCACCACTCAAGGGAGCCCTCCACTTGAATTCGATCAGTAGCGACCACTTCTCTGTCCACCACCACAGCTCGACCAACATGTCCGGTTCAACTCGATTTTTTCGGGGCCAAAATCTCATTTCCGCATGTGTCACCGGCCCCTCAGGGAACTCTCCTAGCTTTCCCTTTTTCGCAAGCGCCATCCAGAATGCTCCGATCGCGCCGGCAGGAAGGAAAGCCAACGGCCCCATGACTAAAGCGGTGATCTCGTCTTCCTCCGAGACTCTCTTTTCACCAGGATCTCGATGCCCCAGGTAGCGCTCATATACACGAGATTTATTGTGCGTTATGGCGTGCAGCACACGTTACTCCTTGATCTTTCATTTCGCTCGGGCGCAACCGCCAAGATAAAAGTCAGCCTGTATCCTGCGCGCTCCGCCGCTTTGGGGAGACGAAATATAGCGCGCGGGACATAGCGCACCATGAAATCTGGCGTCAAGTTGCATATTGCACCCTAACCTCTTCCAAGCCCGTTGATGTAGGACCAAGTGATCACCACTGGCCGCAAAAATTACGCCCCAGGTACCACTGAAGAACTGGCGGCCATGGGCGGAGGTAGTTGGCCGTAACCGGAAACCAACAGCCAAGCAGCCATTCACGACCTGCAACTAACGCCCCCCCTCAGACGCTGGGCGCATCGAGCGGCTCAAGCTGCCGCTTCAACCTCAATCAGCGCCCACAGCCTATGCGGCTGCCCGCCAGCGCCTTAACACTTCTCCCCGAGGAATGGGGGCAAGGCTGTGAAGAACCAGTAGATCCCAGTTCCTAACACCAAGGTCCACCGGCTTTCAGGGTTGAGAAACATCCCGACCACGCCAAGCGCGATCAGCGCAACGCCAGCCCACCGTCTGCGCTTGGAGTTAAACCACAGCTGGAACGCTCGAAGCCTTTCGCGCAAATGCATCACCACTCTCCTTGGCTGGTAAGCGGCGAAGGATACCACCCTCTCAAACGATGAACGCCTCCCCGGCGAAGGCGGCGCCAGATCATTTCTTGTAGGTAACTTCGAGTCGTCCAAGAGTTAAATTTTTGCCAAGCTCGTAGTCTGGGTTCCATGTAGCCACGTTGTGCGCAGCGATCCCAACAACAGAAGCCAATCCAGCAATTGCGGTGACGGGGTTAGACATCGCAGCAGCGAGCATGCTCGTTGACCGATAGGTCGTATAAACACGACACGACAAGCCTTCTCCCTCGATAAGACTTTCAACCTTCTCTACAGCCCTAAAAAAATCGAGTCTGTTGATGCCTTTGATCTCAAATGATTCGTGCGCTTTGATCAATTTAAGAAGCTGGTCATTTGTTACATCATCAATTTCAAAAACGTTAATTTCCACAACGTCCATCCTGTACGCGGTTGATAGCCTGACTACTTTATCGGCTGCATAGGGAAATCTTTAGGTTTCATAATCCGGCTTCTACCCTGACCACAGTAATCGACCTATTCGAACACCTCGGCGGGCCCGGCGCGCCCCGCTCGTTCCGAGTTAACGAGGAGCTGCCTGCAAACGCCACCTTGCGGCTTGGAGCAGCTCACCATGGAATAGCGATGCGAATTCTGGCCTGAGCATTATCGACTCGACTGTTAGGTGCTCCCTTCCGTCCCGCAGCAACTTCCTGAACCCGTCTTGGAAGTCGGAAGACTGGACCAGCATTATTGACGCTTCAACCGGATGCCGAGCGCGATTCAAGGCCTCCCATTTTGTGGGGTGATAACCGTATTCGTGGCACTGACGGATCGCGTCCAAAATCGCTTCGGCAAACTCTGCTCTAACCTGCTCCACAGATCATTCCTTCTATACTTGGATGGCACATTGCCTCCTGCAATCACCTGAATACCTCATATCACCAACTTACGCCACCCCGGCGAGGGCGGCGCCTGCACGCAAGGACAACGACATGACCCAGCAGCACCGCATCCTGGTGGGCGACTGCATCGATATGATGCGGACGCTGCCGGATCAGTCCGTGCACACCTGCATCACCCGCCCTATTTCGGACTACACGACTACGGGGTCGACGGCCAGATCGGGCTGGAGGCCTCTCCCCGAGAACTCATCGATAGCCTGGTCGCTGTGTTCCGCGAGGTGCACCGAGTGCTGCGGGATGACGGAACGGCAAGGCGTGGGAGGCGCTGTACTACAGAGACAAGTCAGGAAAGGACATCTTCCTCGGCAATGACTTGGTGAAGGCCAAGCTGAAGTGGGCGGAACTGGAGGCCAAGTCGGTACCGAAAGAGCTGACCACAATGAAGGGGATCTTCGACGAGTACCTGCTGAAGATCATCCCGGGCAAGGCCGCCAGGACCCAAAAGGACAACATCTACGAGCTCAAGCATCTGCGAACCGTGTTCGACTCGGCGCCAATCGATGCCATCACGCCGGCGATGATCGCGCAGTACCGCGATTCGCTGTCGGCCAAGACCAGGGCAAACAGGGAGATCGCCCTGCTCCCCCATGTGTTCAACACAGCAAGGGAATGGGCCTCACTACCAGGGACAACCCGTGTCTGGGCGTGAGGAAGAACAAGGAAAAGCCGCGCGACTTCTATGCCAACGAAACGGTGTGGCAGGCGATATATGAGGAAGCTCCACCGGAGCTCAAGGATGCGACGGACCTGGCGTACCTGACTGGCCAACGACCGTTAGACGTGCTGTCCATGCGAAAGGACGATGTGGAGGGGATCTACCTGATGGTCAGCCAAGACAAGACCGGCAAGCGATTGAGGATCGTCTTGGAAGTGGAAGGGGTGAAGAAAAGTCTGGGCCAGCTGCTCGAGCGAATCATGCGCAGGACCAGCGAGCACCTGTCGCCGTTCCTTATTCTCAACGAGCACGGCAAGCGCATGAGCTGGCCGATGCTGCGCAACCGGTGGGCAGACGCCCGAGAGGCGGCCAGAGTGAAAGCTGAAGTCGAGAAAAAGCCAGACCTCGCCAACCGAATCGCCCAGTTTCAGTTCCGCGATATCCGACCGAAGGCTGCCTCGGAAATCAACGACCTGAGCGATGCGAGCATGCTGCTGGGGCACTCGAAATAGGGAATCACCGAGCGCGTTTACCGGCCCGTCGGGGCCATTGCCAAGCCTTCAATAATGAGGAAGTTTTGGGACTGCTTGCAATTTGTTTTGGGACTTCGGCATTTTCTGGCGCACAAAGAAAAACCCCGCAGACGTTAATCTGCGGGGCTTTCGAATGGTGGAGGCCGAGGTCGGAATCGAACCGGCGTAGACGGATTTGCAATCCGGAGCATAACCACTTTGCTACTCGGCCTCAAAGGTCGGATCTAGCAGCTTGCGCTTCGCTATCTCCTTGAAACGCTGAACCTTTTTCAAAGTTTGCTGCGTTTCGATGGGCGCCATTATGTCTTCATTCCTTTAACCTTGCAACCCCCTGAACGAAAAAAAATTTCAACGGGTTCAAGGTGTTAGCGCAGGCGGCCGAGTTTACTCCACAAGCCCACCACGGTGTTCTCCACCGTGCCACTGGCAGCCATGCCGATTCGCTCCTGCAGGCTCTTGCGTTCGGCGTAGTGCAGGTGGAACAGGTTGGCGTTGCGCGCGCGCTCGCTGAGGTACTCGTCACTGGTCTGCAGCTCGTCCACCAGCTTGCGGTTGAGTGCCGCGACGCCCAGCCAGACTTCGCCAGTGGCCACTTCGTCGATGTGCAGCTGTGGACGATAGCGGGCAACGAAGTCCTTGAACAGCTGGTGGGTGATGTCCAGGTCTTCCTGGAACTTCTCCCGGCCCTTCTCGGTGTTCTCGCCGAACACCGTCAGGGTGCGCTTGTATTCACCGGCGGTCAGCACTTCGAAATCGATGTCGTGCTTCTTCAACAGGCGGTTGACGTTGGGCAACTGCGCCACCACGCCGATGGAACCCAGCACGGCGAACGGCGCGCTGACGATCTTCTCGCCGATGCAGGCCATCATGTAACCGCCGCTGGCAGCCACCTTGTCGATACACACGGTCAACGGGATGCCGGCCTGGCGAATGCGCGCCAGTTGCGATGCGGCCAGGCCGTAGCTGTGCACCAGGCCGCCACCGCTTTCAAGGCGCAGCACCACTTCGTCACGCGGGGTGGCGAGGGTCAGCAGCGCGGTGATTTCGTTGCGCAGGCTTTCGGTGGCAGAGGCTTTGATGTCGCCATCGAAGTCCAGCACGAAGACCCGGTCCTTTTCCTCGGCCTTGCCCTTCTTCTGCTGTTTTTCCGCCTTGGCCTGCTGCTTGCGCAAGGCCTTGAGCTGGGCCTTGTCGAGCAGGCCGGACTCCAGGCGCTCGCGCAGGTCCTTGTAGAACTCGTTCAGGCGGGTGACCTGCAATTGCCCACCCGATTTGCGCCGCCCCTTGCCGCGCAGCCCGGCGATAGCCGACAGCACTATCAGGATGGCGATGACCAGGGTGGCGGTTTTGGCGAGAAAGCTTGCGTATTCGGCAAGAAACTCCACGTTGACTCCTTAAATACCTGCGCCACGACGGCGCGTAACTGTTGCAAGCATACCGTTGCGCCTGAGGTGCTGCCAGCCGCTGTAAACGCCGGCAACACCTTTCAAACAACCTTTTCAAACGCTTGTATGTTTTTTCGTTGACAGCCCGTGTGCCGCATCCTAACCTCGCAGCAACCTCCAACAGGCCGGAACCTTTCGTGGGCAACCTCTACCTGATCCGACATGGCCAAGCCTCCTTCGGCGCCGATGACTACGATGTCCTCTCGCCCGTGGGCGAGCGCCAGAGCCAGGCCCTGGGTGAGCACCTGGCCCAGCTCGGGGTACGGTTGGACCGCTGCGTGGCAGGCGACCTGCGCCGCCAGCAGGATACCGCGCGCCTGGCCCTGGCAGCACTGCATGCCAACGGCAGCCCGGTGCCGGCTGTCGAGACCGATGCTGCGTTCAATGAGTTCGATGCCGATGGCGTGATCCGCGCCCTGTTGCCCGGGCTGCTGCCGCAAGAGCCCGACGCCCTGCACATCCTGCGCAATGGCGCGCAGCACCGCAGCGAGTTCCAGCGCCTGTTCGCACTGATGGTGCAGCGCTGGCACGATGGCGAACATGCCGACGATGGCCTGGAGACCTGGCAGGCCTTCACCGCCCGCGTGCAAGGCGGCCTGCAACGCGTACTCGACGCCGCCGGTAGCGGTGACAATATTGCCATCTTCACCTCGGGCGGCACCATTGCCGCCCTGCTCCACCTGGTTACCCGTATTACCCCCAGCCAGGCGTTCGCGCTGAACTGGCAGATCATCAACACGTCGCTCAGCCAGCTGAAGTTCCGCGGCCGCGACGTGGCACTGGCTTCCTTCAACAGCCAGGCCCATGTGCAGCTGTTGAGGGCGCCGGAGCTTGTCACCTATCGATGAGCCCGGCTTGTTGTGTCCCTGCGGGGACGTGTAAATCACTCTATAAGGAATGCGCCATGACCTCCGTAGCTGATGCCGTTAAAAAGATGCAAGAGAAGTTCAACCCATCCGCTGCCGCCGGCCTGGACCTGGTGTTCGGCTTCAACATCACCGACGAAGGCAAGCACTACGCACTGATCGTCAAGGACGGCACCTGCGACCTGCAGGAAGGCGAAAACCCGGATGCCAACTGCACCCTGGTAATGGACAGCGAAACCCTGAAGGGTATCGTCAGCGGCGAAACCGACGGCATGCAGGCGTTCATGGGCGGCAAGCTGCGCGTTGAAGGCGACATGATGCTGTCGATGAAGCTCAGCGAGCTGTTCCCGTCCTGAGGGTCGGGGGTACCGGATGATCGAAAAACCGAAGCCTGACCGGCTTCGGTTTTTTTTTGCCCGCCTGTTCGGGCCCTATCGCCAGTCGCTTCATCAAGGCAGTTGATCGGGCAGCAACACCCTCGCCTATATGGCACCTGGCACGCTTGTCCCACACCCAGCTGACCATTAGATTAGCCAATAGTCCTTGCGATCGAGAATAAGGAAAACGCATGACGCTCACCGACCAGTCCACCCAGGTACGCCCCGGCGAAGAACTCGACGCGGCGGTCATCGACCCTTACCTCAAGGCCAACATCCCCGGCCTGGATGGCCTGCCGAGCATCAGCCAGTTCCCTGGCGGCGCCTCCAACCTTACCTACCTGGTCAGCTATCCGGGCCGCGACTTCGTACTACGCCGCCCACCGTTCGGGCAGAAGGCCAAATCGGCCCACGACATGGGCCGCGAGTTTCGCATCCTCAACCAGCTGAACAGCGGCTTCCCCTACTGCCCCAAGGCCTATGTGCACTGCACCGACACCAGCCTGATCGGCGGCGAGTTCTACGTGATGGAGCGGGTCAAGGGCATCATCCTGCGCTCGGACATCCCGGCCGAACTGGACCTCGACGCCAACCGCACCGAGGCCCTGTGCAAGAGCTTCATCGACCGCCTGGTGGAACTGCACCAGGTGGACTACAACGCCTGCGGCCTGGCCGACCTGGGCAAGCCGGAAGGCTATGTGCAGCGCCAGATCGAGGGCTGGACCAGTCGCTATGAAAAGGCCCTGACCCCGGACGCCCCGCGCTGGGAACAGGTAACCGCCTGGCTGCACGAGAAAATGCCCGCCGACCACCCGCGGCCCGGCATCGTGCACAACGACTACCGTTTCGACAACGTGATCCTCGATGCCGACAACCCCATGCGCATCATCGGTGTGCTGGACTGGGAAATGGCCACCCTCGGCGACCCGCTGATGGACCTGGGCAACAGCCTGGCCTACTGGATCCAGGCCGACGACCCGGCGCCAGTGCAGTTGATGCGCCGCCAGCCGAGCAACGCCCCGGGCATGCTCAGCCGCCGCCAGTTCGTCGATTACTACGCCGAGCGCGCTGGCATCCGCCTGGACAACTTCGATTACTACTATTGTTATGGCCTGTTCCGCCTGGCCGGCATCGTCCAGCAGATCTACTACCGCTATTACCACGGTCAGACCCAGGACAAGCGCTTTGCCCAGTTCATCCACATGAACCGCCTGCTGGAGCAGATGACCTTGCAGGTCATCGCCAAGTCCAGCCTCTGAGCCCCGACCTCGACGACGGATAACAAGGAAAACAGCATGTCCAAGACCCACCTGTTCGACCTCGACGGCAAGATTGCCTTCGTTTCCGGCGCCAGCCGTGGCATCGGCGAGGCCATCGCCCACCTGTTGGCCCAGCAAGGTGCCCATGTGATCGTGTCCAGCCGCAAGCTCGACGGTTGCCAGCAGGTGGCCGACGCCATCATCGCCGCCGGCGGCAAGGCAACGGCGGTAGCCTGCCACATCGGTGAACTGGAGCAGATCCAGCAGGTGTTCGCCGGCATCCGCGAGCAATTCGGGCGGCTGGACATCCTGGTCAACAACGCCGCCACCAACCCGCAGTTCTGCAACGTGCTGGATACCGACCCGGGTGCTTTCCAGAAGACCGTGGACGTGAACATCCGTGGCTACTTCTTCATGTCGGTAGAGGCCGGCAAGCTGATGCGTGAACAGGGTGGCGGCAGCATCATCAACGTGGCGTCGATCAACGGGGTGTCGCCCGGCCTGTTCCAGGGCATCTATTCGGTGACCAAGGCGGCGGTCATCAACATGACCAAGGTCTTCGCCAAGGAATGCGCGCCGTTCGGGATCCGCTGCAACGCCCTGTTGCCGGGCCTGACCGATACCAAGTTCGCCTCGGCACTGGTAAAGAACGACGCCATCCTCAACGCCGCGCTGCAGCATATCCCGCTCAAGCGCGTGGCCGACCCCAAGGAAATGGCCGGCGCCGTGTTGTACCTGGCCAGCGATGCCTCCAGCTACACCACCGGTACCGCGCTCAATGTCGACGGCGGCTACCTGTCCTGATCAGGCTTTTACTGCCACCAGGGTGTAACTCAGGGGCAGGCGCGCGGGCTGCTCGCGCAGGCGATATTCACCGTCGTCGCCCTTGACCATCTGCCCCGGCAGCGCCTCCCAGGGGATGCTCTGGTGCTCGACCAGGGCGGTCAGCTGCAGGCCGTGGGCCAGTAAGGCACTGATCACCTCGCCCAGGCCGTGGTTCCACTCGTGGGTTTCGATGTGAGACAGGCGCTGCTCGGTTTCGACGTAGGTTTGGTCGTTGTGCCACACCGTCGGCTCTTCGTGCTCGAAATACGGGTACTCGAGTTGCAGGCGGTCCTGGTGGTCTTCGTTGACCGCCATCAGCATCGGGTGCCCGTCGCGCAGAAACAGCCGCCCACCTGGTTTCAGCAGGGCCGCGACAGTACGCGCCCACGGCTCGATGCGGGGCAGCCAGCAGAGCGCGCCGATCCCGGTGTAGACCAGGTCGAACGTGCCAGCCGGCAGCACCTTGTCGGCGGCATAGACATCGGCCTCGACATACGCGATGGGTGCCGCACAGCGCTCGGCCAGCACCCGCGCCTCGGCCAGCGAAGCCGTGGAATAGTCCAGGCCACAGACCTTGGCGCCAAGGCGCGCCAGCGAGAGGGTGTCGGTGCCGATGTGGCACTGCAGGTGAACGGCGTTGAGCCCGTCGATATTGCCAAGCAATGGCAGGTCGAAGCGTACGGTTTCGGAAAGGTGTTCGGGTTGCCGGATGAGCCGTTCGACTTCGTAGTCGTTGGAAGCAGCGTGCAGCGGAGCACGTTCATCCCAGCTGGCGCGGTTGAGTTGCAATGAGCGGTCCATGGTGTCTTCCTTGATTCGTGGGGGCTTATGCTAGCCCCCACCAATCTCCCTGCGACAGGACTGCATTGCTAAAAATTGTAAAGCTCGCGCGCCCCCTGTGGGAGCGGGTTTACCCGCGAATGCGGTGTTGAATGTACCGACGCATTCGCGGGTGAACCCGCTCCCACAGGGGAATGTGTTTTGACGTTACAGGCAGGTCGCCGCCGCCGCCCGGCGCTGCAGGGCCACGCCGTCGTTCTTCTGCGCGTAGTAATCCACCCGCGCCCCACCGGCCTGCGGGTACACGTCCACGAACGCCTCGGCCTCACGGGTATACACCGTGAACCCACCCTGTTTGCGTGGTTCCAGGTAGCCACTGGCATCGTCGCCGAACACCTTCTCTTCCTGCCAGCTGAACTGGATGCACTGGGCCACCAGCTCCGGCGCCTTGTGCGAGTCGAGCTGCGCAGTCGGCTTGCCGCCGCGGGCCGTTTCCATGGTTGCAGAAGCACAACCGACCAGCATCAGCGCCGCGGCCATCGGCAGAATCGCACGCATGTTCCATCCTCAGGGTAAAAAAGAACGCGACTCTAGCACTGGCAAGCCACGCGAGTGAATTGCCGCGCAGGTGGCAGTCGCAGACAAGGCATGCCGCTCATCGCTGGCCCGACAAATTTTTTGCCTGACAGGGAAACCAAATGGATCCTTCCCAGTCTCAGAAGGTGTGCCGTAAACCTTTGCGGATCAAGGACCTATATCGTGATGACCCGTCTTGCAAGCCTTTCGCTGATTGCCGTTGTCCTGCTGACCGCAGGGTGCCATAGCCATCGCTACCATGACGACGACGATGGCTGGCGTGACCGTGATCGTGACCATCGCCACCACCATCGGCATGACCGCGACGACGATGATGATGACTATCGTCGGTACCGTGGTGACCGCTACTACCGCTGAAGCGTCTTTTCAACCCTGAGCCGCCGCCCGTTGCGCGGCACCTTAACCTGATGATTCCTTTGAGGTTCGTATCATGCGTCTGACTCTGCCTTCCCTTGCCCTCGGCCTGCTGCTGTGCCAGGGCGCTTTCGCCGGTGACGGTACCGCCGCCATTGGCGGTGGCCTGGGTGGTGTTCTGGGTAACGTTGTCGGTCAACAGATCGGCGGCAAAACGGGGGCGGCCATCGGTGCCGGCCTCGGCGGCGCAGCCGGCAGTGCGGTAGGTGCACGCAAGGGCAACCGTACCGAAGCCGCCATCGGCGGTGGCCTGGGCTCGGCCGGCGGCTCGCTGCTGGGCGGTGCGGTGGGCGGCAAGACCGGCTCCACTGTAGGTGCCGGCCTGGGTGGCGCGGCAGGTGGTGCCATCGGCAACCACCTGGGCGACAACAACGGCAAGCACCGTCGTCACCGTCACTGATCCCGGTGACCAAGGGGCCGCAATGCGGCCCCTTTTGTTTTGCAAACCCTGCAGTACATCAACACCCCCTTCACCACGTTCCGGCACACTGGCTGCTACTGTCTATCGTGCCCCCGTGTGAAGGAACACCCCCTCCCCATGAACCAAGAGCTGCTCTGGGTCCTCGGCCTGCTGGCCATCGTCATCGTCCTGTTCGTCATCAACCGCCCACGCATGGACGTGGTCGCGCTACTGGTGATCCTCGCCCTGCCGCTGTCGGGCATCCTCACCGTGGAACAGGCGCTGGCCGGCTTCAGTGACCCCAACGTGGTACTGATCGCCGCCCTGTTCGTGATCGGTGAAGGCCTGGTGCGCACCGGCATTGCCTACCGCATCGGCGAGTGGATGAGCGAGCGGGCCGGCAACAGCGAGGCCCGCCTGCTGGTGTTGCTGATGGTGGCCGTGGCGGGGCTGGGTTCGATGATGAGCTCCACCGGTGTGGTGGCCATTTTCATTCCGGTGGTGCTGAGCATCGCCGCGCGCCTGCAGATTTCGCCCAGCCGCCTGATGATGCCACTGGCTTTCGCCGGCCTGATCAGCGGCATGCTAAGCCTGGTGGCCACACCACCCAACGTGGTGGTGCACAGCGAACTGGTGCGCCATGGCGAAGCGGGCTTCAGCTTCTTCAGCTTCACCCCGTTTGGCCTGGTGGTGCTGGTGCTGGGCATCGGCTACATGCTGCTGACCCGGCACTGGTTGAACGGCGAAGTGCGCAAGGACGGCCGCGTGGAAAGCCGCCGCACCCTGCTGGACCTGGTGCTGGACTACAAGCTCAATGGCCGTGAGCGGCGCCTGCGCATCCGCCCCCACTCCCCGCTGATCGGCCACACCCTGGGCGAGCTGGAGCTACGCACCCGCCATGGCGCCAACGTGATCGGCATCGAACGCCAGCACAAGTTCACCACGCGGGTGATCGCCGCCGACTCCAGCACCGTGCTGCACCAGGGCGACGTGCTGCTGCTCGACCTGTTCGCCAACCACGACGACCTGCGCAGCCTGTGTCAAACCATGCAGCTGGAGCCTCTGCACTTCAAGGCCGCCTACTTCATCGACCAGTCCCAGGAGCTGGGCATGGCCGAGGTCTCGCTGCCACCTGGCTCGAAACTGATCGGCAAGAGCATCCTCGAACTGGCCTTCCGCACTCGCTTCGACCTCAACGTGGTCGGCTTGCGCCGCGAGCAGGCAGCGATCGAAGAACAACTGGTGGAAGAAAAGCTGCGCCTGGGCGACACCCTGCTGGTAGTCGGCCCATGGAAAGCCGTGCGCCAGTTGCAAAGCAAGCCCAAGGACTTCCTGGTTCTGAGCCTGCCCGCAGAAATCGACCTGGTCGCGCCCGCCCGCACCCGCGCACCACAGGCGTTGCTGAGCCTGGCGGTGATGGTCGGGCTGATGGTCAGCGGCGCGGTACCCAACGTCATTGCCGCACTGATCGGTTGCCTGCTGATGGGCGCCGGCCGCTGCATCGACATGAACAGCGCCTACCGGGCCATCCACTGGCAAAGCCTGGTGCTGATCGTCGGCATGCTGCCCTTTGCCCAGGCACTGCAGAAAACCGGCGGTATCGACCTGGCGGTGGGTGGCCTGGTCAGCGTGCTGGGCGGTGCCGGCCCAAGTGCCATTCTTGCCTGCCTGTTCGCGGTCACGGCAGTAATCGGCCTGTTCATCTCCAACACGGCCACCGCGGTACTGATGGCACCCGTGGCCGTCAGCACCGCCGCGCAGCTGGGCATGTCGCCCTACCCGTTCGCCATGACCGTGGCGCTGGCCGCGTCGGCGGCGTTCATGACGCCGGTGTCATCGCCGGTCAACACGCTGGTACTGGGCCCGGGGCAGTACCGCTTCGCCGACTTCGTCAAGGTCGGCGTGCCGTTTACCGTGCTGGTGATGCTGGTGACCGTGTTGATGGTGCCGTGGTTCTTCGGGCTGTGAGGTGATCGGCAGCGGATGGAGGCAATTTGGCATTATCTCGACCAATCGCGGCAGATTGACATCAAGTCCTCTGACGAAACAAACTTGTGCGCAATTGCTCCAGGTGCTTCAAGCCGTTGTCCTGGATTTCGTTTCCGCTTTGCCGGTCGAGCCCATGGTTTTTCCAGCCCAATCGCGCGTGCTGCACTACGTCGTTCTGCTCGGCCTGACCTTTGCCCTCACCCTGGGCGGCATCCTGGCCCGTCCGATCGAATCCCTGTCGCTATTCTGGCCGGTCAATGCGGTACTGGCCGGCGTGCTGCTGCGTTATCCCCGGCAGGCCACGCTGACGGGCTTTACCCTGGTCTGGCTGGCCATGGTCGGCGCCGACCTGCTGTGCGGCAGTGCCTGGGTACCCGCCCTGTGGTTCAACCTGTGCAACCTGGGCGTGGTGGCCACCCTCTGGCTGCTGCTCTCGCGCTTGCCGCGCCTGCACCGGCGCATGCGTACCCCCCACGGCGTGCTCAGCGTGTTTGGCGCCTCTGCCGCCGCGGCGATCGTGGCGGCCAGCATGGCGGCGGTAATGGCCGCGCCGTGGTTCGAACAGTCCTTGCGCGCCACCTGGCTGGCCTGGTTCAGCGAACAATTCTCCACCAGCGTGCTGGTGCTGCCAGTGCTGCTAACGGCGCCTTCGGCACGGGCGCTGGTGCGCGGTGGCGCCCAGGCCATCCGCCTGGCACCGTTGCTTGTGCTGCTGGCCTCGCTGGCGTTCAGCATTGCCTTCGGCGGCCCCGGGGCCATTGCCTTCCCGATTGCCGCACTGCTGTGGTGCGCCTGGACCTACTCCCCGTTTCTGGTCTCTCTGCTGACACTTACCGCTGGCAGCACGCTGATCGTGGCGGTAGCGCAAAACCTTATGCATTTCAGCGTGCCGCAAAGCGAGCCCGGGGTGACCACGCTGATGTCGGCGCGCCTTGGCATCGCCATGCTGGTGCTCGGGCCGCTGGTGGTGGCCTGCGTCAGCCAGGCCAACCGCAGCCTGATGGCCCGCCTGGCGCATCAGGCCACCATCGACCACCTCACCGGCGTGCTCACCCGCAGCGCCTTCACCCGCCGCGCCAACGCGCTGCTGGACAGCCGTGAGCAACACGCCCAGGCGCTGCCGCTGACCCTGATGATGCTGGACATCGACCACTTCAAGTCGATCAATGATGCCCACGGCCATGCGGTTGGTGACCAGGTGCTGCGCCAGTTTGCCGGGACCCTGCAGGAGCAGCTGCATGATGGCGAACTGTTCGCCCGCCTGGGCGGCGAGGAGTTCGTCGTGGTCCTCCCGGGCCTGGCGCCAGATCGGGCCAAGTTCACGGCAGAACGCCTGCGCCGCGCCGTGCAGGACCTGCATGTGGTGCAGGCCGAGCAGCCCCTGCAGATTACCGTCAGTATCGGCCTGGCCGGTTGTGCCGCCGACATGCCGGCCCCCACCCTCGACGAACTGCTGGCGCGCGCCGACCAGGCGTTGTACCGGGCCAAGGCCCATGGCCGCAACCGCGTCGAGCAGGCCGAACCGCAACGCCAGGTGATGTGAACTAGCCGGCCAGCAAGTCCCACGTCAACTTGGCGATCAGCACGCACAGCAGCACCAGGAACAACCCGCGGACAAAGCCCGCGCCCTTGCGCACCGCCAGCCAGGCACCGGTCAGCGCGCCGAGGATGTTGCACACCGCCATGGGCAAGGCGATGGCGTACAGCACGTTGCCCGATGGCACGAAGAACACCAGCGCCGCCAGGTTGGTGGCGATGTTGACCACCTTGGCCGATGCCGAGGCGTGCAGGAAGTCCAGGGCAAAGAAGCGGATGAACAGGAAGATCAGGAAGCTGCCGGTGCCCGGCCCGAACAGGCCATCGTAAAAGCCGATCGCACCACCGATCAGCACCGCCAGGCACTGCTCCTTGCGGCCGATCGTTGCGGGTTTGTGCAGCGTGCCAAAGTCCTTCTTGCAGAAGGTGTAGATGGCCATCAGCACGATCAGCACCAGCACCGCCGGGCGCATCACGCTGGGCGGCACCAGCGAGACCGTGGCGGCACCGGCGAACGACATGACGAAGGCACTGAGCGCCGCCGGCACGATCAACCCCCAGTCCAGCGTCACCCTGCGAATGAACGAACGCGCCGCGAAGGCCGTGCCACACACCGACGCCAGTTTGTTGCTACCAAGCAATGCCGCCGGTTGCGCGGTGGGCAGCACGTTGAACAAGGCCGGGATCTGGATCAGCCCGCCGCCACCCACGGCAGCATCGATCAGCCCAGCGGCGAAGGCGAACACGGAAAGCACAGCGATATCCATCATGACGCGGTTCCAGGCAGTGGAGACGCCTGCAAGGCTAATCAAAGTGCCGCGCTTGTGTTGAAATGCCACATTGCGAAAACTGCAACGAGGAGCAGGCAATGGCATTGGACATGCTGCGGGAAATCCAGGCGTTCGTCAGCGTGGCGCACAAGCGCAGCTTCGTTGCCGCCGCCCGCGCCCTGGGGCGCTCCCCCAGCGCAGTAACCCGCGCGGTACAAACCCTGGAAGACAACGCAGGGAGCAAACTGCTCAACCGCAACGCCAACGCCGTGACCCTGACCGAAGCCGGCGAGCGCCTGCTGCCCCATGCCGAACGCTTGCTGGATGTGCAACGTGATGCCGCCGACGAACTGGCCGCGCTCAGCGGCAGCGCACAAGGCTGGATCCGCTTCGCCGTACCGCAGGTGCTGGGTGAACATGTGCTGCCCCAGGTGCTTGCCGAGTTTTCCCGCTGCCACCCCCAGGTAACCCTGGACGTGCAGTACAGCGACGGGGCGTTGGACCCACTGCAAGGCAAGTTCGATTTCGTGGTGCGCGGCGCCTTCCCGCAGTCGAGCGAGCTGATCGGCTACCCGCTGTGGGATTACCGGCGCCACCTGTATGCGAGCCCTGAATACCTGGCCCTGGCCGGCACGCCACAACAACCCGAGGACCTCGAAGGCCACGCGCTGATCCTGCACACCGCCCCGCGCATCCTCAAGGCCTGGCACTTCTGCCGCGACGGCCAGATCACCAGCCTGCGCCCCAGGCCCAGGCTGCGGCTGGACTCAGGCGACGCGGTGTACCACAGCACACTGGCCGGTGCCGGCATCGCCCGCCTGGCCGCCTGGGTTGGCGAAGCGCAGGTCAAGGCCGGGCGGCTGGTGCGGGTATGCCCGCAATACCGCCTGACCTCCAGCAACGGCCAGGACCCGCAGATGCATGCCGTGTACCCCGCCGGCGAGCTGCCGGCGCGGGTGCGCGACCTGCTGGTGGCCCTACGCCGCGCCGGCCTGGCCTACTGAAACACCCCCCTGAAACGGCTGTTCAAATTCTGCTCAATTTAACAGAGCCCGCCGTGGGCCTGGCTTGCAGCACTTTATCCACAGACCTACCCACGTTTTTTGTGGACAGATTTCCCAGTGCAAAGAATGACTTATCGTACAAATCGGTAGGGTGAATCGGCCAACAACGAAGAGCAATGGGCCCGCCCGGAGGACAGGCAGGCCACGGGGAATTTGGATGATGAACGTCAGCTTGGCGGAATGGTGCCAAGAATACCAATCAGAATGGTCAGCAGCAGAAAACCACCCAGGAATAGCGCAAGCTTGCCCATTGGAACCTCTACAAGTGTGATGCGGGAATGGACATATTGTCGGGTGTGAGCTGATACGGTTACAGATTCAGGTTTGTGGAAAAAAAGCGGATCAGATGCAACGGCGCCGATTCTTTGTGGGAGCGGGCGTGTCGAGGCGTCGAACCGCCGCGAACACCGGCGAAGCCGGTGCCAGGCACCGCGTTGGATTCTTCGCGGGCACGCCCGCTCCCACACGGTACGCGGACCGCTTGCGCACTGAGTTCTCTGCGCGACAGCGCAGCCCAAAGGGCTGGGTAATCTCCCACAAGAGCAACGCACCAGCCCCTTACGCGTGACAGCAATTTTTTGCAGTCATCCACGCTGTGCTAGGGTCAAGCGCCCGAACCTGCCAAGGAGTGCCATCCCGTCATGACCGCTTTCGCGACCAACGCTACCCTGTTGTTGATTGACCTTCAGGTTGGCATCCACCACCCGCGCCTAGGCCGGCGTAACAACCCCGAGGCCGAACTGCGTATAGGCGAGCTGCTGGCCGCGTGGCGTCAGTCAGGGCGCCCGGTGATCCATGTGCGCCACCTGTCCCGCTCGGTGGACTCGGTGTTCTGGCCAGGCCAGTCCGGTTGCGAATTCCAGCCCGCATTCACCCCGCTGGCCAGCGAAACCGTGTTCGACAAACATGTGCCCGATGCCTTCGCCAACTCCGGCCTGGAGCGCTGGTTGCACGCGCGCAGCATCAACGAGCTGGTCATCACCGGGGTAATTACCAACAATTCCGTGGAATCCAGCGCACGCTCGGCGGGCAATCTCGGTTTCGATGTGGTGGTAGTAGAGGATGCCTGCTTCACCTTTGACCAGCACGACCTGCAAGGCCGGCTTTGGCCCGCGGAGGATGTACATGCGCTGTCATTGAGCAACCTGGCTCTGGATTACGCGCGCATTCTGCGCACGGAGCAGGTACTGGCCGGAGGCGCGCTTCAGGACAGCCGCTGAAGCTTCTGCGCAGGCAACCAGCCAAACTCGTCATCGCCATGGCGCCGACACCAGACCCAGCCATTGAGCGGGCGCACCATCTGCACCAACTGCCCTGGGTCGGCATCCAGTTCATGCGCCGAATAGTGGTCCAGCGCCCTGCCCTTGCACACGCTGAGGCGCTCGATCAATTGGGCCGGCACCCAGCCCGGCTCCTGGCCGGCGCAGGTGCACAGGTACCAGTCCTGCCAGCCTGGCTCGCCCTCGTAGCGCGGGCCGATATCCAGCAGAGTGCCCTTGGCGAAGCGGATGGGCCGCGGGTACTCACTGCGATGAGGTGCTATCACGACGTAATGCATGGGCCTCTCCCTGCCCGGGAAACCTATCGATCGTAGCAGAAGCGGCAAAAACCGCTGCCACCCGGTATTTGTATCTTCATGTGTACAAATTGGGACCTGATACACAACAACGTTTCCTGCAGGCTGCGCGGACACATCCTCGATACAGCCGTCATCTTTACTGGCCCCCATCAACCCGCACCGATGGCCTCGCCAAGGAGATGCCCGATGTCTGCCCGCCACTCGACCACCACCCTGCCACACCGCTTCAGCCGTACACTGCTCGCCTGTGCCCTGCTGCCACTTGGCCTGCTGGCGGCGAACATCGCCACGGCTGCACCACAGCAGCCCCAGCCAGCCGCCACAGCGGCAGATGACTTCGGCCCGCTGAAACACGTCAACGCTGGCGTGCTCGATGTGGCCTACGTAGAGCAAGGCCCGGCCGACGGACCGGTGGTGATCCTGCTGCATGGCTGGCCGTATGACATTCACAGTTTTGAACAAGTTGCACCCGCCCTGGCAGCAAAAGGCTACCGGGTGCTAGTGCCCTACGTACGTGGTTACGGCCAAACCCGCTTCCTGTCTGCAGCAACCCCACGCAACGCCCAGCCCGCGGCGCTGGCCAGCGATGTGATCGCCTTCATGGACGCGCTGCATATCCAGCGCGCCGTGCTCGCCGGCTTCGACTGGGGCGCACGCACCGCCGACATCGTCTCGGCACTGTGGCCCGAGCGGGTGAAGGCACTGGTGTCGGTCAGCGGCTACCTGATCAGCAGCCAGGAAGCCGCCAAGGCCCCCCTGCCCCCCAGCGCCGAGTTGCAGTGGTGGTACCAGTACTACTTCGCCACCGCGCGCGGCCAGGCCGGCTATGACAAGAACCGCCATGCCTTCGCCAAGCTGATCTGGCAAACCGCCTCGCCCAAGTGGGCCTTCGACGACGCCACCTTCGAGCGTAGCGCCAAGGCCCTGGACAACCCCGACCAGGTGGCGATTACCGTGCACAACTACCGCTGGCGGCTGGGCCTGGCCCAGGGCGAAACACGCTACGACCCGCTCGAGGCCAAACTGGCCAGTTTCCCCAGCATCGGCGTACCGACCATCACCCTGGAAGGCGACGCCAACGGCGCCCCGCACCCGCCGGCCGAAGCCTATGCGCAGCGCTTTACCGGCAAGTACGAGTACCGGCTGATCAGCGGCGGCGTCGGCCACAACCTGCCGCAGGAAGCGCCGCAAGCGTTCACCCAGGCAGTGGTGGATGCGGATCACCTTTAGTTTTCGGGGCAGCAATTGCTACATAAGATTTCGAAAAGCACGACACGCCTTCGATTGAGCCGCGTTGAAGGCGGGCATTGCGGAAACTGCTTGTTCCCAGCTACTACGCGGTGTTGAGCCGGGTTTGAAAGACATGTCTTGAAACGTAGCCTGTAGGATCTTTTACCGCGCAATGTAGGAAGAATCGATGCAGTGGGCTTTGCCTGTATGAAACATCAGTTTCTCCAGCAAATTCCAGCTGCTACGGTCCAGTTTTCCTACAACGGCACGGAGGCCTACAGCATGAGAAAAGCATGGACCCGTTCAATGCCTCGGCCCTGAAACTGCAGAAAAATTTGCTTAACCTGCGCCTTGAGCGCGATCGCCTGAGAAGGGAGGGCAAGGACAAGGAAGCGGACGAACTCGCGGCACCGATCGAGCGGATAGAGGCGGCTATTCGGCAATTACCGGATGACATGAAGCCAGTGACCCTGCAATAGAACCTGTGGGAGCGGGCATGCCCGCGAAGAATGCAACACGGTGCATGACACCGGCTGCGCCGGTGTTCGCGGCTGAAGCCGCTCCCACAGGTACAGGGCAGACCTCAAGCTTTACGCAGCTCCTGCAGAACATTACCCACCTCCGCGCTGCGTCACTGATCGTGAACATCAACGTCCGCGGTTTTGTGGGTGACGGGATCTACCTCTTCTACTAGGATGCCCACGTCTGCATCATCCCGGAGAACCCCAGGCACAAGGATCGGCTCATCCGCCTGGACGTAACCTGTATCCAGGCCCTGCAGCAGCATTCACCCATTACATCTATCGGGATCACCAGTGTCACGTATCAAAAAGCTTGGTGTTTTTATCATTCTGCTCGTTGGTTCCGGCTATGCAGCTGTCGAATGGAAGAGGCACGCAGACTTTGAAAAGACCGGGGAGGACCTGGTCCGCCAGCTGGGCTTACAAATCGTTACCAATCTTGGGCAGATGAACGCCACCTGCAGGTCCGTGGCCAGGATTGACTCGGTCGCCCTTGATACTGACGGGCTGCTTGGCATGAAGGGGTCGGCCGTTCTGTACATTACCGGGAAGAACGACAGCGCTATTTCCATCAACTACCGCATGGAAACGGTGGGAGACAAGGTTTGGGTCCGGCCTACGGATCAGATTTCCGCGCAGTTGTCAGTGATGCAATTTGGCTTGAGAGGCTGCGGCTAGCGCTCAGTAACCAGCGAGGAGCCCGCCTCGGCGGGCTTTTTCGTGCCTGTCAGAATGGGATGACGCCAGGAAGGAAGTTGGAGCCTTGGCGAAACCGACCAAGTAAGAAGTATCGGAAGCGCTTGCGAAACAATCCATTCCCACGGACGTTCCCAAGGATGGCTTACTATGCCCCAAAAACGCAAAAAGCCCTGAATAATCAGGGCTTTGAATATGGCGGAAGCGTAGAGATTCGAACTCTAGGATAGTTGCCCATCGACGGTTTTCAAGACCGTTGCCTTAAACCACTCGGCCACGCTTCCAGCTCGTTTTGCGGCCGCCATCATACCGTAATGAAACAAGCTGTCAAACTCTCTGTGTCGCGGGTTGTGGGAGCTCTGATAGACTCCTAGCATCTGAACGTTTGAAAACCACAGGTTTACCAAGGAGTGTCGCCATGCGCGAACAGGATTACGCCGTACACCACGGCCAGCAGGTCGAGCAGCAGGAGATCAGCAAGGTCCTGCGCAACACGTACAGCCTGCTGGCACTTACCCTCGCCTTCAGCGGTGTCATGGCCTTCGTGGCCCAGCAGATGCGCGTCGGCTACCCGAACGTGTTCGTGGTGCTGATCGGCTTCTACGGGCTGTTCTTCCTTACCAACAAACTGCGTGACTCGGCCTGGGGCCTGGTCTCTACCTTCGCCCTCACCGGCTTCATGGGCTTCATCCTCGGTCCTATCCTCAACCGTTACCTGGGCATGGCCGGTGGCGCCGAGGTGGTCAGCTCGGCGTTTGCCATGACTGCACTGGTGTTCGGTGGCCTGTCGGCCTATGTGCTGATCACCCGCAAGGACATGAGCTTCCTCAGCGGCTTCATCACTGCGGGCTTCTTTGTCCTGCTGGGTGCTGTCGTGGCTAGCTTCTTCTTCCAGATCAGCGGCCTGCAACTGGCGATCAGCGCTGGCTTCGTGCTGTTCTCGTCGGTCTGCATCCTGTTCCAGACCAGCGCGATCATTCATGGTGGCGAGCGTAACTACATCATGGCGACCATCAGCCTGTATGTGTCGATCTACAACCTGTTTGTCAGCCTGCTGCAGCTGTTTGGCATCATGGGTCGTGATGACTGATTGATTGCTGCGTGAGAAAGCCCGCTTCGGCGGGCTTTTTTGTGGGAGCGGGTTCACCCGCGAACACCGGCGCAGCCGGTGCCAGGCACCGCGTTGGTTTCTTCGCGGGTGAACCCGCTCCCACCGGGTCCGCGCAGGTTTCAGGCTTATGCTCTACCTGCTGAAGCATATAGCGCTCAATAACTGACCATAAAGTCAGATAATAAGGCGCATGGTCGTCGATCATGCCGCCATCGTGCTTTGCTCTACCCCAATCCGCCATCACCCCGTAGAATGCGCTCCTTTTTTCTTTCGGGGCAGCTTTCTGCAATGAGCTCACACGAACACAGCCCAGGCGCGGCGGCGCCTGCCAATGAACTGGTGCTGGGTCTGGAGGACAAGCCAAGGCTGTTGATCGGCCTGCTGGCTGCCCTGCAGCACCTGCTGGCGATCATCGTGCCGATCGTCACCCCTGGCCTGCTGATTTGCCAGGCGCTAGGTGTTTCCGCACGGGATACCAACCTGATCGTTTCCATGTCGCTGGTCATCTCGGGGATCGCCACCTTCGTCCAGTGCAAACGCTTCGGGCCGTTCGGCGCCGGGCTGCTGATCGTCCAGGGCACCAGCTTCAATTTCGTCGGCCCGCTGATTGCCGGCGGGGCGCTGATGGTCAAGCAAGGTACGCCCGTAGAGGGCGTGATGGCGGCCATCTTTGGCGTGGTAATCGCCGGCTCGTTCGTCGAAATGGGCGTGTCGCGCATCCTGCCCTTCGTCAAACGCCTGATTACCCCGCTGGTAACCGGCATCGTGGTGCTGATGATCGGCCTGACCCTGATCAAGGTCGGCCTGATCAGCATGGGCGGTGGCTTCGGCGCCATGGCCAATGGCACCTTCGCCAATGGCGAGAACCTGCTGCTGTCGGGCGTGGTACTGGCGATCATCGTCATCCTCAACCGCATCCCGGTGGTGTGGATGCGCAGCTGTGCCATCGTTATCGCCCTGGCAGTCGGCTATGCGCTGGCCGGCTACCTGGGCCGCCTGGACTTCACCGGCATGCACGAAGCCGCGCTGTTCCAGGTGCCGACGCCGCTGCACTTCGGCCTGGGCTTCTCCTGGGCGCTGTTCATTCCGATGCTGGTGATCTACCTGGTGACTTCGCTGGAAGCCATTGGTGACGTTACCGCCACCAGCAAGGTGTCGCGCCAGCCGGTCGAAGGGCCGGTGTGGATGCAGCGGATCAAGGGCGGTGTGCTGGTCAACGGGGCCAACTCGCTGCTGGCTGGCTTGTTCAACACCTTCCCGAGCTCGATCTTTGCCCAGAACAACGGGGTGATTCAGTTGACCGGGATCGCCAGCCGCCATATCGGCCTGTGGATAGCCGTGATGTTGGTGCTGCTGGGCCTGTTCCCGAGCGTTGCCGGGGTGATCCAGGCAGTGCCGGAGCCGGTGCTGGGTGGTGCGGCCATGGTCATGTTCGGGGCGGTTGCGGCGTCAGGGATCAATATCCTGGCCAGCACGCGGCTGGACCGTCGCGCCCTGCTGATTATCGCTGTGTCCCTGGCCTTGGGCCTGGGTGTGGCGCAGGTGCCGGAGTTCCTGGCGCACATGCCGGCGGCGATTCGCAATGTGCTGGAGTCGGGCGTGGCTACCGGGGGTATCTGTGCCCTGGTGTTGAACTGGTTCTTGCCGGAGAGCAAGGAACAGGCTTGAGCCTGGAGTCCTTCTGTCAGGGCCATGGGGCTGCTTTGCAGCCCGTCGCGACACAAGGCCGCTCCTATGAGGCCGCGTAGACCTGAAGATTGGTGCAAGACAGAAAGCCCGCCCCGCCATGCACAAGCGGGCGCGGGCTTTTTTGCTTTATCATGGCACCATTCCTTTTGCATGAGTTATCCATGAAATTCGCTATCGCGGTGTTCTCCCCGGCCCATGCGCCCTCCTCGCGGCGCGCCTTGCGCTACGCCGAGGCGGTGCTGGCTGGCGGGC
Organism: Pseudomonas sp. SF2; assembly: GCF_036858055.1. NCBI lineage: Bacteria > Pseudomonadati > Pseudomonadota > Gammaproteobacteria > Pseudomonadales > Pseudomonadaceae > Pseudomonas > Pseudomonas sp. SF2. Next base: position 126,056 of record NZ_JAMBDI010000010.1, on the reverse strand, counting down.
ATGAGATTGCCCGGCTGTTCTTCTACCAGGACGGGGTACACAGTGCCTCGGCCAACGTGGTCGCCCCCCAGGATGAGCTGGATGTGGCCGGCCAATGGCGCGCCTTCATCGAAGCCAACCAGCTGGACGCAGTGGTGTGCATCGCCGCCGCCCTGCGCCGTGGCGTGCTCGATGAGGCCGAGGCCAACCGCTACCAGCGCCCGGCCGTGAACCTGCCCAAACCCTGGGAATTGTCGGGGCTTGGCCAGTTGCATGAGGCGGCGCAGGTTGCCGATCGCCTTGTCTGCTTCGGAGGCGACTGAAATGGCCAAATCCTTGTTGATCATCAGCCGCCAGGCACCCTGGAACGGCCCATCGGCCCGCGAGGCACTGGACATCGCCCTGGCTGGCGGCGCGTTCGATTTGCCGCTGGGCATGCTGTTCCTCGATGACGGCGTATTCCAGCTCGCTGCGGACCAGCAGCCCACCGCCGTGCAACAGAAGAACCTGGCCGCCAACCTGCAAGCGCTGCCAATGTTCGGCGTCGAAGACCTGTTCGCTTGCAGCCACAGCCTCGCACGTCGCGGCCTGGCAGCCGACACCCTGGCGCTGCCGGTGCAAGTGCTGGACGACGCGGCCCTGGCCGCACTGATCGCCCGTTTCGACCAGGTGGTAACACTCTGATGACGACCCTGCATGTAATTGCCCACTCCCCGTTCGGCGACGAGCGCCTGGCCAGCTGCCTGCGCCTGCTCGGTACCGACGACGCCCTGCTGCTGTGCGGCGATGCGGTGTATGCCCTGCGCAGCGGCAGCGAGCCGCACCGCCAGTTGCAAGCCGCCGGCCTGGCCCAGCGCCTGTTCGCCCTGGAAGAAGACGTGCAGGCCCGCGCGGTCGGCAACGAACTGGCCAAGGCCGTGGACTACGGCGGGTTCGTCGAACTGTCGCTGCATTACGACAAGGTCAACAGCTGGCTATGAATACCCTCAACGTTGGCGATCAGGCGATCGCCCTGGACAAGGACGGCTTCCTGGTCGACCTGCAAGACTGGTCGCATGCCGCCGCCGAGGCCTTGGCCGCACGCGAGGGCATCCCGCTGACGGCGGACCACTGGGAAATCCTCGAGCTGCTGCGCCAGTTCTACCAGGAATACCAGCTGTCCCCGGCCACGCGCCCGCTGATCAAGTACACGGCCCTCAAACTGGGCCCGGACAAGGGCAACAGCCCGCACCTGAACCGCCTGTTCAACGGCACTCCCGCCAAACTGGCCGCCAAGCTGGCGGGCCTGCCCAAGCCGACCAACTGCATATGACAGCACCTCGCCCGCTTACCCTGGAAACCCCCGCCGAACATCCGTTCGCCGAATTCGTGCGCATTCTTGGCAAAGGCAAGCGCGGCGCGCGCGGCCTGACCCGTGACGAAGCCCGCGTGGCCATGACCCTGCTGCTGGAAGACAAGGTCGAGGACACCCAGCTCGGTGCCTTCCTCATGCTGCTGCGGCACAAGGAAGAAAGCGCCGAAGAACTGGCCGGCTTCACCGAGGCTCTGCGCGCGCACTTGCAGGCGCCGAGCATTGCCGTGGACCTGGACTGGCCCACTTACGCCGGCAAGAAACGCCACCTACCCTGGTACCTGCTGGCCGCCAAGTGCCTGGCCAACAATGGCGTGCGCATCCTGATGCACGGTGGCGGTGCACACACCGCCGGGCGCCTGTACACCGAGCAGTTGCTGTCCTTGCTGGAAATCCCGCTATGCCGTGACTGGGCCGCCGTCAGCCAGGCCCTGGACCAGCAGCACCTGGCCTTCTTCCCGTTGCAGGACTGGGCGCCGCAGTTGCAGCGCATGATCGACCTGCGCAACACCCTGGGCCTGCGGTCGCCCATCCATTCGCTGGCCCGGGTGCTCAACCCGCTGGCTGCGCGCTGTGGCCTGCAGAGCATCTTCCACCCCGGTTACCAGGCGGTGCACCGCGAGGCCAGCCGCCTGCTGGGCGACCATGCAGTGGTGATCAAGGGTGATGGCGGCGAGATCGAGGTCAACCCCGATGTCATCAGCCACCTGTACGGCACCACTGCCGGCGAAGCCTGGGACGAGGAATGGCCAGCACTAAGCGGGCGCCGCCACGTGAAGCCGCCCAGCCTGCAGCCCGAGCAATTGCTGGCGGTCTGGCGCGGCGAGGCCGAGGACAGCTACGGTGAGATGGCCGTGGTCGCGACCATGGCCTTGGCCCTGCGCGGCCTGGGCCAGCACCGTGAGCAGGCTTTCGCAACCGCACGTGGTTACTGGAGCGCACGGAACCAATCGAATAACTAGATACTAAGGGGGCATTCTTTGCGCTAGTTATTCGAACGATTTCCCCTAGACTGGGCTCCAACGACAAACAACTTTGTTCCGAGGAGCTCACCATGGGCCTTTTGATCGACGGCCGCTGGCATGACCAGTGGTATGAAAACGGCAAGGACGGCACGTTCAAGCGCGAAAATGCCCAACGCCGCAATCAGCTGCCCGCTCCCGAAGCCGGCCGTTACCATCTGTACGTCTCGCTGGCTTGCCCATGGGCGCACCGCACCCTGATCTTCCGTGCCCTCAAGGGCCTGGAACCCCTGATCGACGTATCTGTGGTCAGCTGGCTGATGCAGGACCATGGCTGGACTTTCGACCAGCAGCAAGGCTCCAGCGGCGACCACCTCGATGCGCTGCAGTACCTGCACCAGCGCTATACCCAGGATGACCCGCACTACACCGGCCGCGTGACTGTACCCGTGCTGTGGGACAAGAAAGAGAAACGCATCGTCAACAACGAGTCGTCGGAGATCATCCGCATCTTCAACAGCGCGTTCAATGAACTGACCGACAATACGCTGGACCTGTACCCAGAGCCGCTGCGCCCGACCATCGATGCGCTGAACGAGCGCATCTACCCGGCGGTGAACAACGGTGTGTATCGCGCAGGCTTTGCCACTACGCAGGAAGCCTACGAGGCTGCCTTTGATGAAGTGTTCAACGAACTGGACTACCTGGAAGACTTGCTCGGCCGCAATCGCTACCTGGCCGGGGAATACCTGACCGAGGCCGATGTGCGCCTGTTCACTACCTTGGTGCGCTTCGATGCGGTGTACCACGGGCACTTCAAGTGCAACCTGCGCCGCCTGAGCGATTATCACAACCTGTCGAACTGGCTGCGCGAGCTGTACCAATGGCCGGGGGTGGCGGGTACGGTGGACATGGAGCATATCCAGAAGCACTACTACATGAGCCACAAGACCATCAACCCGAACGGGATCGTGCCCAAGGGGCCGCTGCAGGACTTCAACCTGGCGCATGATCGGGAGCGGTTGGCAGGCAAGGGAATCTGGCAGGCTTGAGATTGTCGGGGCCGCAAAGCGGCCCCAACGATTTCAGCTGTTCTGCGAGCCTTCGAACCACGCCAGCTTGTCACGCAACTGCACCACTTCCCCAACAATCACCAGGGTCGGCGCATGCACTTCATGCTGGGCCACCAGCTCCGGCAGATCCGCCAGGGTGCCGGTGAACACCCGCTGATTTCGCGTAGTGCCCTGCTGCACCAGCGCCGCCGGGGTACTGGCCGCACGGCCATGGCGAATCAGCTCGGCACAGATGGTCGGCAAACCCACCAGGCCCATGTAGAACACCAGGGTCTGCGCCGGCGCCACCAGGTCATGCCAAGGCAGGTTGCTGGTGCCATCCTTCAGGTGCCCGGTCACGAAACGCACCGACTGGGCATAGTCGCGGTGAGTCAACGGAATGCCCGCATAGGCGGAGCACCCACTGGCCGCGGTAATGCCCGGCACCACCTGGAACGGGATGCCATGCTCGGCCAGCTCTTCGATCTCTTCGCCACCCCGGCCGAAGATGAACGGGTCGCCGCCCTTCAGGCGCAGCACACGCTTGCCCTGCCGGGCCAGATCGACCAGCAGGCGGTTGATCTGGTCCTGCGGCACGGCATGGTCGGCACGGCGCTTGCCCACATAGATACGCTCGGCATCGCGCCGGCACATCTCGATGATCGCCGGTGCCACCAGACGGTCGTACAACACCACGTCGGCTTGCTGCATCAGGCGCAAGGCGCGGAAGGTCAGCAAGTCCGGATCGCCCGGGCCCGCACCCACCAGGTACACCTCACCACCCTGCTGCACCGGTGCACCGTCGACCATCGCCTGCAACAGGCGCTCGGCCTCGGCGCCCTGCCCGGCCAGCTGGCGCTCGGCAATCGGCCCCTGGAATACGGTTTCCCAGAAGCCGCGGCGCTGGTTGACGTCCGGGTACAAGGCCTTGACCTTGTCGCGGAAGCGCGCGGCCAGGCCAGCCAGTTCGCCGTAGGCGGACGGGATCCAGGCCTCCAGCTTGGCGCGAATCAAGCGCGCCAGCACCGGAGCATCGCCGCCACTGGACACCGCCACCACCAACGGCGAACGGTCGACGATCGCCGGGAAGATCACCGTGCACAGGGCCGGCGCATCCACCACATTGATCGGCAGGCTCAGCGCCTGCGCATCCGCCGACACCTGGGCATTGAGCCCAGGGTCGTCGGTGGCCGCGATCACCAGCCGGCAACCGACCAGGTCGGCCGCCTGATAGCCACGCACCAGCACCTCGCCGCCACCTTCCCGGGCGAGCGCTGCCAACTGGCCGTCGACATCCGGTGCCACCACCCGCAGCGCGGCGCCGGCATCGGCCAGCAGGCGCGCCTTGCGCAAGGCGATCTCACCACCGCCAACGACCAGCACGCGGCCGCCCTGCAGCTTGTGGAACAGCGGCAGGTAATCCATTTAGCGGATGACCTCGACGCCGCCCATGTATGGCTTGAGCACTTCCGGCACACGGATCGAACCGTCGGCCTGCTGGTAGTTTTCCAGCACGGCAACCAAGGTACGGCCTACGGCCAGGCCGGAGCCGTTGAGGGTGTGCACCAGCTCTGGCTTGCCGGTTTCCGGGTTGCGCCAGCGGGCCTGCATGCGGCGCGCCTGGAAGTCGCCGCAGTTGGAGCACGAGCTGATTTCGCGGTACTTGTCCTGGCTGGGCACCCACACTTCCAGGTCGTAGGTCTTCACCGCGCCAAAGCCCATGTCGCCGGTGCACAGGGCCAGCACGCGGTACGGCAGCTCCAGCAGCTGCAACACTCGCTCGGCGTTGGCGGTCAGGCCTTCCAGGGCTTCCATCGACTTGGACGGCTCGACGACCTGCACCATCTCGACCTTGTCGAACTGGTGCTGGCGGATCATGCCGCGGGTGTCACGGCCCGAAGCACCGGCTTCACTGCGGAAGCACGGGGTGTGGGCAACCAGCTTCAGCGGCAGCTGTTTGGCGTCGAGGATTTCACCGGCCACCAGGTTGGTCAGCGACACTTCGGCAGTCGGGATCAGGTAGAAGTCGGCCTCGCCTTCGCGGCTGATCTTGAACAGGTCTTCCTCGAACTTCGGCAACTGGCCGGTACCCTGCAGGGCCGGAGCCTGCACCAGGTACGGGGTGTAGTGTTCCTCGTAGCCGTGCTCACCGGTGTGCAGGTTGATCATGAACTGCGCCAGGGCGCGGTGCAGGCGTGCGATCGGGCCACGCAGCACGGCAAAGCGCGCACCAGACAGTTTGGCGGCGGCTTCGAAGTCCAGGCCACCGCTGACTTCGCCGAGGGCGACGTGGTCCTTGATTTCGAAGTCGAAGGCCTTCGGTGTGCCCCAACGGCGCACTTCGACGTTGTCGTCTTCACTGGCACCGACCGGTACGCTGGCGTCCGGCAGGTTGGGGATGGTCAGCAGGATGCCGTCCAGTTCGGCCTGGATGCCGTCCAGTTCGGTCTTGCCGGCAGCCAGTTCATTGGCCATGCGCTCGACGTCGGCCATCAGCGGCGCGATGTCTTCGCCCTTGGCCTTGGCCTGGCCGATCGACTTGGAACGGGCGTTACGCTCGGCCTGCAGCTGCTCGGTGCGGGTCTGCACCGCCTTGCGGCGCTCTTCCAGTGATTCGATGCGCGCGACATCCAGGCTGAAGCCACGGGAGGCCAGGCGATCCGCCACTTCCTGAAGTTGGCCGCGTAACAGTTTGGAATCGAGCATATCGTTCTCTCGTTATGTGTAGGTGTTGGTTCAGAATCGGGTCAAGGACAGGCCGGCCCAGGTCGCGAGCAGCCCGCCCACCACGCTGATACCGGTATAACCCAAAGCCAGGGGCACTTGCCCGCTTTCCAGCAGGCGTACGGTATCCAGCGAAAAGGAGGAAAAAGTCGTCAGGCCGCCGAGGAAGCCGACGATCAGCCCGGCGCGCAGCTCGACCGGCACGATCGGCTTGTGCAGGAACAGACCATAGAGCAGGCCGATCAGCAGGCAGCCAATCAGGTTGACCCCCAGCGTACCGAGATAGAAGTGCCGTGGCCAGTGGGCAGCCACCCAGTTGGTGGTAGCAAAGCGCAACAAAGTGCCGGCAATACCGCCCGCGCTGACGGCGGCAATCAGTGCAATCACGGTTTTCTCCGCTGGCGGGGGCTGTTGCGGTCAAGGTCGGCCAGGTGGCGCAGCTTCTCGCCAATCTTCAGTTCCAGGCCACGGGGCACCGGCTGGTAGTACTGGCGCGGCTCGAGTTCCTCGGGGAAGTAATCTTCGCCGGCGGCATAGGCGTCGGGCTCGTCGTGGGCATAGCGGTACTCGTCGCCATAGCCCAGTTGCTTCATCAGCTTGGTCGGGGCGTTGCGCAGGTGCAGCGGCACTTCCAGCGAGCCATGCTCGGCGGCTTCGCGCAGGGCGGTCTTGAAGCCCATATACACTGCGTTGCTCTTCGGTGCACAGGCCAGGTAGGTGATGGCCTGGGCCACCGCCAGCTCACCCTCGGGGCTGCCCAGGCGCTCTTGCACATCCCAGGCCGCCAGGCACAGGCTGAGCGCGCGCGGGTCGGCGTTGCCGATGTCTTCGCTGGCCATGCGCACCACGCGGCGGGCGATGTACAGCGGGTCGCAGCCGCCGTCGAGCATGCGCGCGAACCAGTACAGGGCGCCATCGGGGTTGGAGCCGCGCACCGACTTGTGCAGCGCGGAAATCTGGTCGTAGAACGCCTCGCCGCCCTTGTCGAAGCGGCGGCGGCTGTCACCGAGCAGGCTCTGCAGCATCTCGACGTCGATCTCGCTGCCGTCTTCAGCCAGGTCCGAGGCGTTCTCGAGGAAGTTGAGCATGCGCCGGCCATCGCCATCGGCGGCAGCCATCAGCATCTTGAAAGCGTCATCGCCAACCCGCAGGTTGCGCTTGCCCAGGCCGCGCTCTTCAGTCAGCGCGCGGTTGACCAGCTTGCGCAGCGCCGCCTCGTCCAGGCTCTTGAGCACATATACCCGCGCCCGCGACAGCAGTGCGTTGTTCAACTCGAACGACGGGTTTTCGGTGGTGGCGCCAATGAACAGCAGGGTGCCGTCTTCCACATAGGGCAGGAAGGCATCCTGCTGCGACTTGTTGAAGCGGTGCACTTCGTCGACGAACAGGATGGTACGGCGGCCGTACTGGCCAGCCTGCTGCTTGGCCACCTCGACCGCCTGGCGAATTTCCTTCACCCCGGCCAGCACCGCCGACACCGTTTCGAAGTGCGCATCGCAGAACTGCGCCAGCAACCGCGCAAGAGTGGTCTTGCCCACCCCCGGCGGCCCCCAGAAGATCATCGAGTGCAGCGCACCCTGCTCCAGCGCCTCGCGCAGCGGTTTGCCGCGCGCCAGCAGATGCTCCTGGCCAACGTACTCGTCCAGGTTGGACGGGCGCAGGCGAGCGGCCAGGGGCTGGGCGACGGGTTCGCTTCGAAACAGGTCCATGGCGAGTTCTGGTTACTCCTTGATGACGTCCGCGCCTTTGGGGATGTCGAACTTGAACTTGCTGTCCGGCACCGCCTGGTTGGCCTTCACGCCATTGAACAGGATGTTGGTGCGCTGGCCGACGCTGTCGATCAGTTGCATGTCATTGATCAGGCCTTTGCGGAACGACACGCGCAGCGAGTCGAACAGGGTGTCCTTGGTTTTCGGCTTGAGGGTGAAGTCCATCACTTCGCCCTGCTCCTTCGAGCTGATGTCGAAGCTCTGGCTGATCTTCGACACGTCACCGGACAGCAGCAGCGCCGGGGTCTGGTTCAGGCGCACATCAAGCTTCTTGATGGTGGCCTGCTCCAGGTCCGGGTCCCACAGGGTGACGTTCTTGCCATCGGAGACCACCACCTGCTCCTGCGGCGCATCGGTGTGCCAGTAGAACAGGCCCGGGCGCTTGACGGTCATCTTGCCGGAGGTTTCCTGCAGGCTGGTGCCGCCAGCGTCCAGGGTCAGCTGGGAGAAGTTCGCCTCGATGGTCTGCGACTTTTCCAACAATTGGGTCAGGCGTTGTACATCTTGCTCACCGGCATAAGCCGAAACGGTGGCCGACACAGAAGCCGCGGCCAGGGCAGAAACCAACAGCATGCGAATCGCGCGCATGGGAATCCTCATCGAGCATTGAAAAGGCCGGACGCCACCGTTGGCGCCCGGCAAGGTGTTCATCAGTCGCGCGGGCCACCCGGGGCAATCACTTCCCGCGAGCCGTTGCTGTTCATGGGGGTGACCACGCCGGCCATTTCCATGGCTTCGATCATGCGGGCGGCGCGGTTGTAGCCGATCTTCAGTTTGCGCTGCACGGCCGAAATGGATGCGCGGCGGCTTTCCAGCACGAACTGCACGGCCTCATCATACAGGGCGTCGCTTTCCGAATCTTCGCCATCGCCACCGCCGCCGCCGCCGCCTTCGAAGCCGCTGCCGGCCTCTTCGACACCGTTGAGGATGTCGTCGTTGTAGTCCGGGGCGCCCCGCAGCTTCCACGCTTCCACCACGCGGTGCACCTCGTCGTCGGAGACGAACGCGCCGTGCACGCGAATCGGCAGGCTGGTACCCGGCGGCATGTACAGCATGTCACCGTGGCCCAGCAGCTGTTCGGCACCACCCTGGTCGATGATGGTCCGCGAGTCGATCTTGCTCGACACCTGGAACGCCATGCGGGTCGGGATGTTGGCCTTGATCAGGCCGGTAATCACGTCCACCGACGGGCGCTGGGTGGCGAGGATCAGGTGAATACCGGCCGCACGTGCCTTCTGGGCGATACGGGCGATCAGCTCTTCGACCTTCTTGCCGACGATCATCATCATGTCGGCGAATTCATCGACCACCACCACGATGGTCGGCAGGGTTTTCAGCGCAGGCGGCTCGTCGTCCATGCTCTCGCGGCGGTACAGCGGGTCATGGATGATTTCGCCGGCTTCCTGGGCGTCCTTGATCTTGCGGTTGAAGCCGGCCAGGTTACGCACGCCCATGGCCGCCATCAGCTTGTAGCGCCGCTCCATCTCGGCCACGCTCCAGCGCAGGGCGTTGGCGGCGTCCTTCATGTCGGTGACCACCGGGCACAGCAAGTGCGGGATGCCTTCGTAGATCGACAATTCGAGCATTTTCGGGTCGATCATGATCAAGCGTGCGTCTTCCGGGCTGGACTTGAACAGGATCGACAGGATCATCGCGTTCACACCCACCGACTTACCGGAACCGGTGGTACCGGCCACCAGCAGGTGCGGCATCTTGGCCAGGTCGGTGATTACCGGCTTGCCGCCGATGTCGTGGCCCAGGGCCAGGGTGACCGGCGATTTCTGCTCGTCGTACTGCGGCGTGGCCAGCACTTCCGAGAAGCGCACCATCTGCCGGTTTTCGTTGGGGATCTCGATACCGACGGTGGTCTTGCCAGGAATGACCTCGACCACACGCACACTGGTCACTGCCAGCGAACGCGCCAGGTCCTTGGCCAGGTTGGCGATGCGGCTGACCTTCACGCCGGCGGCCGGCTGGATTTCGTAACGGGTAATCACCGGGCCCGGGTGGATCGAGTCCACCGTCACTTCCACGCCGAATTCCTTGAGCTTGATTTCCAGCAGCTGGCCGACACCGGCCAGGGATTCCGGCGAGTACTCGATCTTCTTCTGTTCGGCCGGGTCGAGGATGGAGATCGACGGCAAGGTGCCCTCCACCGCGCTGTCAACGAACAGCGGCGCCTGCTTCTCCTTCATCACCCGCTTGCTCGGCTCCGGCGCCCTGGCGGGTGTCGGCGGCACGATCATCGGAGCCGCGGCAGGTTGTTCGCGGGAGATTATCGGCTCACGTGGTGCCAGCGACTCGCGCGGTACCACAGGCTCGCGTGACAGGGTGGGCTCACGCGGCTCGACCGGCCGGGCAGGTGCCTCCTCACGTTTGAAAATGCGCTCGCGCAGCGCCGGTTTGGCCGGCTCACGCTTGTCGGCAGCCATTGGCGCGGCCTGGACCACCACCGGTTCATCCTCGCGCAGCTGCGCCTCCAGGCGCTTGCGCTCGTTGCGTGCTTCCCACCAACGGTTGGCGGCGCCCTGTACCAGCTCGAACAGGTCGAGGGTGATCTTGCCGGTCAGGTCCATCACCTTGAACCACGACAGGTCGGTGAACACGGTCAGGCCGAACAGGAACAGGGCAATGAACATCAGCGTGCTGCCCTGCACGTTCAGCAGGTTGCGCGCCAGGTCGCCCAGGCTCTCGCCGAGTGCGCCACCGGCCGAGAACGGCATGCTCGCTGGCGGGTGGAAATGGATATGCGCCAGCGCCGCACCAGACAGCACCAGGAACACCAGGCCGATCAACCGCCAGGAGAACAGCCAGCCGCTCCAGTCCCAGGGCTGGTGGCGTTCGCGGAAGATCTGCCAGGTCTTTATCGCCAGCAGCAGCGGGAAGATGTAGGCGAAGTAACCCAGCACCATGAACAGAATGTCGGCGAAGTAGGCACCGGCACGCCCGGCGGCGTTCTGCACCTGGTCGACGTTGCTGGTGTGGCTGAAGCCCGGGTCCGACGTGTCGTAGGTCAGCAGCGCCATCCACAGGTACAGGCACAGGGCGCCGACTGCGATCAACGCACCTTCCTTGAGGCGATAATGCAGCTGCTGCCGCCACAGGGGGACGGGCAAGGGAGCTGGAGTTGCGGTGGATTTCTTCAAAACGCGTCTATTCCTGCGCGTGCTGCGCGTCCAATAGTGATCGGCCGACGGTGCGGCCAATGAACCACTACTTTTAACATTACTGCCCGCCCACTGCCATGACGGCACGCCGTAAGGAGCTTGAGTGGGGGCGACTTTCGTATACCTGCAATTTGAGCACGCATTGTCTTCTGTGACAAAGGCTTATGCTGTGTTTTTGCACAGGTGTGACAGCAAATGTAGCGGATGGTGCCTGCGGTTTCATGAATGTGTAGGAAATTGCCTATTTTCATCGCCTGTGCCGGCCTCTTCGCGGGCTTGCCCGCTCCCACAGGTATTGCAACACCCCTGAAGGCAGCAGGGCCCCTGTGGGAGCGGGTTTACCCGCGAAGGGGCCACAACCATTGACCCTGCCATGCGCGCAAGCCATGCTGAGCCCTCCCCTCCCCCACCGCACGATAGACCATGCTCACCTGGCTGACCCGCGACTCGCTTGCCTTCCCTCCTCTGGAAAAGGCCCTGCACGACCCCAACGGCCTGCTCGCCGCCGGCGGCGACCTGAGCCCCGAGCGCCTGGTGCAGGCCTATCGCCATGGCTGTTTCCCGTGGTACCAGGACGGCCAGCCGATCCTCTGGTGGTCACCCGACCCGCGCACGGTGCTGTTCCCTGACCAGCTGCACGTGTCGCGCTCGCTGGCCAAGCTGATGCGCCAGGGCCGTTACCAGGTCAGCTTCGACACTGACTTCGCCGCCGTCATCGCCGCCTGCGCCGCGCCGCGTGACTACGCCGACGGCACCTGGATCACCGACACCATGCGCGCCGCCTATTGCGAGCTGCACCGGCGCGGCATCGCCCATTCGGTAGAGGTGCGCCGGGACGGCGAGCTGGTCGGGGGCCTGTACGGCCTGGCCATGGGCCAGCTGTTCTTCGGCGAATCGATGTTCAGCCGCGCCGACAACGCTTCCAAGGTCGGCTTCGTGACCCTGGTCAACCACCTGCGCCAGGCCGGTTTCGTCCTCATCGACTGCCAGATGCCGACCCACCACCTGCACAGCCTGGGCGCCCGCGCCATCAGCCGCGTCGAGTTCGCCGGTTACCTGGCACGCCACCTCGACCAGCCCAACAGCGCCACATGGGTTCCCTAGGCGAGTTCCCATAGCTGGCTTACACTTAAAGCAAAGTCTCACCGAGGGGGTTGATCATGACAGAGTTGGCGCGGTTGAAGTTCTATGCCACTCAGCCCCACTCCTGCAGCTACCTGCCCGACGAACAGGCAACCACGCTGTTCCTCGACCCCAGCCAGCCAATGGACGTGCATGTGTACGCCGACTTGTCGGAAATGGGCTTTCGCCGCAGTGGCGACCACCTGTACCGCCCGCACTGCCAGAACTGCAATGCCTGCGTGCCGGCACGCATCCCGGCGGCGCGCTTCATCCCCAACCGCCAGCAACGGCGCATCCTCAAGCGCAACGCCGACCTGACCGTGACTGCGGCACGCCCGGTGTTCAAGGAAGAATACTTCGATCTGTACCGGCGCTATATCGAAACGCGCCACGCCGACGGTGACATGTACCCGCCCAGCCGTGACCAGTTTTCCACCTTCCTGGTGCGCGACCTGCCGTTCTGCTGGTTTTACGAGTTCCGCCTGGAAGGCCGCTTGATGGCGGTAGCGGTGTGCGACCTGCTGCCCAACGGCCTGTCGGCGGTATACACCTTCTACGAGCCGGACGAAGAACGCCGCAGCCTGGGCCGCTTCGCCATCCTCTGGCAGATCACCGAAGCCCTGCGCCAGAACCTGGAGGCGGTTTACCTGGGTTACTGGATCAAGAACTGCAAGAAAATGAACTACAAGACGCAGTATCGGCCCATCGAACTGTTGATAAATCAGCGCTGGGTCACCCTCAACTGAAAGGCATTGGCTTGACACACAGTTTTCGGGCATAATCCACGCCACTTTTTTGCCCGGTGCGGTTATGCGTCGGGCCAACACTGGATCCGAGGGCTCTACTGCATGTCGAAAGAAGACAGCTTCGAAATGGAAGGTACTGTCGTCGACACCCTGCCCAACACCATGTTCCGCGTGGAGTTGGAAAACGGGCACGTCGTAACCGCGCACATCTCCGGAAAGATGCGCAAAAACTACATCCGTATTCTCACTGGCGACAAGGTCCGCGTCGAACTGACGCCCTACGACCTGAGCAAGGGCCGCATCACCTACCGTGCGCGCTAAGCTCAAGCCATGAAAAAGCCCGGCCATGTGCCGGGCTTTTTTGTGCCTGCCAGATGCAGGGGGCTGCATTGCAGCCCCCGCTGTCACGCAACCTCAGCCGTCGTCTCGAAGTCGAACACCAGTTCGCCATCGCGCAGGTCGACGTGCACCACGCCACCATGCTCGGCCAGTTCGCCAAACAGGATCTCCTCGGCCAACGGCCGCTTGATCTTGTCCTGGATCAGCCGCGCCATCGGCCGCGCACCCATCTGCACGTCGTAGCCCGAGGCCGCCAACCAGCCGCGTGCATCCTCACTGACCTCAAGCAGTACCCGCTTGTCTTCCAGCTGTGCCTGCAGTTCGATAAGGAACTTGTCGACGATGCTCTTGATCGTCTCGTGGCTCAGGCGGCCGAACTGGATGATGGTATCCAGGCGGTTGCGGAATTCCGGCGTGAAGCTCTTGCGGATGACTTCCATGGCATCGGACGCATGGTCCTGATGGGTGAAGCCGATCGAGGCCCGCGCAGCGGTTTCTGCACCGGCGTTGGTGGTCATGATCAGGATCACGTTACGGAAGTCGGCCTTGCGCCCGTTGTTATCGGTCAGGGTGCCGTGGTCCATCACCTGCAGCAGCAGGTTGAAGACTTCCGGGTGGGCCTTCTCGATTTCATCGAGCAGCAACACGCAGTGCGGTTGCTTGGTAATCGCCTCGGTCAGCAAACCACCCTGGTCGAAGCCAACATAACCAGGAGGCGCACCGATCAGGCGCGACACGGTGTGGCGCTCCATGTACTCGGACATGTCGAAGCGCACCAGCTCTACACCCAGCGCCTTGGCCAGCTGCCGCGCCGCTTCGGTCTTGCCGACGCCGGTCGGGCCGGCGAACAGGAACGAACCAACCGGCTTGTCTGGCGACTTGAGGCCGGCACGGGACAGCTTGATCGCGGTAGCCAGCGAATCGATCGCCTGGTCCTGACCAAATACGGTCAGCTTCAGGTCACGCTCGAGGTTACGCAGCAGTTCCTTGTCGGAGCTGGTGACGTGTTTCGGCGGAATCCGCGCGATCTTGGCGACGATGTCTTCGACCTGTGGCACGTCGATGCGCTTGACGCGGCTGGCCTCCGGCTGCAGGCGCTGGTAGGCACCGGCTTCGTCGATCACGTCAATGGCCTTGTCCGGCATGTGCCGGTCGTTGATGTAGCGCGAGGCCAGCTCGGCAGCGGCGCGCAAGGCTTCGTCGCTGTACTCGATGTTGTGGTGGCTTTCGAAGCGCCCTTTCAGGCCACGCAGGATGCCCACGGTGTCTTCGACCGAGGGCTCGCTGACATCGACCTTCTGGAAGCGCCGTGCCAGGGCACGGTCCTTCTCGAAGATGCCGCGGAACTCCTGGAACGTGGTCGAGCCGATGCAGCGGATTTCACCGGACGACAGCAGTGGCTTGAGCAGGTTGGACGCATCCATTACCCCGCCCGACGCTGCACCGGCACCGATGATGGTGTGGATTTCGTCGATGAACAGGATTGCCTGCGGGCGCTTGCGCAGCTCGCCCAGCAGCGCCTTGAAGCGCTTCTCGAAGTCGCCACGGTACTTGGTACCGGCCAGCAGTGCGCCGAGGTCGAGGGAATACACCACGCTCTGCGCCAGCAGGTCGGGCACCTGGCCATCGACGATGCGCTTGGCCAGGCCTTCGGCGATGGCGGTCTTGCCAACGCCAGCCTCACCCACCAGCAGTGGGTTGTTCTTGCGCCGACGGGCAAGAATCTGCGCCACGCGCTCCACTTCCTGCTCGCGACCTACCAGCGGGTCGATACGGCCGGCACGGGCCAGCTCGTTCAGGTTGCTGGCATAGGCATCCAGCGGGTTGCTCGAAGAAGCGGTATCGCCGCCCTCTTCGTCCTGCATTTCCTGGTCGGTTTCGGAATGCGAACCATGGCCCGGCACCTTGGAGATGCCATGGGCGATGTAGTTGACCACGTCGATGCGGGCCACGCTCTGCTGCTTGAGCAGGAACACGGCCTGGCTTTCCTGTTCGCTGAAGATCGCCACCAGCACGTTGGCGCCGGTGACTTCACGCTTGCCGGAGCTTTGCACGTGGAACACGGCACGTTGCAGTACACGCTGGAAGCCCAGGGTCGGCTGGGTTTCGCGGTCTTCGTCGTTGACCGGAATCAGGGGCGTGGTGGAATCGATGAACTCTTGCAGGTCGTGCTTGAGTTTGTCGAGATTGGCGCCACAGGCGCGCAGAACGGTCGCGGCAGCCTCATTGTCAAGGAGTGCCAGCAGCAGATGTTCGACGGTCATGAACTCATGACGCTTCGAACGGGCCTCCTTGAAGGCAAGATTGAGGGTGACTTCGAGCTCGCGGTTTAACATAGCTTCACCTCATACCCAAGTGGTCGGCGATTAACCGTCCTTCTCGATTTCACAGAGTAGCGGATGCTGGCTTTCCCTGGCGTATTGGTTGACCTGCATAGCCTTTGTTTCGGCGATGTCACGGGTAAACAATCCGCACACTGCCCGCCCTTCGGTATGGACGGTCAGCATGATCTTGGTCGCCAGCTCGCGGTTCAGATTGAAGAACGTCTCGAGCACTTCGACGACGAAATCCATCGGCGTGTAGTCATCGTTGAACAAAACCACCTTGTACATCGGTGGTGCCTGCAGGATCGGCTTGGCTTCCTGTACTGCAAGACCTGAGCCGTCGTCCTCATTCGATTGCGGGCGATCCTGATTGAATGTTAGTCGAATCTCACTAGGTGCATGCATGGAAAGAATTTCATCATGAGCGACAGGTTAAGGTTATGGGTTGACTGCGAAAGGCACGGCCAGCGCAGGCGCCGGGCGACCTTGACTATCGGCAAAACGGTGTTACAAACAATAAGAACCCACCGTGGTCGATAAAGATCCGCGCAGTCAACCAGATTTTTCGCATGGTTCGTATGCGGATGAAGTGGATGATACTCCAGTGATGGAGTCCTTTGCAGAGGGACATAGGGATGGCAAGCGGTAAAGTCAAGTGGTTCAACAATGCCAAGGGCTATGGATTCATCAATGAAGAGGGCAAGGACGAAGACTTGTTCGCTCATTACTCAGCCATCCAGATGGACGGGTACAAGACGCTCAAGGCCGGCCAGGCCGTGAGCTTCGACATCGTCCAGGGCCCCAAAGGCCTGCACGCGGTGAATATCAGCAGCGCCACTGCCGCCACTGCCACCAGCGCACAGCAAACCGGCAGCACTGCCGACGCCTGACTTGCCGCGCGGCCTGCCGGCATACGAAAAACCGGCCGCCTCCTTACTGGAAGCGGCCGGTTTTGCATTGCTTTACATATGCTTGATCATTTCATCGCCAAAGCCTGAGCTGCTCACCAGCCTGGCGCCGTCCATCAGCCGTTCGAAGTCATAGGTCACGGTCTTGGCGGCAATCGCGCCGTTGGTGCCCTTGATGATCAGGTCGGCCGCCTCGGTCCAGCCCATGTGCCGCAGCATCATCTCCGCCGACAGGATCACCGAGCCTGGGTTGACCTTGTCCTGCCCCGCATATTTGGGTGCGGTGCCGTGGGTGGCCTCGAACATGGCCACGGTGTCGGACAGGTTGGCACCCGGCGCAATGCCGATACCGCCCACTTCCGCCGCCAGGGCATCGGACAGGTAGTCACCGTTCAGGTTAAGGGTGGCGATCACGTCGTACTCGGCCGGGCGCAGCAGGATCTGCTGCAGCATGGCGTCGGCAATGGCGTCCTTGACGATGACCTCGCGGCCGCTCTTGGGGTTCTTGAACTTCATCCACGGGCCACCATCGAGCAGCTCGGCGCCGAACTCGTCGCGCGCCACTTCATAGCCCCAGTCCTTGAAGGCACCCTCGGTGAATTTCATGATGTTGCCCTTGTGCACCAGGGTCAGCGACTCGCGGTCGTTGTCCACCACATACTGCAGGGCCTTGCGCACCAGGCGCTTGGTGCCCTCGCGGGACACCGGCTTGACGCCAATGCCACAGTCCTGGTCGAAGCGGATCTTGGTAACGCCCATTTCCTCCTTGAGGAACTTGATCACCTTGTTCGCCTCGGGCGAACCGGCCTTCCACTCGATGCCGGCATAGATGTCCTCGGAGTTCTCGCGGAAGATCACCATGTCCACATCGCCAGGCTTTTTCACCGGGCTCGGCACGCCCTGGAACCACAGCACCGGGCGCAGGCACACGTAAAGGTCGAGCTGCTGGCGCAAGGCCACGTTGAGCGAACGGATGCCACCACCCACCGGGGTGGTCAGCGGCCCCTTGATCGACACCACGTAATCACGCACGGCATCGAGGGTTTCCTGGGGTAGCCAGGTGTCCTGGTCGTACACCTGGGTGGCTTTTTCGCCGGCGTACACCTCCATCCAGGCGATCTTGCGCTTGCCGCCGTAGGCCTTCTGCACGGCGGCGTCGACCACCTTGATCATGACCGGCGAGACATCGACGCCAATCCCGTCGCCCTCAATATAAGGAATGATCGGGTTGTCAGGCACGTTGAGCGAATGGTCGGCATTGACGGTGATCCTGGCGCCGTCGGTCGGAACCTTGATTTTCTGGTATCCCATGCTTGCACTACTCCGCTGTCGGGTGTGGTTTGGACATCAAGTGATGCAATGAGCCTAAACCACATCTGCGGACCTGCAAGGCATGCGACAACCCGCCACATTGCCGCTTAGTCTTTGGTCTTATAAATGGGCCGATATCACTTGGCCTTGCTGATTAGCCCGAATGGTTTGGTATACTGCGCCGCGACCGAAGGGTCATCGGGGCGATCCCCAGGAAAAATGCGGACCGCCCTCGGCCATGAATGGACACAAAGCCTGGCCACGAAGCCTGGGTTGTTACCGCAGCTCAGCACTTGACGCTCGACTGATGCATCCACCATCACCGCTCGCAGCCTCTCGACTTTCCGCTCATGGCGCTGCCAGGGCGATGCGCCTACCCTGCGCAGCACGAGACTCGAGCACGCTCAGCACACAGAGAGTTAACCCGCATGCCCACCCGTTCCAAGATCATCTATACCTTCACCGACGAAGCCCCCGCCCTCGCCACTTACTCGCTGCTGCCGATCATCGAAGCCTTCACCGCTTCGGCTGACATCGCCGTCGAAACCCGCGACATCTCCCTGGCTGGCCGCATCCTCGCCGCCTTCCCGGAGCAACTGGGCGCAGAGAAGCAAGTAGGCGATCACCTGGCGGAACTGGGCCAGCTGGCTACCACCCCTGAAGCCAACATCATCAAGCTGCCGAACATCAGCGCCTCGGTACCGCAGCTGAAAGCCGCGATCAAGGAACTGCAAGGCAAGGGCTTCAACATCCCTGACTACGCCGACGAGCCGGCCACCGCGCAAGAGAAAGAATCCCGCGCCCGCTACGACCGCATCAAGGGTTCCGCCGTGAACCCGGTACTGCGCGAAGGCAACTCCGACCGCCGCGCGCCGCTGTCGGTCAAGAACTACGCCCGCAAGCACCCGCACAAGATGGGCGCCTGGGCTGCCGACTCCAAGTCGCACGTTGCCCACATGACCCAGGGCGACTTCTACGGCAGCGAAAAAGCCGCACTGATCGAAGCTGACGACAGCCTGCGCATCGAGCTGGTCGGCAAAGACGGCAGCACCACCGTGCTGAAAGAAAAGACCGCGGTAAAAGCCGCCGAAGTCATCGACTGCGCCACCATGAGCCGCAAGGCCCTGAAAGCCTTCATCGCCGAGCAGATCGCCGATGCCAAGGCCTCCGGCGTGCTGCTGTCGGTGCACCTGAAAGCCACCATGATGAAGGTCTCCGACCCGATCATGTTCGGCGTCATCGTCGAAGAGTTCTACAACGACGTGCTGGCCAAGCACGCCGCCGCCCTGGCTGAAGTAGGCTTCAACGCCAACAACGGCATCGGCGACCTGTACGCCCGCATCAAGGACCTGCCAGCCGAGAAGCAGGCCGAGATCGAAGCCGACATCCAGGCCCTGTACGCCCAGCGCCCGGCCCTGGCCATGGTCAACTCCGACAAAGGCATCACCAACCTGCACGTGCCGAGCGACGTCATCGTCGACGCCTCGATGCCGGCCATGATCCGTGACTCGGGCAAGATGTGGAACGCCGCCGGCGAACTGCAGGATGCCAAGGCGATCATCCCGGACCGCTGCTACGCCGGCATCTACCAGGCCACCATCGAAGACTGCAAGGCCAACGGCGCCTTCGACCCGACCACCATGGGCAGCGTGCCGAACGTCGGCCTGATGGCACAGAAGGCCGAAGAATACGGTTCCCACGACAAGACCTTCCAGATCAAGGCCGACGGCGTGGTGCGCGTGGTCGACAGCAAAGGCAAGGTCGTTCTCGAGCAGAACGTCGAAGCCGGTGACATCTTCCGCATGTGCCAGGTCAAGGACGCGCCGATCCAGGACTGGGTCAAGCTGGCCGTCAACCGTGCCCGCCTGAGCAACACGCCGGCAGTGTTCTGGCTGGACCCGGCCCGCGCCCACGACGGCGTGATGATCGAGAAGGTGCAGAAGTACCTGAAGGATCACGACACCAGTGGCCTGGACATCCGCATCATGGCACCGGTCGACGCCATCAAGTTCTCCCTGGCCCGCATCCGCGAAGGCAAGGACACCATCTCGGTGACCGGCAACGTGCTGCGTGACTACCTGACCGACCTGTTCCCGATCATGGAGCTGGGCACCAGCGCCAAGATGCTGTCGATCGTACCGCTGATGAACGGCGGCGGCCTGTTCGAAACCGGCGCTGGCGGTTCGGCACCGAAGCACGTGCAGCAGCTGGTGGAAGAGAACTTCCTGCGTTGGGACTCGCTGGGTGAATTCCTGGCCCTGGCCGCTTCCCTGGAGCACCTGGGCAACACCTACGACAACCCGCGCGCCAAAGTGCTGGCCAACACCCTGGACCAGGCCACTGGCAAGTTCCTCGACACCAACAAGTCGCCGTCGCGCAAAGTCGGTGGTATCGACAACCGCGGCAGCCACTTCTACCTGACCCTGTACTGGGCCCAGGCCCTGGCTGCGCAGAACGACGACGCTGCCCTGCAGGCACGCTTCGCCCCACTGGCCAAGACCCTGACCGAGAACGAGGAGACCATCGTCGCCGAGCTCAACGCCGTCCAGGGCAAGCCGGCCGACATCGGTGGCTACTACGCCCCGGATGCCGAGCTGACCGCCAAGGTGATGCGCCCAAGCCAGACCCTCAACAGCGCCATTGCCGCCCTGTAAGGCTCGCTTGAAGTAACAGCACAAACCCCGGCCACGCACCGGGGTTTGTGCTTTCTGGATAAACGATTTCTGGCCGCCAGCGCGGACCCTGTGGGAGCGGGTTTACCCGCGAATGCGATGGCGAGTCCACTGACGCATTCGCGGGCAAACCCGCTCCCACAAGGGCTGTGCAGGCCTCTAAGGAGCTGTTCATGACCTGGCAACCCCACATCACCGTCGCCACCATCGTCGAACATGAAGGCAAGTTCCTCTTCGTCGAAGAATTCAAGGCAGGCCAACACGTCTTCAACCAACCCGCCGGCCACCTCGAACCCAACGAGACCCTGCCCCAGGCCGCCCTGCGCGAAACCCTCGAAGAAACCGCCTGGGAAGTCGAGCTCACCGGCGTGGTCGGCATCTACCTGTACACCGCACCAAGCAACGGCGTGACCTACCAGCGCATCTGCTTCGCCGCCCGCCCCGTGCGCCATCACGCCGACCTGGCACTGGACCGCGACATTGTCCGCGCCGTGTGGCTGACCCGCGACGAACTGCTGGCCGACCCCGCCCGCTGGCGCAGCGAACTGGTGCCACGCTGCCTCGACGACTACCTCAAAGGCCCCTTGCACAGCCTCGACCTGCTGCGCGACTGACGCGCCGCCGCAGGTTTGATAGAATCGACGTTTTTCCCCCCTTGATACACACCGGTAACCATGACCAGCCCAGCACTCAAAGACCCCGCCAAGACCCGCGTCATCGTCGGCATGTCCGGCGGCGTGGACTCTTCTGTCTCCGCCCTTCTGCTCATGGAGCAGGGCTACCAGGTGGAAGGGCTGTTCATGAAGAACTGGGAAGAAGACGACGGCACCGAATACTGCACCGCCCGTGAAGACCTGGCCGACGCCCAGGCCGTGTGCGACCGCATCGGCATCAAGCTGCACACCGCCAACTTCGCCGCCGAATACTGGGACAACGTGTTCGAGCACTTCCTCGAGGAGTACAAGGCCGGCCGCACGCCCAACCCGGACATCCTCTGCAACCGCGAAATCAAGTTCAAGGCGTTCCTCGACTACGCCCTGTCGCTGGGTGCCGACCTGATCGCCACCGGCCATTACGTGCGCCGCCGCGACACCGGTGAACTCACCGAACTGCTCAAGGGCCTGGACCCGAACAAGGATCAGAGCTACTTCCTGCACGCCGTCGGCGGCAAGGAAATTGCCCGCACCCTGTTCCCGGTCGGCGAGCTGGAAAAGCCCGAAGTCCGCGCCATTGCCGAAAAACACGGCCTGGCCACCGCCAAGAAGAAGGACTCCACCGGCATCTGCTTCATCGGCGAGCGCCGCTTCAGCGACTTCCTCAAGCAGTACCTGCCGGCACAGCCAGGCGACATCGAAACCACCGACGGTGAAGTGATCGGCCGCCACCACGGTCTGATGTACCACACCATCGGCCAGCGCCAGGGCCTGGGCATTGGCGGCCTTAAGGACGCCGGCGACGAGCCGTGGTACGTGCTGCACAAGGACCTGACCCGCAACGTGCTGGTGGTCGGCCAGGGTAACGAACACCCATGGTTGTTCTCCCGCGCCCTGCTGGCTTCGGAAATTTTCTGGGTCAACCCGGTCGACCTCAGCAGCCCGCGCCAGCTGACCGCCAAGGTACGCTACCGCCAGAGCGACCAACAGTGCACCCTGGCGCTGACCGAAAGCGGTTACCGCGCGGTGTTCGACGAGCCGCAGCGCGCCGTTACCCCGGGCCAGTCGGTGGTGTTCTACGACGGCGAAGTGTGCCTGGGTGGCGGCGTGATCGAAGCCGCCGAGCCCTGGAGCCCGCGCACATGAGCAACCTGCAGGAGCAGCTGATTGCATTGGGCGGTGTGTTCCAGGCCGCTGTATTGGTCGATCGCATCGCCCGCACCGGCCAGGCCAGCGAGGCCAACATCGGCTGCATGCTGGGCAGCCTGCTGGTGCGTGACCCCAAGGACACCCTGGAGGTATTCGGTGGTGACGACCTGAACCTGCGCGACGGCTACCGCGCGCTGGTCGGCGCGCTGGAGCGCGACCCCAGCAGCCTGCAGCGCGAGCCGCTGCGCTACGCCCTGTCGATGCTGGGCCTGGAGCGCCAGCTGAACAAGCGCGGCGACCTGCTCGACACCATCGGCAACCGCCTGCCGCAAATCCAGTCCCAGGCCGAGCATTTCGGCCTGGTTCATGAAAACGTCATTGCATCCAGTGGAGCCTTGTACCAGGACACCCTGAGCACCTTGCGCCAGCGCATCCAGGTACATGGCGACATGCGCTTCCTGCAGCAGGCCAGCAACGCCTCGAAGATCCGCGCCCTGCTGCTGGCCGGCATCCGCGCCGCGCGCCTGTGGCGCCAGCTGGGCGGGCACCGCTGGCAGCTGGTGTTCAGCCGGCGCAAGTTGCTCAACGAACTGTACGACATGATGCGTTCGCCTTCCTGACAGGCGACCCCCACCCCTGTGGGAGCGGGTTCACCCGCGAATGCGATGCTGGATCAGCCGACGTATTCGCGGGTAAACCCGCCCCACAAGGGCCGCGACATGCTTTTAATGGCCCGACCTTTGGTCAGCCACCCGACTCGGGCGCAAAATTCATGTATGATATGCGCCCTTCCAAAAGCCTGACTGTCCGAGAACACCCCATGCAGCTCTCTTCGCTCACTGCGGTTTCCCCTGTAGACGGCCGTTATGCCGGCAAAACCCAGGCCTTGCGCCCTATTTTCAGCGAATTCGGCCTGATCCGTTTCCGCGCCCTGGTCGAAGTGCGCTGGCTGCAGCGCCTGGCCGCCCACCCGCAGATCGGCGAAGTGCCGGCATTCTCCGCCGAAGCCAACGCCCTGCTGGACAGCCTGGCCACCGACTTCAAGCTCGAGCACGCCGAACGCGTCAAGGAAATCGAGCGCACCACCAACCACGACGTCAAGGCGATCGAATACCTCCTCAAGGAGCAGGCTGCCAAGCTGCCTGAGCTGGCCAAGGTCAGCGAGTTCATCCACTTCGCCTGCACCAGCGAGGACATCAACAACCTGTCCCACGCCCTGATGCTGCGCGCCGGCCGTGACGAAGTGCTGCTGCCGCTGATGCGCCAGATCGCCGATGCCATCCGCGCCCTGGCCCACGCCCATGCCGACGTGCCGATGCTGTCGCGCACCCACGGCCAGCCGGCTTCGCCGACCACCCTGGGTAAAGAGCTGGCCAACGTCGTGTACCGCCTGGAGCGCCAGATCGCCCAGGTTGCCGCCGTGCCGCTGCTGGGCAAGATCAACGGCGCCGTGGGCAACTACAACGCCCACCTGTCGGCCTACTCGCAGATCGACTGGGAGCAGAACGCCCGCGCCTTCATCGAAGACGAGCTGGGCCTGCAGTTCAACCCGTACACCACCCAGATCGAGCCGCACGACTACATCGCCGAGCTGTTCGACGCCATCGCCCGCTTCAACACCATCCTGATCGACTTCGACCGCGATGTGTGGGGCTACATCTCGCTGGGCTACTTCAAGCAGAAGACCGTTGCCGGCGAAATCGGCTCGTCGACCATGCCGCACAAGGTCAACCCGATCGACTTCGAAAACTCCGAAGGCAACCTGGGTATCGCCAACGCGCTGTTCCAGCACCTGGCCAGCAAGCTGCCGATCTCGCGCTGGCAGCGTGACCTGACCGACTCCACCGTGCTGCGCAACCTGGGCGTAGGCTTTGCCCATAGCGTCATCGCCTACGAAGCCAGCCTGAAAGGCATCGGCAAGCTGGAAGTCAACGAAGCCCGCATCGCCGCCGACCTGGACGCCTGCTGGGAAGTACTGGCCGAGCCGATCCAGACCGTGATGCGCCGCTTCAACATCGAAAACCCCTACGAGAAGCTCAAAGAGCTGACCCGTGGCAAGGGCATCACCCCGGAAGCGCTGCTGACCTTCATCGACGGCCTGGACATGCCAGCCGACGCCAAGGCCGAGCTCAAGCAGCTGACCCCTGCTACCTACATCGGCAACGCGGCAGCACAGGCCAAACGCATCTAAGCTGACCGTCGCGTTCAACGCCCGGCCTGCCCGGGCGTTTTTATTCCCGGACGAAAATTACATTTTTTCAATAGGTTGAACATGAATCCTGATACTCCACTGCAGCTGCTCGGCGGCATCTCGGCCCGCGAATTCATGCGCGACTACTGGCAGAAGAAGCCGCTGCTGGTGCGCCAGGCCTTCCCGGACTTCATCAGCCCGATCGACCCCGACGAGCTGGCCGGCCTGGCTCTGGAAGAGGAAGTAGAGTCGCGTATCGTGCTCGAGCACGGCGCGCACCCGTGGGAGCTGCGTCGCGGCCCGTTCACCGAAGAGACCTTCGCCGAGTTGCCGGAAAAGGACTGGACCCTGCTGGTGCAGGCCGTCGACCAGTTCGTCCCGGAAGTGGCCGAACTGCTGGAAAACTTCCGTTTCCTGCCCAGCTGGCGCATCGATGACGTGATGATCAGCTTCGCCGCCCCCGGTGGCAGCGTCGGCCCGCACTTCGACAACTACGACGTGTTCCTGCTGCAGGGCCACGGCCAGCGCAACTGGAAAATCGGCCAGATGTGCAGCAGCGACAGCTCGCTACTGGAGCACGCCGACCTGCGCATCCTCGCCGAATTCGAGCAGAGCGATGAGTGGACCCTGGAGCCGGGCGACATGCTCTACCTGCCACCGCGCCTGGCCCACTACGGCGTGGCCGTGGACGACTGCCTGACCTACTCGGTCGGCTTCCGCGCCCCAAGCGCCGCCGAAGTGCTGACCCACTTCACCGATTTCCTCGGCCAGTTCCTGCCCGACGAAGAACGCTACAGCGACGCCGACGCCCAGCCGGTCAGCGACCCGCACCAGATCCAGCACGACGCCCTCGACCGCCTGAAGGCGCTGCTCGACAAGCACATGGGCGACAAGGACCTGCTGCTGACCTGGTTCGGCCAGTTCATGACCGAGCCACGCTACCCCGAGCAGATCGTCGGTGAAGAGCTGTCCGAGGAAGAGCTGATCGACGCCCTGGAACAGGGCGCCATCCTGATCCGCAACCCGAGCGCACGCCTGGCCTGGTCGGAATTCGAAGAAGACCTGCTGCTGTTCGCCAGCGGCCGCAGCTGCCCGCTGCCGGGCAAACTGCGCGAGCTGCTGAAGCTGGTTTGCGCGGCCGACGCCCTGCACATCGATAACCTGGGCGAATGGCTGCAGGATGAAGATGGCCTTATGCTGGTACAGCAGCTGGTCAAACAAGGAAGCCTGGGATTCGCCAATGAATAAGATTCGTGTGCGCCTTGCCGACTGGCACAAGGACAACGCCGACATCCGCCGCATCCGCGAAGCGGTGTTCATTGCCGAACAGCACGTGCCGCCGGAGCTGGAGTGGGACTCGGACGACCCGACCGCCGCGCACTTCCTGGCCCTGGAAGGCGACTACCCGATCGGCACCGCCCGCCTGCTGCCTGACGGCACCATCGGCCGGGTCTCGGTGCTGAAGGACTGGCGCGGGCTTAAGGTGGGTGACGCGCTGATGAACGCGGTGATTGTCGAAGCCCAGAACCGCGACCTGAAGCAGCAGATGCTCAGCGCCCAGGTGCACGCCACGCCGTTCTACGAGCGGCTGGGTTTTCGCGTGGTCAGCGAGGAGTTCCTCGAAGCCGGCATCCCGCACGTGGACATGGTGCGCGACTCGCGCGCCTGATCCACGACCTTCCCACAGGCCCCCACAAATTCTGAAAATTGTGGGGCCCCTGTGGGAGCGGGTTCACCCGCGAAGAGGCCGGTACAGCCAAGACATCCCCTCTGACAAAAAACCTGTACATCCATCCAGATAAAACTTGCCTCCGCGCCCTCGCTTGCGCATCCTATCGCCCATCACCCCCGATGAAGCGTCCCCGGCCATGCGCCTGTTCCTCTGCGAAAAACCCTCCCAGGCAAAAGACATCGCCAAAGTGCTCGGCGCCAACCGCAAGGGCGATGGCTGCTGGCAAGGCACCGACGTCTGCGTGACCTGGTGCATCGGCCACCTGCTGGAAACCGCCCCGCCCGACAGCTACGACGAACGCTACAAGCGCTGGAACCTGGCCGACCTGCCGATCATCCCGGACAAGTGGAAGATGCTGGTCAAGCCCAAGACCGCCAGCCAGTTCAAGGCGGTCAAGCGCCTGCTCGGCGAAGCGCGCGAACTGGTGATCGCCACCGACGCCGACCGCGAAGGCGAAATGATCGCCCGCGAACTGGTCGAGCATTGTCGCTACCGCGGCCCGGTGCAGCGCCTGTGGCTGTCGGCACTGGACGACGCCTCCATCCGCAAGGCACTGGCACGCCTGCTGCCGGGCCACGAAACCTTCAACCTGTACCACTCGGCGCTGGGCCGCTCCCGCGCCGACTGGCTGATCGGCATGAACATGAGCCGGCTGTTCACCCTGCTGGGCCGGCAGTCCGGCTACCAGGGCGTGCTGCCGGTGGGCCGGGTGCAAACGCCCACCTTGCGCCTGGTGGTCGACCGCGACCGCAGCATCGCCGACTTCGTGCCGGTGCCGTTCTGGGCCATCGACGTGCAACTCGAACACGCAGGCTTTGGCTTCAACGCCCAGTGGCGCGCCCCCGAGGACGCCTGCGACGACCAGGGCCGCTGCCTGAACCAGGCCCTGGCGCAGCAGGCTGCCGCCGACATCGGCAATGCGGGTATTGCCCGGGCCATCAAGGTGACCACCGAGCGCGTGCGTGAGGCGGCTCCCCTGCCCTTCGACCTGGGCACGCTGCAGGAACTGTGCTCGAAAAAATTCGGCCTCGGCGCCCAGGAAACCCTCGACATCGCCCAGGCGCTGTACGAAACCCACAAGCTGATCACCTACCCGCGCAGCGACTGCGGCTACCTGCCACAAAGCCAGCACGCCGAAGCGCCCGCCATCCTCGCCGCCCTGCAACGGGCCGATGCCAGCCTGGCGCCGCTGCAGCCCTACCTGGAGCCGCAGCGCCGTTCACGGGCGTGGAACGACGCCAAGGTCAGTGCCCACCACGGCATCATCCCCACTGCCGCCGCCAGCGACCCGTCGCGCCTGCCGGCCAAGCACAAGGCGGTGTACACCCTGATCCGCGCCCGCTACCTGGCGCAGTTCCTGCCCAACCACGAGTACGACCGCACCCAGGCCGACTTCGATTGCGCCGGCCATGCCCTGCGTGCAGTAGGCAAGCAGATCGTCGAACCCGGCTGGCGCCGTGCACTGCCCGAAGCGCTGACCCCGGCCAAGGGCCGCGAGACACCACCGGCCCAGGTGTTACCAGCGCTGCGCGAAGGCCAGGACTGCAGCGTGCAGAGCCTGCAACTGAAAGACCTGTGGACCCAGCCACCCAAGCCGTTTACCGAAGGCGACCTGATCAAGGCGATGAAGAACGTCGCCAAGCTGGTGGATGACCCTCGACTGAAGCAGAAGCTCAAGGAAACCACCGGCATCGGCACCGAAGCCACCCGCGCCAGCATCATCCAGGGCCTGCTTGACCGTGGTTACCTGGTCAAGAACGGCAAGGCCCTGTCCGCCACGCCTGCGGCGTTCAGCCTGATCGACGCCGTACCGCGCGCCATTGCCGACCCGGGTACCACGGCTATCTGGGAGCAGGCGCTGGACATGGTGCAGAGTGGCGAGATGACGCTGGAAGAGTTCGTCGCCCGGCAGTCGGCATGGATGGGCAAACTGGTGGAGCGGTGCAGCGGTATGCGCATGACCATCAGCGGGCCGGCGGCCGGGGCGGCGCCGCCGTGGAAGAAGAAGCGCAGGGGCGGCGGGAAAGGAAAAGCGGCCGCAGGCAAACCAAGGCAGCCTCGAAAAAAGGCGACAACCTGAAGATTTTGCCCTCCCAGGTCAGGCCCCTTCGCGGGTAAACCCGCTCCCACAGGAACAGCGCCGACCTCAAGACCTGTGATGACTCTGTGGGAGCGGGTTTACCCGCGAAAGGGCCAGGACAGGCAACACAACAACCCCAGGTAAACCACAAAGGCGGCCAATGCATTGGCGCCATGAAATTTACCTGCTAAATTTTCATGAAAATAATCAAAATAAATTTCATGAGACCCCTGCATGTTCAAACAATCCGCCCAGCACGTCGCCAGCTACTACGCCCAGACCTACCCCACCAGCATTCCCCTGCGCCCCACCCTGCAAGGCAACCACGACACCGATGTACTGATCATTGGCGCCGGCTTCAGCGGCCTGCACACCGCCCTGCGCCTGACCCAGGCCGGCAAACGCGTAACGCTGCTGGAAGCCAGCCGCGTGGCCTGGGCCGCGTCCGGCCGCAATGGTGGCCAGGCACTGCTCGGCTGGTCGTGCGACATGCCGCCGCTGGAAAAGGCCCTGGGTATCGAACGCACCCGACGCCTGTGGGCCAGCATGTGCTGGGCCGCCGACGAAATGCGCGAACTCCCCGTGCGCCATGGCTTCGACATTGACTACCGGCTGGGCAGCTTGTGGACTGCCGTGCTGCCGCGCCGGGTGAAACTGTTGGAAGAAGCCCTGCACGAGGCCGAACACAAATGGGGCTACGACGCCCTGCGCCTGATCGGCCGCGACGAGCTGCCCCAATGGATCGACAGCCCGCGCTACCAGGCTGCGCTCTATGACGCCAAAGGCGCCCACCTCAATCCGCTAAAGCTGGCCCAGGGCCTGGCCAGTACCATCGAAGCTAGCGGTGGGCGTATCTTCGAACAAAGCCAGGTGCTCGACTACCAACAGACCGGCAGCGGCTACATCGCCCGCACCGAGCGTGGCGAAGTGCGCAGCGACGTGCTGGTACTGGCCTGCAACGCCTACATCGACCGCCTCGACCGCAGCCTGTCACGCCGCCTGCTGCCCGTCGGGTCCTATCAGGTAGCCACCGCGCCGTTGGACGCCGACTTCGCCCAGTCGCTACTGCCCCGCAACAGCTGCGTAATCGACAACCAGTTCGTGCCCGACTATTTCCGCCTTACCCCGGACCATCGTCTGCTATTTGGCGGCGGCTGCACCTACCTGGGCGGTATTCCCAGGGACGTCGCCAGTGCCACCCGCCCCTACCTGGAGCGGGCTTTCCCGCAGCTGGCCGGGGTAGCCATCGACTACGCCTGGGGCGGCCATATCGATTGCAGCATCCAGCGTACCCCGGACGTCGGCCGCGAGGGCCAGCGCTACTGGCTACAGGGCTTCTCAGGCCATGGCGTGCTGCCGACCCTGGCCGCAGCCCGGGCCGTGAGCGATGCCATCCTCGGTGACGACGACCTGCTGGCGCTATATCAAGGCATCGACAACGGCCGCTTCCCCGGTGGCGACCTGCTGGCCGCACCGCTGGAAGCCGCCGCCAAGGCCTGGTACCGGATGCGCGACCGCGCCTGATCGCCTGGCACCGCTCCTACACGGCGCCGGGCAGGCCGGAAGCATGGTGCAAGCCCACTGCAGTGCAGTCACCACAAATTCCGGCGCCAAGCAAAATTCCTCCTATTCTCAATAGCTCACTTCGCTTCCTGCACACAGGAGACCCGACCATGAGCTATGTAACCACGAAGGACGGCGTACAGATCTTCTACAAGGACTGGGGCCCGCGCGATGCGCCGGTCATCCACTTCCACCACGGCTGGCCGCTCAGTGCCGACGACTGGGACGCGCAGATGCTGTTCTTCCTCGCCCACGGTTACCGCGTGGTCGCCCACGACCGCCGCGGCCATGGCCGCTCCAGCCAGGTATGGGACGGCCACGACATGGACCACTACGCCGACGACGTAGCCGCAGTGGTGGCCCACCTGGGCATTCAGGGCGCCGTGCATGTCGGCCACTCGACCGGTGGCGGTGAGGTGGTGCGCTACATGGCCCGACACCCTGCAGACAAGGTGGCCAAGGCCGTGCTGATCGCCGCCGTACCGCCGTTGATGGTGCAGACTCCCGATAATCCCGGTGGCCTGCCCAAATCCGTTTTCGACGGCTTCCAGGCCCAGGTCGCCAGCAACCGCGCGCAGTTCTACCGGGATGTGCCGGCAGGGCCGTTCTACGGCTACAACCGCCCCGGTGTCGACGCCAGCGAAGGCATCATCGGCAACTGGTGGCGCCAGGGCATGATCGGTAGCGCCAAGGCCCATTACGATGGCATCGTGGCGTTTTCCCAGACCGACTTCACCGAAGACCTGAAGGGCATTACCCAGCCGGTGCTGGTGATGCATGGCGACGACGACCAGATCGTGCCGTATGAGAACTCCGGGCTGCTGTCGGCCAAGCTGCTGCCCAATGGCACACTGAAGACCTACCAGGGCTACCCGCATGGCATGCCGACCACCCATGCCGATGTGATCAATGCGGATTTGCTGGCGTTTATCCGTAGCTGATGTGATCGCCTGCACCGGCCTCTTCGCGGGCACGCCCGCTCCCACAGGTACTGCACAGGTCTTGAAATGTGCAGGTAACCTGTGGGAGCGGGCGTGCCCGCGAAGAGGCCGGCACTGGCAACACACCTCCCCCAGGATTACCATGTCACGCTTCTAGTGCGGCCCTTTGCCGCCCCTTGCCTCCCTGCCTGCCAAAACCCCATGCCCTTCGAACTCACCGTAGAACCCCTCACCCTGCTGATCCTGGCCCTGGTCGCCTTCGTTGCCGGTTTCATCGATGCCATTGCCGGCGGTGGCGGCCTGCTCACCACCCCGGCGCTACTCACCGCCGGCATGCCACCGCACCTGGTACTGGGTACCAACAAGCTCAGCTCCACCTTCGGCTCGGCCACCGCCGGCTTCACCTACTACAGGCGCAAGCTGTTCCACCCGGCACAATGGCGCCCCGCCTTGTTCGCCACCTTGACCGGGGCCTTGCTCGGCGCGGTCATCGCCCACTACATGCCGGCCGAATGGCTGAACAAGATGCTACCGGTGATCGTCTTCGCCTGTGGTGTCTACCTGCTGTTCGGCGGCACGCCCAAGGCACCGCTGGATGCCGATGCACCGATCAGGAAAAAGTGGCAAGTACCACAAGGCTTCACCCTGGGCTTCTATGACGGCGTGGCCGGCCCGGGTACCGGGGCGTTCTGGACGGTCAGCACCTTGCTGCTGTACCCCATCGACCTGGTCCGTGCCAGCGGCGTGGCGCGCAGCATGAACTTCGTCAGCAACATCGCGGCGCTGACGGTGTTCATCATTTCCGGGCAGGTGGACTACATCGTCGGCCTGTGCATGGGCCTGTCGGTGATGGTCGGCGCCTTCTTCGGCGCACGCACGGCGATCAGTGGCGGCAGCAAGTTCATCCGCCCGGTGTTCATCACCGTGGTGCTGGCATTGACCGTGCGCCTGGCGTGGCAGCACTGGTTCGGGCAAGCCTGATGGGCTGTGATACCCCTGCTTACCCGCCCTATCTGCGCGAGAAATGTCCTCCGCCGTCGTTGCAGGACTTGGCAATGGAATGACCATTGCCTGCGCCCTGCGCCTAGTCGGAGAACATTTCTCACTGCAGCTAGGACGGGAAAGCAGGGATATCACAGCCCAGCCGCCGTGCAACATAAAGGTCGATCAGGTACCGGGCAATCGAACGCCCGGCCGGCAGCGGCGGCAGGTCGTGGACGCTGAACCACCTGGCGTCCTCGATCTCGTCCGGCTGCATGACGATATCGCCGCCGGCATACTCGGCATGGAAGCCCAGCATCATCGAATGCGGGAACGGCCAGCACTGGCTGCCGACGTACTGGATGTTCTGCACCTCCACCGCCACTTCTTCACGTACTTCGCGCACCAGGCAGTCCTCGGCCGACTCGCCCGGTTCGGCGAAGCCTGCCAACGTGCTGTATACCCCGGTGACGAAACGCGGCGAGCGCGCCAGCAGGATTTCGTCGCCACGGGTCACCAGCACGATCATGCTCGGTGAAATGCGCGGGTAGCTGCGCAGGTCGCAGGGCTGGCAGTACATTGCCCGCTCCCAGCGAATCTGCGTCATCGCCTGGCCGCAGCTGCCGCAGAAGCGGTGCTCACGGGCCCAGGTGCCGATCTGTGCGGCATAGCCCAGCACTGTGTAGGTATCGAAGTCACCTTCGAGCATGAATGCGCGCAATCCTCGCCAGGCGCAGCCGGGCACGTCGGTGGCGCTGCGCAGCTCCAGCAGGAACACCGGCTGGCCGTCGAAGTGGCCAATGCCGTGCTCGCACAACACATCGAGGTCCTGGCGCTTGAGCCAGTCGCGGGGGAACAGCGCGCCGTTGTCGTCCACCAGGAACCCTTCCGGGCTGCGGGCCACGGCCAGCCCCCCGGTGATCTGCGGGTCGAGTACTGCGGTAGTCCAGCGTGCTGACATGTCGGGGGGTTCCTTTACTGCGCGTCCCCCGGCCTGATCAGTCGGCGAACGTCGGTTTCTGTTTGCTCATGTGCGCCGCCACTGCCACGCGCAGGTCTTCGGACTGCAGCATCGCGGCGTTCCAGGTGGCGATGTACTCCAGGCCATCGTCGATGCGATGGTCACGCATGTAGCTGAGCATTTCCTTGGTGCCGGCCACGGCGATCGGCGATTTTGCGGCAATCTCGCGGGCGATGGCAAAGACCCCGTCCATCAGCGCGGCCTGATCATCATAGACCCGGTTGACCAGGCCAATGCGCAGCGCCTCTTCGGCCTCGACATTGCGCCCGGTGAAGGCCAGCTCACGCATCATGCCGTCACCGATGATACGAGGCAAACGTTGCAGTGTGCCGACATCGGCGGCCATGCCCATGTCGATTTCCTTGATCGAGAACTGCGCGTCGCTGCTGCAGTAGCGCATGTCGCAGGCCGAGATAAGGTCGATGGCACCGCCAATGCAGTAACCCTGCACCGCTGCCAGTACCGGCTTGCGGCATTTGTCCACGGCATTGAACGACGCCTGCAGGCGCAAGATGGTGCTGCGCAGGAAGCGCGCATTGCGGCCCACGTCCTTGCCCATCTGCCCGGCCAGCGAGGCCAGCATCATCAGGTCGATACCGGCGGAAAAATGCTTGCCGGCACCGCTGATCACCACCACCCGCACCGCGTCGGTGTCATCGACCCACTGGAAGATGTCGGTGATCTCCTCCCAGAAGGCCGCATTCATCGCATTGACCTTTTCCGGGCGGTTGATCTGAACATGGGCAATGCTGTCGGTCAGTTCGACCTTGAATGCGCTGTACTCGGTCACGGGCGGCACTCCTGCGGGTGAAGGGTTCATGGCACGGATGGTAACCCAGCCCGATGACCGCACTTGTGCCAAAAACGGGACTTTACGCCTTGCCTAAGACGCGCTGATCCGGCACCGTGCGCCATCGCCGAATCATAAGGATACAAATTCATGTCGCGCTCCCTGACCGGCGCCCTCGCCCACAGCTTTCTGGGCCAGTCGCCGCTTTGGTACAAGGCAGTCATCTGCCTGTTCCTGGTGCTCAATCCGCTACTGCTGCTGACCGTCGGCCCGGTCGCGGCCGGCTGGGCACTGGTGCTCGAATTCATCTTCACCCTGGGCATGGCCCTGAAGTGCTACCCGCTGATGCCCGGCGGCCTGCTGCTGGTCGAAGCCCTGTTGTTGCAGATGACCACCCCGCAAACCCTGTACGAAGAGTTGCAGCACAACTTCCCGGTGATCCTGCTGCTGATGTTCATGGTTGCGGGCATACACTTCATGAAGGAACTGCTGCTGTTCCTGTTCTCGCGCATTTTGCTGGGGGTGCGTTTGAAGGCGACCCTGGCGTTGCTGTTCTGCGTGCTGTCGGCATTCCTCTCAGCGTTTCTCGATGCGCTGACCGTGACCGCCGTGATCATCAGCGCCGCGGTCGGCTTCTATGCGGTCTACCACCGCGTCGCCTCCGGGGCCAACCCGCGCGAAGACGGTGCACTGGACAGCGACCAGCAGATCGCACAGTTGCACCGTGAAGACCTCGACCAGTTCCGCGCCTTCCTGCGCAGCCTGCTGATGCATGGCGCGGTGGGTACCGCCCTGGGCGGCGTGTGTACGCTGGTGGGCGAGCCGCAGAACCTGCTGATTGGCCACGAAATGGGCTGGCACTTTGCCGATTTCTTCCTGAAGGTGGCACCGGTGTCGCTGCCGGTGCTGGGCGCCGGCCTGCTGACCTGCGTGCTGCTGGAGAAGCTGCGCCTGTTCGGCTATGGCACGCTGATGCCCGAACCGGTGCGCCAGGTGCTGGCCGCCTACGCCGCCGAGGACGATGCTGCGCGCACCACAGCCCAACGCATTGCGCTGTGGGTGCAAGGGTTCGCCGCACTGATCCTGATCGTCTGCCTGGGGCTGCACGTTGCCGAGGTCGGCCTGATCGGCCTGATGGTGATCGTGCTGATCACGGCCTTTACCGGCATCACTGACGAACACCGCCTGGGCCGTGCCTTCCAGGACGCCATGCCGTTCACCGCATTGCTGGTGGTGTTCTTTGCCGTGGTGGCGGTGATTCATCAACAGCAGCTGTTCAGCCCGTTGATTGCCTGGGTGCTGGCGCTGCCGGCCGAGCAGCAGCCGGGCATGCTGTACCTGGCCAACGGCCTGCTGTCGGCGATCAGCGACAACGTATTCGTCGCCACTATCTACATCACCGAGGTGAAGCAGGCGTTCCTCAATGGCGGCATGAGCCGTGAGCATTTCGAGACGCTGGCGGTGGCAATCAACACCGGTACCAACCTGCCCAGTGTGGCGACACCGAATGGGCAGGCGGCGTTCCTGTTCCTGCTGACGTCGGCGATTGCACCGCTGATCCGGCTGTCGTATGGGCGGATGGTGTGGATGGCCTTGCCCTATACCGTAGTGATGGGTGGCCTGGGGTGGTGGGCGGTGACCTACTGGCTGTGATGTAGCCTGTACCGGCCTCTTCGCGGGTGAACCCGCTCCCACAGGTACTGCACAGCCTGCGAAACTGTGGAGATCATGTGGGAGCGGGTTTACCCGCGAAAGGGCCAGTGCAGACCACTCAAACAGCCCTGTCGATTCTGCTGCCTGCCATTCGACTATCCCATGCCCACAGCCACCCCGGCTGCCAACAGGAGAGTCCCCATGCGCAAACTCATCGTAGCCGCCTTCATCAGCCTCGACGGTGTCATGCAGGCCCCCGGCGGCCCGCAGGAAGACACCAGCGGCGGCTTCACCTACGGCGGCTGGATCGTGCCGTATGCAGAGGAAGTCTTCGGCCAGGCCATGCAGGCCCTGTTCAGCGAGCCCTTCGAGCTGCTACTGGGCCGGCGCACCTACGACATCTTCGCCGGCTACTGGCCTGACATCAAAGACAGCTCGGAAGACTTCTCCATCGCCAACCTGTTCAACAGCGTGCCCAAGCACGTGGCCACCCACAACCCCTCAACCCTCGACTGGCACAACAGCCATGCCCTGGGCACGGACATCGCCGCAGCGGTTCGCACGCTGAAACAGCAGGACGGCGCCAACCTGCTGACCCAGGGCAGCAGCGAACTGGTACAGCAACTGCTGGCGGCAGGCCTGGTCGATGAACTGCAACTGCTGATCCACCCGCTGCTGCTCGGCCACGGCAAACGCCTGTTCGGCGACGATGCGGCAGCGGCGGCCTTCACCCTGCAGCACTCGCAGGTTTCGCCCAAGGGCGTGGTCATCGCCCGCTACGTGCGCGCAGGCGAAGTGCAGACCGGTTCGTTCTGAAAGCTACAATCCCGTACAACTTTTGCCTCTCGCCCGCATCGAAACACAGGTAAGCCCCGTCCGTATCAAGGAGGTTCACCATGGCGCTACGCACCACGTTGCTGCTTTCCTGCATGACCCTGGCCCTGCTCGGCTGCGCCGGCAACGACCACCCGGCACCGCCGCGTACCCAGCAGGTCGACCTGCAACGTTACCAGGGCTCCTGGTACGAACTCGCGCGGCTGCCGATGTTCTTCCAGCGCAACTGCGTGCAGTCCGAGGCGCACTACGGTCTGCGAGAGGACGGCCGCCTCGACGTGACCAACCGCTGCCAGGAAAAGGACGGCCAGTGGAACCAGGCCAAGGGCATCGCCGAAGCCCAGCAACCGGGTAGCACCGACAAGCTCTGGGTGCGCTTCGACAACTGGTTCAGCCGCCTTGCGCCCGGCCTGGCCAAGGGCGAGTACTGGGTGCTGTACCACGATCAGGACTACCGCGTGGCCTTGGTCGGCCACCCGAACCGCGAATACCTGTGGCTGCTTTCGCGCACGCCCGCGGTCACCGACCAACTGCGCGAGCAACTGCTGATGATCGCCCGTGAGCAAGGCTATGACACCAGCAAGCTCATCTGGCGACAGGCAGAGTAGGCAAACCTGGCGGGCCATCGACGACATGCGGCAATCCGGCTAAGGTGTGCGCCCCGTATCACCTCGAAGGAATGAGCCCGTTGAGTACCACGCCGCCACAAGCACCTTGTATCCGCCTGATGCATATCGGTCCGCTGGTACAGGCGTCGCTGCCGGGCTGAAACAAGGAGCCAGACCATGGATTTGCTGTTCCTGGGCACCTCCGCCGGCGTGCCGACCAAGGCACGCAACGTCAGCGCCACCGCTGTGATCGAAGCCAGTGGCAGCCACTGGTACCTGGTCGACTGTGGCGAAGGCACCCAGCACCAACTGCTGCACACGCCGCTGTCGATCCGCGACCTGCGCGCCATCTTCATCACCCACGTGCACGGCGACCATTGCTTCGGCCTGCCAGGCCTGCTGGCCAGCGCCGGCATGAGCGGGCGCACCCAGCCGCTGGACCTTGTATTGCCCACCGCCCTGCACGACTGGGTGCGCCAGGGGCTGGTGGCCAGCGATACCTTCCTGCCGTTCGAACTGCGCCTGCTGGCCGTGGAAGACCTGGTGGAGTGGCGCAGTGAAGCCGTGCAGGTGACCAGCGTGCAGTTGTCGCACCGGGTGCCGAGCGTCGGCTTCGTGTTCACCGAACTCAACCCCGAACCGCGCCTGGACATCCCGCGCCTGGAAGCAAAAGGCATACCCCGTGGCCCACTGTGGGGCGACCTGGCCAAAGGCCTGACGGTGCAGCATGGCGGGCAACTGCTGCACGGCAGTGATTACTTGCGCCCTTCGCGCCCGCCACGGCGGATGATCGTGTGCGGCGACAATGACAACCCCGCGCTATTGGCCGATACCGCCAGGGGGGCGGACGTGCTGGTACACGAAGCCACGTTCACCCAGGCGGTGGTCGAGCGCACGGGGGTCACCTTCGGCCATAGCACCGCGGCTGCGGTGGCACGCTTTGCCGAAGCTGCGGGCGTGCGCAACCTGGTACTGACGCACTTCAGCGCCCGCTACCAGCACGACTCACGGCGCAGCCCGAGCATCGACGATGTGCGTGCCGAGGCGTTGGCCCACTATAGCGGGCGGCTGGTTCTGGCGCAGGACCTGCAGCGTTATCACATTGGGCGCGATGGCCGTCTTGAGCCCGCGGGATGAATTGTGGAGCTCGCAGGTGCTCGCCACAACCCGCCGCTCCACTATGCCGCCAACCGCCCGCTGGCAATCGCCTCCGACGCCGCCAGCATCGCGCGCAGCAACACCGCGCAGCCCGCCGCCAGGTCCTCGGGCGTGGCGTTCTCGATCTCGTTATGGCTGATACCGTTCTCGCACGGCACGAAAATCATCCCCGCCGGCCCCAGCTCGGCCAGGAAGATCGCGTCGTGCCCCGCCCCGCTGACGATGTCCATGTGCGGCAGGCCCAGCGCCTGCGCCGACTCGCGCACGGCATCGACACACCCTTGGTCGAAGTACAGCGCCGGGAAATCGGCCGTGGGTACCAGTTCGTAGCTCAGGCCATGCCTGGCACAGGTCGCCTCGATCACCGCGCGCACATCGGCAATCATCGCATCCAGTTGCTCACCCTCCAGATGACGGAAGTCCAGGGTCATGCGCACTTCGCCCGGGATCACGTTGCGCGAGCCCGGGTAGGCCTGCAGGCAACCCACCGTGCCGCAGGCATGGGGCTGGTGACCGAGGGCAGTGTGGTTGACTGCCTCCACCACCGCCGCCGCACCGACCAAGGCGTCCTTGCGCAGGTGCATCGGCGTCGGGCCGGCATGGGCCTCGACACCGCGCAGGGTCAGGTCGAACCACTTCTGGCCCAATGCGCCCAGCACCACGCCGATGGTCCTGGCCTGGTCTTCGAGGATCGGGCCCTGCTCGATGTGCGCTTCGAAATAGGCCCCCACCGGGTGGCCTGATACAGCGCGCGGGCCGGCGTAACCGATGGCGTTCAACGCCTCGCCAACGCTGACACCCTGGGCGTCACGCTTGGCCAGGGTTTCCTCCAGGGTGAACTTGCCGGCGAACACCCCCGAACCCATCATGCACGGCGCAAAGCGCGAACCTTCCTCGTTGGTCCACACCACCACTTCCAGCGGCGCTTCGGTTTCCACGCCCAGGTCATTGAGGGTGCGGATCACCTCCAGCCCGGCCATCACCCCGAAGCAGCCGTCGAACTTGCCACCGGTGGGTTGGGTGTCGATATGGCTGCCGGTCATCACCGGGGGCAGCTTGGGGTTACGCCCCGGGCGACGGGCGAAGATGTTGCCGACGGCGTCGATGCTGACCGAGCAACCGGCGGCCTCGCACCATTGCACGAACAGGTCGCGGGCCTGGCGATCGAGGTCGGTCAGGGCCAGGCGGCACACGCCGCCCTTGGCGGTGGCACCGAGGCGGGCCAGGTCCATCAGGGATTGCCACAGGCGGGTGCTGTCGATGTGGTGCTGGCTGGATTGCAGTACTTGTTGAGCTGGGGTCATGGGGTTTTCCTCAGGCATTTTTGTTGTCTGTGCCGGCCTCTTCGCGGGTAAACCCGCTCCCACAGGTACAGCGCAGGTCCCGAGGTCAGCGCTTTACCTGTGGGAGCGGGTTTACCCGCGAAGGAGCCAGCGCGGTCTCACGGCAAAGGCTTGGCCACCCGCGCCGGGCTGCGCGCCAGCACGCCGGCAAAGAGGTAATACAGCGCCCCGCCCAGCAGCGAACCGGTGAACCAGCCGTAGTCGTAGAACCAGCTGAAACTGCTGTTGCCAATGGCCATCACGGTCAGCGCCACCGGCAGCGCAAAGGCGGCAAACCCGGCCCGGTTCCATGCCGGGTAC
The DNA here is from genome assembly GCF_036858055.1 of Pseudomonas sp. SF2. Lineage (NCBI taxonomy): Bacteria > Pseudomonadati > Pseudomonadota > Gammaproteobacteria > Pseudomonadales > Pseudomonadaceae > Pseudomonas > Pseudomonas sp. SF2. The sequence continues at coordinate 86,633 of NZ_JAMBDI010000010.1, read as the reverse complement.
ACGTCGTCGCGGTACAACCCGGCCAGGTCCAGCTTCTGCTGGCGGATCAGGAAGTAGTCCACCACCATGATCCCGGCGATCGGCCCCAGCAGGCTTGAATAGCCCAACAGCCAGTTGGAGTACACGCTCTCCAGGCTCAGGTCGGAGACGATCCAGCCCAGCTTCTTCAGCAACTCATGGCCCATCAGCGCCAGGCCGATGAAGCCGGTAAGCCACACCGCGCGGCTGCGCCCGATCAGGCGTGGGGCGATGTTCTGGAAGTCGTTGGTCGGCGACACGATGTTCGCCGCAGTGTTGGTCGACAGCGTGGCGATCACGATCAGCGCCATGGCCAGGGCCACCCAGAACGGGCTGTGGATCTTGCCGATCAGGCTGACCGGGTCGGACACGGTCTCGCCAACCAGCGACGCCGAGGCAGCGGTCAGCACCACGCCCAGCGCGGCGAACAGGAACATGGTCAGCGGCAAGCCGAAGATCTGCCCGAGAATCTGGTCCTTCTGGCTGCGGGCGTAGCGGCTGAAGTCGGGAATGTTCAGCGATAGCGTGGCCCAGAAACCGACCATGGCGGTAAGCCCGGCGCAGAAGTAGCCGAGCATGCTCGCCCCTTCCGGGCGCTTGGGCGGCTGGGCCAGCAGTTCGGTCATCGACATGTGCGGCAAGGCCCAGAACAGCAGGCCGACGCCCACTGCCACCAGCAGCGGCGCCGACAGCGTTTCGAGCCACTTGATCGACTCGGCGCCACGCAGCACCACCCACAGGTTCAGGCACCAGAAGATCATGAAGCCGATCACCTCGCCGGTGCCGCCCAGGGCCTTCCAGCCGTCGAACACCGAGCCGAGGAACAGGTGGATGGCCAGGCCGCCGAACATGGTCTGGATGCCGAACCAGCCACAGGCGACCACCGCGCGGATCAGGCATGGCACGTTGGAGCCGATAATGCCGAACGACGATCGCAGCAGCACCGGGAACGGGATGCCGTACTTGGTACCGGGGAAGGCGTTGAGGGTGAGCGGGATCAGCACGATCAGGTTGGCCAGCAGAATCGCCAGCAAGGCCTCGCCCACGCTGAGGCCGAAGTAGGCGGTGAGCACGCCGCCGAGGGTGTAGGTGGGCACGCAGATGGACATGCCCACCCACAGGGCGGTGATGTGCCATTTGTTCCAGGTGCGCTGGTGCACCTTGGTCGGGGCGATGTCGTGGTTGTAGCGCGGGCTGTCGAGGACATCGCTGCCCTCGGACAGCTCGAACAGGCCATCCTGCTCGACCACTTCCGATCTGCTCTGCTGCATGGGGCTTTCTCCAGATTTTCTTGTAGTTGTTTGCCCACCGGGCTATTGCGATGGCCGGAGTACACACGCTTTATGTGCTTGAAAATCTTGACCAGATTTTCATCTTGTCAAGTCAGTCAAAGTTTTCAAAAGCCCCATAGTCAGCGCCATAAAACAATTTAATCCTCTAATTTCAATCACTTAAAAACCACAAAATTAATGGGAAAATTTTCTTGATGAATCGAGGATCAGCATCTAGCCTCCAATCTTGTCAGACCTGACAGGATTAACCACCCTGCCCGCCCTGTACCAAGAAAATTCCAAGAACCGGCCCAGACCGGTCAGCCTGCGAGGAAAACGGCATGTCCCTGTTGATCCGTGGCGCCACCGTGGTCACCCACGAAGAGAGTTACCCCGCCGATGTCCTGTGTGCCGATGGCCTGATCCGCGCCATCGGGCAAAACCTTGAACCACCCACCGACTGCGAGATCCTCGACGGCAGCGGCCAGTACCTGATGCCCGGCGGCATCGACCCGCACACCCATATGCAACTGCCATTCATGGGCACGGTGGCCAGCGAGGACTTCTTCAGCGGCACCGCTGCGGGCCTGGCCGGTGGCACCACCTCGATCATCGACTTCGTCATCCCCAACCCGCAGCAGTCGTTGCTGGAGGCGTTCCACACCTGGCGCGGCTGGGCGCAGAAAAGCGCCAGCGACTATGGCTTCCATGTCGCCATTACCTGGTGGAGCGAGCAGGTGGCCGAAGAGATGGGCGAACTGGTGGCCAAACACGGGGTGAACAGCTTCAAGCACTTCATGGCCTACAAGAATGCGATCATGGCCGCCGACGACACCCTGGTGGCCAGTTTCGAGCGCTGCCTGCAACTGGGTGCGGTGCCCACCGTGCATGCCGAGAACGGCGAACTGGTGTACCACCTGCAGAAAAAACTGCTGGCCCAGGGCCTGACCGGGCCGGAAGCCCACCCGCTGTCACGCCCCTCCCAGGTCGAGGGCGAGGCGGCCAGCCGCGCCATCCGCATTGCCGAAACGCTGGGTACGCCGCTGTACCTGGTGCATGTTTCCAGCCGCGAAGCGCTGGATGAAATCGCCTATGCCAGGGGCAAGGGTCAGCCGGTGTACGGCGAGGTCCTGCCCGGCCATCTGCTGCTGGATGACAGCGTCTACCGTGACCCGGACTGGGCCACCGCCGCAGGCTACGTGATGAGCCCACCGTTCCGCCCGCGCGAACACCAGGAGGCGCTGTGGCGCGGGCTGCAGTCGGGCAACCTGCACACCACCGCCACCGACCATTGCTGCTTCTGCGCCGAACAGAAAGCCATGGGCCGTGACGACTTCAGCCGTATCCCCAACGGCACTGCCGGCATCGAGGACCGCATGGCGGTGCTGTGGGATGCCGGGGTGAACAGCGGGCGCCTGTCGGTGCATGAGTTCGTCGCGCTGACCTCCACCAACACCGCGAAAATCTTCAACCTGTTCCCGCGCAAGGGCGCCATTCGTGTTGGCGCCGACGCCGACCTGGTGCTGTGGGACCCGCAAGGCACCCGTACCATCTCGGCCAAGACCCACCATCAGCAGGTGGACTTCAACATCTTCGAAGGCCGTACCGTGCGCGGCATCCCCAGCCACACCATCAGCCAGGGCAAGGTGCTCTGGGCCGATGGCGACCTGCGCGCGGAAAAGGGCGCGGGGCGGTATGTGGAGCGGCCGGCGTACCCGTCGGTGTATGAGGTGCTGGGGCGCAGGGCCGAAGTGCAGCGGCCGACGCCCGTGCAGCGCTGAAGCCATTGGGGCTGCTGCGCAGCCCGTCGCGCAGCGGCCCCGGAAACCACCGCAATGCTTGTCGCCTGCATCCATAAAAAATAGAGAGGCTACAACCGTGATCGACGCCCTGAACCACTTGCCGCGCCCCCGGGCCGGCGCCGACCAGCTGGCCGAGCGCTTCAGCGACCTGGCCCCACCCCTCACCGCCCGCCAGGCCGCCGTCGAAAGCGCACGCTGCCTGTATTGCTACGACGCCCCCTGCGTCAACGCCTGCCCCAGCGACATCGACATCCCGTCGTTCATCCACCGCATCAGCGACGAAAACCTGCAAGGCGCCGCCGAACGCATCCTCTCGGCCAACATCCTCGGCGGCAGTTGCGCCCGCGTCTGCCCCACCGAAATCCTTTGCCAGCAAGCCTGCGTGCGCAACAACGCGCAGGAATGCGCACCGGTGCTGATCGGCCAGCTGCAGCGCTATGCCCTGGACAACGCCCATTTCACCGAGCACCCGTTCCAGCGCTCGCCGGCCACCGGCAAGCGCGTCGCCGTGGTCGGTGCCGGCCCTGCCGGGCTGTCCTGCGCCCATCGCCTGGCCATGCACGGGCATGATGTGGTGGTGTTCGAGGCCTGCGACAAGGCCGGTGGCCTCAACGAGTATGGTATCGCCCGCTACAAGCTGGTGGACGACTACGCCCAGCGTGAAGTGGAGTTCCTGCTCGGCATCGGTGGCATCGAGATCCGCCATGGCCAGCGCCTGGGCAGCAACCTCGGCCTGGGTGAACTGCGCGACCAGTACGACGCAGTGTTCCTCGGCCTCGGCCTGAATGCCGTGCGCCAGCTGGGCCTGCCGGATGAAGAAGCCCCCGGCCTGCTCGCCGCCACCAAATACATCCGCGAGCTGCGTCAGGCCGATGACCTGACGCAGCTGCCCCTGGCCGACCGCTGCCTGGTAATCGGCGCCGGCAACACCGCCATCGACATGGCCGTGCAGATGAGCCGCCTGGGTGCCCGCGACGTCAACCTGGTGTACCGCCGTGGCCATGCCGACATGGGTGCCACCGGCCACGAGCAGGACATCGCCAAGGCCAACCAGGTGCGCCTGCACACCTGGGCCCGCCCCGATGCCGTGCTGCTGGACGACACCGGCAAGGTGCGCGGCATGCGCTTTGCCCGCACCGAGCTGGCAGGCGGCCACCTGCGCGACACCGGCGAAACCTTCGAGCTGGCCGCCGATGCCATCTTCAAGGCCATCGGCCAACGCTTCGACGACGCCAGCCTCGGCGACCCGGTGGCCGCACAACTGGCACGCGACGGCGAGCGCATCCGCGTCGACGAAACGATGCAGACCAGCCTGCCAGGCGTATATGCCGGCGGCGACTGCACCGCCCTGGGCCAGGACCTGACCGTCCAGGCCGTGCAACACGGCAAGCTGGCCGCCGAAGCCATCCATGCCCAACTCATGCTCAACGTGGAGGCTGCGTAAATGGCCGACCTGTCCATCGAATTTGCCGGCATCAAGGCACCCAACCCCTTCTGGCTGGCCTCCGCACCGCCAACCGACAAGGCCTATAACGTGGTCCGCGCCTTCGAGGCCGGCTGGGGCGGCGTGGTGTGGAAGACCCTGGGCGAAGACCCGGCGGCGGTCAACGTGTCGTCACGCTATTCGGCGCACTATGGCCCCAACCGCCAGGTGCAGGGCATCAACAACATCGAGCTCATCACCGACCGCTCCCTGGACATCAACCTGCGCGAAATCACCCAAGTGAAGAAGGACTGGCCCGACCGCGCGCTGATCGTGTCGCTGATGGTGCCGTGCGAGGAGCAGTCCTGGAAGTTCATCCTGCCGCTGGTGGAAGCCACCGGGGCCGATGGCATCGAACTGAACTTCGGCTGCCCGCACGGTATGCCGGAGCGCGGCATGGGTGCGGCAGTCGGCCAGGTGCCGGAGTACGTGGAAATGGTCACCCGCTGGTGCAAGACGTACTGCTCGCTGCCGGTGATCGTCAAGCTCACGCCGAACATCACCGACATCCGCCAGTCGGCCCGCGCCGCGCATCGTGGCGGGGCCGATGCGGTGTCGTTGATCAATACCATCAACTCGATCACCAGCGTCGACCTCGACCGCATGGTCGCCCACCCCATCGTCGGTGACCAGAGCACCCATGGCGGTTACTGCGGTTCGGCAGTAAAGCCGATTGCCCTGAACATGGTGGCGGAAATCGCCCGCGACCCACAAACGCACGGCTTGCCGATCTGCGGCATTGGCGGCATCGGCAGCTGGCGTGATGCCGCCGAGTTCATGGCCCTGGGCAGTGGTGCCGTACAGGTGTGCACGGCGGCCATGCTGCATGGCTTCCGCATTGTCGAGGACATGAAGGACGGCCTGGCGCGCTGGATGGACCAGCACGGGCACCGCAATATCGAGGCGTTCCGCGGCCAGGCGGTGGGGCATACCACCGACTGGAAGTACCTGGACATGAACTACAAGTCGGTGGCGCACATCGACCAGCAGGCATGCATTGGCTGCGGGCGCTGCCACATTGCCTGTGAGGATACCTCGCACCAGGCGATTGCCAGCACGCTGAAGGCGGATGGCACGCATGCCTACAACGTGATCGAGGAGGAATGCGTAGGCTGCAACCTGTGCCAGATCACCTGCCCGGTGGAGAGTTGCATCGAGATGGTGGCACAGGACACCGGCAAGCCGTACCTGAACTGGACGCAGGACCCGCGTAACCCCTACCGCGAGGCCAGCTGAAACCCATTGGGGCCGCTGCGCAGCCCTTCGCGGGTAAACCCGCTCCCACAGGGACCGCGCCGCTTGTGAGGGCAGCAAGACACCTGTGGGAGCGGGTTTACCCGCGAAGGGCCGCGCGGCGGCCCCGACCTCAAGGCTCCAGCCCGATCCCCCGCAAGATCACACTGGTCACCGTCTGCACGGCATTTTCAAAGGCCATGTCCGACAACGCCTCCCCGCCATTGAGCAATGCCACTTGGTAACCAAAGTCGGCATAGTGCTGGGTCGAAGCCCAGATCATGTACAACAGCGCCGACGGCTCCACCGGCAGGATGCGCCCCTCCTCCACCCAGCGGCGGATCTTGGCTTCCTTCAGCTTGGCCCAGGGCACCAGGCTTTCATCCAGGCTCACCCCCAGTACCGGCGCCCCGTGCAGCATCTCTTCGGCCCAAATCTTCGAACCCAGCGGCCGCGAGCGCGAATGGCCCATCTTCGCCCGGATGTAACTGGTCAGCACCACGCGCGGGTCGTCGAAGTTCTCGAAGCACAGCGCGTCCTGCTTCCACACATCCAGCAGATCCTGCAGCACCGCGCGGAACAGGTCGTCCTTGGTGCTGAAGTAGTAATGCAGGTTGGAACGCGGCAACTCGGCCTGCTCGGCGATATCCCCCATCGAGGTGGCGCCGTAGCCTTTCTCGGCAAACACCTTTTCCGCCGCCTGCAGGATCTTCTCGATATTGCGCCGGCGGATTTCGATCTTGTGATTGGCCATCAGGCTTGGGCCGTCCACACCGCCAGTTCATAACCATCCGGGTCGATGAAGTGGAAGCGCCGCCCGCCAGGGAAAGCAAAGGTGGCCCGGCTGATTTTCGCCCCGGCTGCTTCGATCCGCTGCTGCGTAGCCTCCAGATCGTCGGCGTACAAGATGACCAGCGGCCCGCCCGGGCGCACCGGCTCCCCCGTGGTGAAGCCACCGGTCAGCCGGCCATCACTGAACTCGGTGTAGGACGGCCCGTAGTCGGTGAACGCCCAGCCGAACACACTGCCGTAGAAGGCCTTGCTCCGTGCGATGTCGCTGACATTGAACTCGATGTTGTCGATCTGCCGGTCAGTACCGCGAATGCCCATGTGTGCTCCGTGCCGAAAGGGTTTGCCCTAGTCTACTCCGGTCGTTTCACACTTTTATATCAGGCAGCCTGAAACAACCGGGTAATCAGGGCATAGTCTTCGATGTGGGCGGACATTGAGACGTCTTTGTGTGGTTGCCTGTGCTGGCCTCTTCGCGGGTAAACCCGCTCCCACAGGTACATCACAGGCCTTGAAACCATCGATATCCCTGTGGGAGCGGGTTTACCCGCGAAGAGGCCGGCACAGGCTTTACAAACAAACTCAGCCCAAGCTGTGCCACTCCCGCTTGTCCCGCGCCAGCAATTCATTGCCGGCCTCGGGCCCGTCTTCACCGGCCGGGTACTCATGCACCTCGCCGCCCTGGGCCCAGGCATCGAGGAACGGCTGCACCGCGCGCCAGCCGTTTTCGATGTTGTCAGCCCGCTGGAACAAGGTCTGGTCACCGGTCAGGCAGTCGTAGATCAGCGTCTCGTAGCCGGTCGCCGGGGTCATCTTGAAGAAGTCCTTGTAGGCAAAGCCCAGCTCGACATTCTCCATCACCAGCTCCGGCCCGGGGCGCTTGGCCTGCAGGTCGAACCACATGCCTTCGTTGGGCTGAATCTGGATTTTCAGGTAGTTGGGCTTGGGCCGTTCCAGCTCCGATTCACGGAACTGCGCATAAGGCGCAGGCTTGAAGCAAATGGCGATTTCGGTGTCACGCACGCTCATGCGCTTGCCGGTACGCAGGTAGAACGGCACCCCGGCCCAGCGCCAGTTGTCGATCATCACCTTCAGCGCCACATAGGTCTCGGTCTGGCTATCGGCCGCAACGTTGGCCTCCTGACGGTAGCCGGGCAACTGCTTGCGCCCCTGCTTGCCGGCGCTGTACTGGCCACGCACGGAGTTTTTCAGGGCCATCTTCGCCGACCATGGGCGGATGGCACCGATCACCTTGGCCTTTTCGCTGCGCACGGCATCAGCGGCGAACGCGGCCGGGGGCTCCATGGCCACCATCGCCAACAACTGGAACAAGTGGTTGGGCACCATGTCGCGCAGCGCCCCGGTGCTGTCATAGAACGCGCCTCGGGTCTCGACACCGACGGTTTCCGCAGCGGTGATCTGCACATGGTCGATGTAGTGGTTGTTCCAGAACGATTCGAACAAACCGTTGGAGAAGCGGCTGACCAGGATGTTCTGCACCGTCTCCTTGCCCAGGTAATGGTCGATGCGGTAGATCTGCCGCTCGCCCATCACCTTCAGCAGGCAGGCGTTGAGCGCTTCGGCGCTGGCCAGGTCGGTGCCGAAGGGCTTTTCGACCACGACGCGACGAAAGCCGCCGGCCGATTCGTCGAGCAGCCCGGCCTGCCCCAGGCGCTGCGCCACCTCGGGGAAGAAGCGCGGCGAGGTCGCCAGGTAGAAGATGGCGTTGCCATGGCGGGTTGTGTCGATGCGCCTGGCAAGGGCCTGGTAGGTGGCCGGGTCGAGGAAATCGCCGGTCTGGTAATCCAGGCGCTTGGCCAGGCGTGCCCAGCGCTTCTCGTCCAGGCACTTGGTCGTGTCCTCGCCACCTTTGTCACGCTCGACCATGAAGGCATGCAGGCGCCCGGCGAACTCCTCGGCAGTGGCCGGGTTGTGGTCGACCCCGACGATGCGCAGGTTGCGGTCCAGCAAGCCGTCACGGCTGAGGTTGTACAGCGCCGGCATCAGCAGGCGCTTGACCAGGTCGCCATTGGCGCCGAACAGGAACAGGGTGCAGGGTGGTGCGGCCGGAATACTCTGTTTGGTCATTCGCCTTTCTTCTCGACATGGCCACCAAAGCCCAGGCGCATGGCCGAGAGAATCTTGTCGCCATAGGTGCCCTGCTGCTGACGCGAACGGAAGCGGGCGAACAGTGCGCTGGACAGTACCGGCACCGGCACCGCCTGCTCGACGGCGGCGTCGATGGTCCAGCGGCCTTCGCCACTGTCAGACACCGAGCCACTGAACTGCGACAGCTGCGGGTCGGCCACCAGCGCATCGGCAGTGAGGTCGAGCAGCCACGAGGTGACCACGCTGCCACGCCGCCACACTTCGGCGATTTCGGCCACGTTCAGGTCGAAACGCTGGTCTTCCGGCAGTTCGTTGCCGCCCTTGCTGCGCAGCAGGTCGAAACCTTCGGCATAGGCCTGCATCAGGCCGTATTCGATGCCGTTGTGCACCATTTTCACGTAGTGCCCGGCACCGGGTGGGCCGGCGTGGATGTAGCCGTGTTCGGCACGCTGATGCTCGCCGCTGCGGCCATGGGTACGCGGGATGTCACCCACCCCCGGCGCGAGCGCCTTGAACAGCGGCTCCAGGCGCTCGAACACATCCTTTTCGCCACCGATCATCATGCAGTAGCCACGGTCCAGGCCCCACACGCCACCGGAGGTGCCGACGTCCAGGTAATGCAGCCCGCGCTTGGCCAGCTCGGCGGCGCGGCGCACGTCGTCCTTGTAGAAGGTGTTACCGCCGTCGATGATCGCATCGCCCGGTTCCAGCAGTTCGGCCAGTTGGGCGATGGTCTGCTCGGTGGGCTCGCCGGCCGGCAGCATTACCCACACCGCACGCGGTGCTTTCAGCTTCTGTACCAGCGCACCGAGGTCGTGCGCGCCCTGGGCGCCTTCGCTCTCCAGGCCGTCGATGGCCTCACGGTTGCGGTCATGCACCACAGTACGGTGGCCGGCGCGCATCAGGCGCCTTGCGATATTGCCGCCCATGCGGCCCAGCCCGATGATTCCCAGTTGCATGAGCCGATGCTCCCCTTTCGAAATAAATGACAACACAATCCAGCTTTTCAGATTAGTCCAGCGAACCGATCGAGGGTTCAGCGACGAACGGCGAGACCACGATAAACAAAAAAGTTCCCAAGGCCTGCGAAAGAATTCAGAATGCGCCCGCGTGAAGCGTCTACGCTTTGACTTGTCACTAGCCAAAACCGCGAGGTGTGCTCATGGGTACCTTGATGCCTGCAACCCCAACCCAGACCCTCTATGTCTCTGTGCGCCGTGATGAGCTGCGTAAACTGAAGGACGAACGTGACCAACTGCGCCAACAGGTCGCCCAACTGAACCTGCTGCTGGCGCAAGCGCGCACAGACGGCAAGGCCGTCAGCCTCTGAACCTGCCCCGTCCCTGTGGGAGCTGAACTGCTCCCGCATCGCTCAATCGAGCAGCCAGCTATTATCGCCATTTTCCAGGGTACCGCCATGACTGGTGGCATCGCCGATCCTGGCAAGCGGCTGCCCATCATCCATCATCAGTGCCGAGCCGCTGGTAATCACCGCCCCACACCCGAGCCTGTCGCCAACCCTGGCGGCTGCCCTGCCGTTGACGAAGAACAGGCTGGAGCCGCTGCTGATGCTGGTCGGTCCGCACGACGGGCAGTGATGAGGGTGACCCAGCAGAACGATGGCAGGCATTGTTGCCACTCCCGAATCATGTGAGGCGCCAGGCACGCATGCCGGCAGCGCCATCAGAACGTTTTCGACAGCCGCCAGTGCACGACCTGGCCATCGATCTCAGGGAAAGGTACCTGGTGCATGAACACTTGCTCACCTACCATGCGCTCGACGCAGACGTAGTAACCGGGCCATGGGCAAGGTGTGCCGGAAGGCCAGCCTGGGGCATCCTCGCGCCTGGCGGTTTCCGGATCGCGGAACTGCTTGCCCAGGCGTCGGTAATGCGCCCTTTCGACGAGCGCCTGCGGGTAAAAGTGGGGAGCGCTTTCCAGGCCATCACCCTGCACTGACCATAAAAACGCCACCAGTGCCGCCTCGAAGGCCCAATAACCCAAGTGGTCGCTCCGTGCCCAGGTGTGGCGCTCATACCAGTAGCAATCGTGCGCATTGGCGTACCACTGCCCGAGATAGTGCATGAGCGCGTCATGCTGCGCGGGCCCTTTCAGGTCGAGGCTCTCCAGCAAGGCGCCATAAGGTTCGGGGTGAAGCAATAAGGTGCCAGGGTAGGCCTTGCCCAGCCGCTGGAACAGGCGATGCAGCAGCAGGTCGGGGCTGCGCTCGTCGTTCTGGTTCAGCCAGCCCAGTATCTGGCCGACACGCTCGGGGTAACCGCACAGCACCGCCAGCGACAGCAGCCACAAGGCAAGCCGGTATTCATCCGACACCCAAGGGCGCAACTGCTCGCTGGATGCCGGGTACGCCGAAAAATGCCGGGCGAACTGGGCGAACGCATAGTCTGCATAGGCCTCCACCAGTTCCATTGGCTCGCCACCGGAATACCGCTGTACTGCCAGCTCCAGTGCCATGTGTGCCCAGTCGCGGCTAAGGCCACGGTAGTGATGCCTGTGCTCGGCTGGCCCGATCAGCAATGCCTGGGCGTCAGGGTCGGCGAATTCCTGCTCTTTTTCACGCGTCGAAGCCAGGTAATGCTGCTCGACCATCCACGGGTCGCGCTTGATGCTGTCGAACTGGCCCATTGGCCCTCCCGCACGCTATAAGCCTTTCACCAAGCGCCAAACCAGAGAGCGCCCATTTTCGCTCGGCATCTCTACGCCTTGCATGAATGTCTGGGGCCCCACCGCCCATTCATCACATACCCACACGCCCGTGCGCGGGCAAATTTCGCCCGACCTGGCAAGCGCATCCGAATACGGCGCGCTTTGCAGTTGTTCAGGGAAGCTTTTGATAACTTGACGCTTGCGAGCATCGTCTACCAAATCCTTCGGGTAGAAAGGAAGATCTCTATAGGGCGTATCGTCGACGCCCCACAACACAGTGACCAATCCTGCCTCAAAGGCCCAATAGCCAAAGAAACCCGCATCGCTTCGTGCCTTGTGCCGGTCATGCCAATAACAGTTGCGCATGCCGCGATACCACTGCTTCAGGTAACTACGCACTGCCTGTTGCTGCTCATCCTTCTCAGTAGTTACGGCATTGAGCAATTCATGGTAGGGGCGCTCATGAATCAACGTACTCCCAGGGATCGTCACCCCCACACGGGAAAACAGTTGCCGCAACAGGATGTCCTCACCGTCATCTGGGGCTTCACTCAAAAAACCTGCGATTTGTCTGATGCGCCCGGGCTTGTTGAACAGCACTGCAAACGATAGAAGCCAGAGTGTGTACTGATAGGCATCCGGCTCCCACAGTTTCAAGCTGAAACTCGGATAAGCTTGCTTGTGACGTTGAAACTGGGAAAACATGTGATCCGCGTAAAACTCAAGCGCTTCAATGGGTTCCCCTCCCGAATATAGAGCAATGAGCAACTCCATAGACTGAAAGCACCACCTCCAGCTCAACATCTTGACATTTACATACTCGGGACGCTCAATTTCGAGAAAAGACTCAGCCTGGCGCTCTACATAATTCTCCTTCCAAAAAGAAACACTATCGAGATAGGCTGCCTCTTGCAAAAAAGGCTCACGCTTGACCCGATCAAATCCAGTCATTACACACCCCTATTGGATCACATCACCGATAAATTTAGCATTTTCGTCGAGCTTGACTATTTTCGTTACCACACCACCTTCATCTACGATCATTAACCAACGTTCATATCCGGCGAATGCAACTTCTTCCGCCTGTTTTTTCCCAAGCTCCAAGTCAAGTCTCGGCTCAATCCACGCATCACTCATCTGCCTGGCGCTCGGAAACCCCTTACTCCCCTTTGTAACCGGCAAACTACCCGGCGAAAACGCGCCCCCCGTTCGATACTTGGTCTCGGTAATGATGAACGGCGGCGGTGGATGGGCATTACGATAGACGCCATCCAGCCCGCGCCCGGTGGGTTTCATTTCCAGGCTGCGAGGCCCACGAGCGACCGACAGCAGGTTCTCATGGCCTTTGCCGAGCATGTACTGATCACTGACCACCTCCCCATAAATGCCCTTCTGCGCCCGGGTCGCCGTCGAATGATCGAAGACGTGCACATTGGCGCCATGCGTGGCGGCAGCCGCAGAGGTGGGCACTGGCGGGCCGAGCGCACCCTCGGGGCGCTCGAGGTAACGCGGACGCATGCCAATGCCAGAAGTCACCCGCCCACCACTCATCGCCATGGGCACCGGCTTAGGCGCATGCACCCCGGCCTGCGCAACCTGCGCGGGCAGATCGCTGGCCTGTTCCAGCACCTTGGCCAACCTGGCGTCGAGTTGCATTAGCGCCTGTGGGATTTCCCGCACTGCATGCACCTGCACCGCGTAGAACTGCGCTTCCATGGCCTGCAGCCGCACCAACAGGTGCGAGGCCGCTTGGTTGAAGGGCCAGTTGCCCAGGTAGCTGCGAAGCTTTGCCGTTGCAGCGATGACCTTGGTCAAGAACTGGTTCAGATAGGCCAGCAAATCCTTTTCATAGCTCGTGAACCTGACCTGGCGCAGCCAGAACTCCACGCTGCCGCGGGTGAACTTGCCAAGAAACGCAACCACGGTCCGCAAGATGATCTGGCTTTCACGGATAAGTAGCAGGCACAAACCTCGCAGAAACGCTGCCGCTTCCTGGCCGACCAATGCACCTGCCACCGAGCCCACGGGCGTACCCACCGCCCCCACCACGGCACCGATGATCGGCGCGATCAAAGTAAGCAGGCAGGCAACCAGCAGCACCCACTCCTGCCACTGTGGCGGCTGCGCCGTTGCCTGGCTGCCATCCGCCGTGTAGCGCTTGCCCAGGCGCAGGCACACTGCGGCCAGGTCACGGGCACTGAGCACAATCACTACCCCGGGCACCAACGACAGCAGCATGTCGGCGATGACCACGCTCAGTGGCCGTTCCTCGGCAAACTCGCCCAGCACCAGGTCACGCAGCCAGCCAAAGCCGCCTGCCACCTTTTCCACCGCTTCATCCAGCCAGTCAGCAGCGGAGTTCATGGCTGGCCACCTGCCGAGGTGCAGCCGGCAAGCAATGCCTGCAAGGCAGCATCCGGCTCGGTTGCGGTCGTCAGTTGCAGCGAGCCTTGGCCAACCTCGTAGCGCACCTGGGCGCTGCAACCGGGGGTAACGCCAGCCAGGCGGGCATAGCCGTTCTGATCGACCATACCCTGGCGCTGGGTGCCATCGGACAACGTCGCCACGTAGGCCGTGCCCGCAATCGGCGTACCGTCGGCATGCACCAGGCGAAACTCGATTTCATCCTGCAACGGTGCAGGCGGCTCACCGTAACGTGCAGGCGCCTTTACCTGGGCGATGGCATGCAACAGCAGTGGCTCGGGGCAACCGATTTCGATGCGGCCATCACCCAGCTTGATGAACGCCCCGCCGCAACTCAGGGTCAGCGACGTTCGGCTGTCGATGTGCACATGGCCGTGATGGCTGGTGAGCGACACATCGTCATTGGCATCGACCCGCAGTTGCCCGCCGACCTGCACACGCTTGTCCTGCGCGACCTGCTCGCTGGCCTCGAGGCCAACCATCACGCTCAACGCCCCGCCAACGGCCAACGACTTGCCCAGGCCAATGCTTTCGACTTTGCCAAGGGCGACCGTTTCGCTCTTGCTGGCGCCGACCTTGACACTGCGGTTGCCACCTATGTGCACCACTTCGTCATGCTCGACGCGCTCGCTACGATCATTGCCGATGAACGTGGTTTCGTTGTGCTTCACGACGTTGTTCTGGTCGCGCTCGGCATGAATGAATACTTCCTGCCGCCCCAGTTCGTCCTCGAAGCGCAACTCGTTGAAGCCATCGCCTTTGTGGGTCTGGCTCTTGATGGTCATGCGGGTCTTGTGTTCGGGCAGGTCGTAAGGCGGCAGCTGGTCACCGCAGTAGGTGCGCCCGGTGATCATCGGCTGGTCAGGGTCGCCATTGACGTACTGGACAATCACATCCTGGCCAACACGCGGAATGGCCATCGAACCCCAACTGCCACCGGCCCAGCCTTGCGACACCCGCACCCAGCAGGAACTGAATTCGTTGTTGCTGCTTTCACGGTCCCAGGGGAAGCTGACCTTGACCCGCCCCCACTGGTCGCAAAAAATCTCTTCGCCCGGCGGGCCGACCACGGTGGCCATGTGCGGGCCATCGATGCGCGGCTTGGCCAAGGGTGCCGGGCGCCATTCGGCCATGCCTTGCACCAGCAGCGCATCGTTCACATAGCGGGTACCTTGTTCGGCACCGGCGGCTTCTTCCTGCAGGCTGGTGAACTGCGTACCTTCGTGGCACAGGCTGATCACGCGCCAGTGCACATTGAGGTCTTCGCGCGGGTGGCCGACGAGGGTGAAGCTCAGGCCTGGCTGCAGGCGCACGTCATCGCCCTGCACTTCGGCCAGGCGGGCGTCATGGCGCAGGGCCGTCAGCCGCGTTTCAGTGAAGCGCTTGCCGACCGCATCGCGCTTGTAGCGGCCCGGGTAATCAAAAAACTCGTAGTCCAGCGACTGGTGCGTGATTCCGCTGGCCTGAGCCTTGTGCTCCTGGCGATAGGCCGGGTTGGTGAAGGTGTAGTCGCGCTGCACCTGCTGCGCGGTACGCACCTGCTCGCAGTAGCGCAAACGCCGCAGGCAGGCACGGGCTTGGTCGCCACCGCTACTGGCGTGGTACAGCACCTTGTCGGGGCCGAGATCATCTTCATCCAGCCAAAGCGCCTCATCATCTACGGGCTTTAGCGTGCCCCGGCTGAGCAACCCAAGCGATAGCAGGCGATCGGTAACGATCAGCGTGTGGTGCCTGGCGCAGTGCGCAAAGCGGTAGACGAAGCCCTCTTCAGCGGCAAGGCGATGGATGAAGTCGAGGTCGGTTTCCCCCGCCTGGACACAAAACTCACGCACCTGGTGCTCGGCGCTGCTATTGAACTCAAACCGGGCAATGCCCTGACGCTTGAACATCAGTTCAAGAATCTGCGGCACGGTTTTCTGCTGGAAGATGCGCCAGTTCGAACGCAAGCGGGCGCGGGCCAGTTGCGGCTCGACCAGGGCGTGGTAGCGCGTGCGACAGAAGCCGGTTTCACCCTGGCTGAAGGCACTGACCAAGCCATGCACATGACGCAGTGGCCGGTCTGCGCAATAAAGGGTGAATAGCGCAGGCTTGTCGAGCACCTGGCCGAAGTCGACATCACTGTCGTAACTGACAAGTTCAAGGTTCAGTAAAAATGGCTGGCTGATGGTTTCTTCCAGCTTGAATGAAACCACTTCGAACTCCGTGCGCCCGGCGAGCGCCTGAAACCCGAAGCGAAAGTCCGACTGTTTCATGAGTTGCTCTACCCGCCTCATGTTTACCGGCGAAAAACAACCACATCCTGGCTTTCTTCAAGATGAGTACGTCGAATGAAAATTGCCCGTCGTCAACGCTCAAGCCGGCTAGATCCGTGGCATTGGCGGACTTGATCGATGACGACAGTGAGGATGAGGCAGTGACTGAAGAGCAACTTAAACCGTACCGCCCCGCCATGACAGGAACGATGGGTTTCATGCATTGACGATTTCGTAGGAAATTTCTTAACGCATCAACTTACAAAATTTTGCGCGCGCGAGGCCGATCACTGAATCACCAAAAATTCAAGCCAGGAAAATAATAAAAACAGTTACTAAAAAGTTCGCGAAACAGCCACTTTCATTTCTCCTGAAATCACTCGGATTCCGAAATGCACCATTCTCTTGGAAGGCAATGACTCTGACACCCCTCCAGCGCACCAAAAAGGTGCGCAGCTATCCGTAATGGGGCAGCCCGCCTGCCCCTTCATCAACCGCTCCATCCCCTGCATTCACATCCAGTCACAACCGCCAACGTTTGCGTCTACTCCGCGGCACGACAATGGTGACCAGCGGGTCACATTTTTATCTCTTTCTCTCCTACACTCGGGTTTCGGCCCGCCATTTGCTCAACGGAAGAGTGACGAAAAAAAGTCGAACTTTACGGAACGCGGGCAGGTCAGGAACTAAGTAGGCCAAACGCAAAGGGACTTCCCAGCCTCGGCCCACACACCCCACCAGCCCAATCGCCTTCGGCGGGAATGCCGATCGCGCTGTGCCTGCGCGCACGAACCTGGGGCATGGAACGCACTACGCAGAAACCAGAAACAGAGAGAACCAACACGAAACATCGCCACGGGTGCCAGCACCCGGCCAAGCATAGGGACGGAGAGAAGTATGATCAGTGCCGCTGTCGAGCCTCACGTAGATTCATTCAACCCGGACAACCGCGAACCGCTCACCCCGGACTTCGCCGCGACAGGCAAGGCACCCGGCGCCCAGCGCCAGCACAACCGCAACAAGCGCAAGATATTGTTCGTGACCTCGGAAATCGCCGACCTGGTGAAGACCGGCGGCCTGGGCGACGTGTCCGCCGCCCTGCCCCGCGCCCTGGCGCACCTGCACGATGTGCGGGTGCTGATCCCCGGCTACCGCCAGGTGATGGAAAGCGACAACCCCATCCATATCGTCGGTGAACTGGGCGGCCACGCCGCCCTGCCGCCGTGCAAGATCGGGCGCATGGACATGGCCGACGGCCTGGTCATCTATGTGCTGATCTGCCCCGAACTGTATCAGCGCGACGGCACCCCCTATGGCGCCAACAACGGCCGCGACTGGCCCGACAACCACATCCGCTTCGCCCGCCTGGGCCTGGCCGCCGCCGAAATCGCCGCCGGCGAAGGCAGGATCCACTGGAAGCCCGAAGTGGTGCACGCCCACGACTGGCCCGCCGGCCTGGCGCCGGCCTACATGCACTGGCGCGGGCTGAGCACGCCCACCCTGTTCACCATCCACAACCTGGCCTACCAGGGCGTGTACAGCCGCGGCTGCAGCCCGGAGCTGGCAATCCCCGAACATGCCATGCAGCAGGAAGGCATGGAGTTCTACGGCAAGCTGTCGTTCCTCAAGGCCGGCCTGGCCTATTCCAGCCACATCACCACGGTCAGCGCCACCTATGCCCGGGAAATCACCACCCCGGAATTCGGCTGCGGCCTGGACGGCTTCCTCGCCAGCAAGGCGCAGCAAGGCCTGCTCGGCGGCATTCCCAACGGCATCGACGAAAGCTGGGACTCGGCTACCGACAAGCACCTGCAGCACAACTTCAGCATCAATGACTGGGAAGGCAAGGCGCGCAATGCCCAGGCAGTGCGCGAGCTGTTCAAACTGCAGCCCTCCGAAGGCCCGCTGTTCGCCGTGGTTTCGCGCCTGGTCTACCAGAAAGGCCTGGACCTTACCCTCGGTGTCGCCGACTACATCGTCGAGCAAGGTGGGCAGATCGCGATCATCGGCCGTGGCGAGCCCGAAGAAGAACAGGCCATGCGCGAGCTGGCGCTACGCCACCCGGGCCGCATCGGCGTGCGCATCGGCTTCAACGAAACCGACGCCCGGCGCATGTTCGCCGGCAGCGACTTCCTGCTGATGCCGTCACGCTACGAGCCGTGCGGCCTCAGCCAGATGTATGCGCAGCGCTTCGGTTCGTTGCCGGTGGCGCGCAACACCGGCGGCCTGGCCGACACCATCGAGTCCGGTGTCACCGGTTTCCTGTTCAATGAGTCCACTGTCGAGAGCTATCGCCAGGCCCTCAGCCGGGCCTTCTATGTCTACGGCAAGAAGGACCTGCTGAATGCCATGCGCTGCCTGTCGATGACCCAACCGTTCAACTGGTGCCAGGCCGTGGAACCCTACGCACGCCTGTACGAAGACCTGGTCAAGCAGGCGCAGCACAGCCACTACTGAGCGGGGAGCAGAAGATGCACAGGCATGGCGCACACCTGCTGGACGCCACGTCGGCGCGCTTCGCCCTCTGGGCCCCGGATGCGCGCAGCGTGAGCGTGGAACTGGAGCAACAGCCGGCCATCGAGCTGTTGCCCGATGATGATGGCTGGTACACCGGCGTGGCCCCGTGCCGGGCCGGGGACCGTTACCACTACCGTATCGACGGTGCACTGCAGGTGGCCGACCCGGCCTCGCGCTACCAGCCTGAGGGCGTACAGGGCCCAAGCCAGGTGGTGGATGTGGCCGGCTATGCCTGGCAACACCCCTGGCAAGGCCGGCCCTGGCACGAGGCGGTCATCCAGGAGCTGCATGTCGGCTTGCTCGACGGCTACGTCGGGGTCGCCCGGCAACTGCCTCGCCTGGCCGAGCTGGGCATCAGCGCCATCGAACTGATGCCGCTGGGGCAGTTCCCCGGCGAGCGCAACTGGGGCTACGACGGCGTGCTGCCCTATGCGCCGCAAAACACCTATGGCAGCCCAGAGCAATTGTGTGAGCTGGTCGACCAGGCCCATGGCCTGGGGCTGATGGTGCTGGTCGATGTGGTGTACAACCATTTCGGCCCCGACGGCAATTACCTGCACCGGTACGCCAGCCCGTTCTTCCGCGACGACCGGCAGACGCCTTGGGGCGCAGCCATCGACTTCCGTCGCCCGCAGGTGCGCGAGTACTTCATCCAGAATGCCCTGATGTGGCTGTGCGACTACCGCTTCGATGGCCTGCGCCTGGACGCCGTGCACGCCATCGACCAGCCCGACTTCCTGATCGAGCTGGCACAAAGGGTACGCGCGGCAGTGGAGCCGGGCCGCCAGGTGTGGCTGGTACTGGAGAACGAGCACAACCAGGCCTTCCTGCTGGAACAAGGCTTCGACGCCCAGTGGAACGACGACGGCCACAATGCCCTGCACGTGCTGCTGACCGGCGAAACCGAAGGCTACTACGCCGACTACCAGCAGCGCCCCATCGACCAGTTGGCCCGCTGCCTTGGCGAAGGCTTCGTGTTCCAGGGCCAGGCCAACCGCCATGGCACGCCCCGCGGCGAGCCCAGCGGGCACCTGCCGCCCAGCGCCTTCGTGCTGTTCCTGCAGAACCACGACCAGGTCGGCAACCGCGCCCTCGGCGAGCGCCTGACCCGCCTGTGCCCGCCGCCGGCGCTGCGGGCGGCCACCGGCCTGTTGCTGCTGGCGCCGATGATCCCACTGCTGTTCATGGGCGACGAAGACGGCAGCTGCCGGCCGTTCCTGTTCTTCACTGACTTCCATGACCAGCTGGCTGACGCCGTGCGTGAAGGCCGGCGCGGCGAGTTCGCCCATTTCGCCGCTTTCGCCGACCCCGAGCAGCGCCAACGCATCCCCGACCCCAACGCCGAACAGACCTTCGAGGCATCCCGCCCGCAGGCCTGGGAAGTGATCGCCGGCTGGCACGGCCTGTACCAGCAGTTGCTCGACTTGCGCCGCCGCCATGTGATCCCCCACCTGCCTGGCAGCCGCGCGCTAGGTGCCGAGGTGCTCGGCGACAAGGCACTGACCGCACGCTGGCGCCTGGGCGATGGCAACACCCTGCGCATTGACCTGAACCTGGACGCCAGCCCACAGGCGGTCGAGTTGCCCGCACCAGCCACCCGGCTGTTCGACAGCAGCGACGCCCGGCACCCCGATACTCATCTGGCCGCGTACAGCTGCGTGGTCAGCCTGCTTCCACCTGCCCAGGAGCGCCCATGAGCGAAACCGCCCTGCACCGTCTGGCGACCCGCGTCGGGCTGAGCCGCGACTGGATCGACGCCAACGCCCGGCCCCAGCGTGTCAGCGACGAGGTGCTGCGCAACATCCTTGCAGGCCTTGGCCACCCGGCCGCCGATGACGCCGCCATTGCCGCCAGCCTGCGCGCCGTCGACGCTGCCGAAGACAGTGAGCACCTGCCGCCGCTGCTGACCGCCGACCTCGGCCAGCCACTGCCACTGGCGCGCTACTTCAGCGCCGCCAGCGTCGCGCACTGCACCCTCGAAGACCACGCCTCACTCACCCTATGCCTCGACGACCAGGCTCGCCTGCCTGGTGAACTGCCCATCGGCTACCACCAGGTGGAAATCGACAGCCGCCGCTTCACCGTGGCCGTGGCCCCGCCACGCTGCCACAGCCTTGAAGACCGTGTGCCGCAGCCGCCACCGCGCTGCTGGGGCCTGGCGGTGCAGCTGTACAGCTTGCGCCGCCCCGGCGATGGCGGCTACGGCGACTGCCTGGCCCTGGAACAACTGGCCCGAGCGGCCGCCGAGCGCGGTGCCGATGCCCTGGCGATCAGCCCGATCCACGCCCTGTCGGCCATCGACCAGACGCACTACAGCCCCTACTCGCCCTCCAGCCGCCTGCTGCTCAATACCCTGTACGCCAGCCCGGCCGCGCTGCTGGGCGAGCGGGCTGTGCGCGTGGCCATCGAAGCTTGCGGCCTGGAGCAACAGCTGGAGGACCTGGAACAAGCCCCGCTGGTCGACTGGCCGCGTGCCGCCGGTGCCCGCCTGCGCCTGCTCGAAGCCCTGTACCTGGGCTTCAGCCAGGGCGAGCACCCGCTGCGCACGGACTTCGACAGCTTCCGCGAAGCCGGTGGCCAGGCCCTGGAGCACCACTGCCGCTTCGAGGTGCTGCAGGCGCAGGCCGTAGAGCATGGCCTGGGCGCCGACTGGCGCAACTGGCCCAAGGCCTGGCACGACCCTTACCACCCGGAAGTGGAGGCCTTCGCCAAAGCCTACCCGGCCAAGGTCGAGTTCCATGCCTTCTGCCAATGGCTGACCGAACGAGGCCTGCAACGCGCCCAGGAAGCGGCACGCGGCAACGGCATGGCGGTCGGCCTGATCGCTGACCTGGCGGTGGGCGCCGACGGTGCCGGCAGCCAGGCCTGGAGCCGCCAGGACGAGCTGCTGGCAGGCCTGAAAGTGGGCGCACCGCCTGACATCCTCAACCGTGCCGGCCAGGACTGGGGCATCTGCGCCTTCTCGCCCGAAGGCCTCAAACGTAACGGTTACCGCGCCTTCATCGAAATGCTGCGAGCCAATCTCGCCCACGCCGGCGGCCTGCGCATCGACCATGTCATGGGCCTGCGCCGGTTGTGGCTGATACCGCAGGGGAGCAAGCCCAGCGAAGGTGCCTACCTCAACTATCCGCTGGACGACCTGCTGCGCCTGCTGGCGCTGGAGTCGGTGCGCCACCAGGCGATCATCCTCGGCGAAGACCTGGGCACCGTGCCTGACGGCCTGCGCGAGCAACTGGCGGCCAAGGCCGTACTGGGCATGCGCGTGCTGCCCTTCGAGCAGACCCAGCCCGGCCATTTCAAGCCGATTCTCGACTGGCCGGACAACGCCCTGGCCACCACCGGCACCCACGATCTTGCGCCGCTGGCCGGCTGGCTGGAAAACCGCGACATCGACTGGAACCACCGCCTGCAACTGATCGACGCCGCCACCGAACTGCACTGGCGCCACGAACGGCAAAAGGAGCACGACGGCCTGCGCCGTACCCTGGAGGCCAACTACGGCTCGCTGCCGGACAACGACGCGCTGATCGATGCGGCCATCCGCTACGTCGGCCACACCCGCGCACCGTTGGTACTGGTGCCGCTGGAAGACCTGCTAGGCTGCGACGAACAACCCAACCTGCCGGGCACCACCGCCGGCCACCCCAACTGGCGCCGACGCTTTGCCCGGCCGGTACGTGAGCTGCTCGACGACGAAGACGCAGCAAGGCGCCTGGAACTGCTGGCCCAGGCCCGCGAACAGGCCTGGGAGCGTGACCGATGAAAGCGCTGACCGCGACCCTGCGCCTGCAATTTCACAGTGACTTCACCCTCGATCACGCGGTGCCGCTGGTGCCGTACTTCGCCCAGTTGGGCATCAGCCACCTGTATGCGTCGCCTATCCTCAAGGCCCGCGCCGGCTCACGCCACGGCTACGATGTGGTCGACCCGACCTGCGTCAACCCCGAACTGGGCGGCGAGGCGGCGCTGCAACGGCTGGTCGCGGCCCTGCGCCAGCACGGCATGGGGCTGATCCTCGATACGGTGTCCAACCACATGGCCGTGGGCGGTGCCGACAACCCCTGGTGGCAGAGCCTGCTGGCCTGGGGCCGACGCAGCCCGTATGCGGAATTCTTCGACATCCAGTGGCACTCCAGCGACCCGCTGCTGGCCGGCCAGCTGCTGTTGCCGTTCCTCGCCTGCGACTATGGCGTGGCGCTGAAAAATGGCGAGATACCGCTTGAGTTCGACAAGCACCATGGGCAGCTGCAAATCGCCCATTACCAACACCGCTTCCCGATCTGCCCGGTCGACTATGGCTGGATTCTCGCCCTCAGCCCGGAACCGGCGCTCAAGGCCCTGGCCGAACGCTTCACTGCGTTGAACGCATCGGCCACGCCGCTGGCCGACGCCCTGCCGCTGCAAGCCGAACTGGCGCGCCTGGCAGGCGCAGGCGTCGACCTTGCGTCGGCCCTGGTGGCGTTCGACAGCCGTAGCGAGAATGGCTTCAAGCGCCTGCACCTGCTGCTGGAACGCCAGACCTACCGTCTGGCCAGCTGGCGCACCGCCGCCGACGACATCAATTGGCGGCGCTTCTTCGACATCAACGAACTGGGCGGCCTGCGGGTTGAACGCGCCGTGGTGTTCGAAGCCACCCACGCCAAGCTGTTCGAGCTGATCGAACGTGGCCTTGTGGACGGCCTGCGCATCGACCATATCGACGGCCTGGCCGACCCGCGCGGTTACTGCCGCAAGCTGCGCCGGCGGGTCGATGGCCTGCTGGCGCGGCGGCCGTTGCATGCAGCCCTGGAGCATTTCCCCATTTACGTGGAGAAGATCCTCGGCGCCAACGAGCACCTGCACCGCGACTGGCTTACCGATGGCACTACCGGCTATGAGTTCATGAACCAGGTCTCGCTGTTGCAGCACGACCCGGCGGGTGAAGCAGCGCTGACCGAGCTGTGGGCCAATGCAAGCGAACGCCCGGACTTCCCCGAGGAGGTGCGCCAGGCTCGCCACCTGGTGCTCAATGCCAGCCTGGCCGGCGACTGCGAGTCGGTGGCCCAGGCGCTGTTGCAGGTAGCGCGCAACGACCTGATGACCCGCGACCTGACCCTGGGCGCTATCCGTCGCGCCTTGCAGGCGCTGGTGGCGCATTACCCGGTGTACCGCACCTACTTCAATGCCTGCGGGCGCCCGGCAGAAGACGAAGGGTTTTTCCAGCAGGCCCTGGCCAATGCCCGCCAGGACCTCGGCGAAGCCGACTGGCCGCTGCTTGAGCACCTTGAACAATGGCTGGGCGGGCAAGCCTGGCGCAACCTGCCAGCGGGCCGGGCACGCAAGCAACTGCGCCACGCCTGCGTGCGCTTCCAGCAACTGACCGCGCCCAGCGCCGCCAAGGCCGTGGAAGACACCGCCTTCTACCGCAGCGCACGGCTGCTGTCGCGCAACGACGTGGGCTTCGACGCCGAGCGCTTCAGCGCCCCGCTCGAACACTTCCACAACGAGGCCCAGCGACGCCTGCGCGACTTCCCCGACAACCTGTTGGCCAGCGCCACCCATGACCACAAGCGCGGCGAAGACACCCGCGCGCGCCTGGCCGTGCTCAGTGAGCGCGGCCCGTGGCTGGCCAGCCGAATGGAACACTGGCGCGAACTGGCGACACCGTTGCGCACGCAACTGGACGACGGCCTGGCGCCCAGCCCCGGCGATGAGCTGATGCTGCTGCAGACCTTGCTGGGCAGCTGGCCACTGGACCTCGACCTGCACGAGGACAACGCCCTGCGCCAGTACGCCGAACGCATTCGCCAGTGGCAGCAGAAGGCCCTGCGCGAGGCCAAGCTGCGCAGCAGCTGGAGCGCGCCGAACGAGGCCTACGAAGGCGCCTGCGCCCGCTACATCGACGGCCTGCTGCTGGACAGCGAGAACCAGCAGCTGCGCAAATCCCTGGCCGATGCCGCATACCTGCTGGCCTGCCCCGGTGCCCTCAACGGCCTGGTCCAGGCCCTGCTGCGCATGACCACGCCGGGCGTACCTGACCTGTACCAGGGCACCGAATACTGGGACTTCAGCCTGGTCGACCCGGACAACCGCCGCGCCGTGGACTACGCTTGCAGGCGTCGCACCCTGGACGATGCAACACCTGTAGCCGAACTGCTGGCGCACTGGCGCGACGGCCGCCTCAAACAGGCGCTGATCGCCCGGGTGCTGGACTGCCGCCAGGCCCACGCCGAGTTGTTCCGCCAGGGTGCCTACCTGCCGCTGAGCGTGCACGGCCGGCATGCCGACAAGGTGGTGGCCTTTGCCCGCCTGGGCGAAGGCGAGCGAGCCGTCATCATCGCGCCACGCCTGGCCAGTACCCTGCTGGCGGGTGCACCGATACCCCTGATCCCGGCACAGAACTGGGACGATACCCGAGTAAGCCTGCCGTTTGCCTTGTCGCCTGCCAACTCGACGGGACTTTTCCCCAGTGCTGCGGTCAGCTCTTCCAGGGAGCTGCTGTTGAGCGCCGTGCTGGCGGAGTTTCCGGTCAACCTGCTGATACAACAATCTTGAGCATCAGGAGCGTCATGATGAGTGTTGATGAAAAACGTATCCGCGAATTTGCCTACCAGATCTGGGAATCCGAGGGTAAGCCTGCCGGCCAGGAAGACCGCCATTGGGACATGGCCCGCAAGCTGGCCGAAGCCGAGGCACTGGCCCCCAAGGCGGCGCCGCGCAAGCGGGCGCCGGCCAAGCCCAAGGTAGCGGCTGAGCCGGTTGAGAAAGCCGTAGCGGTGAAGAAGCCCCGGGCGGTGAAAAAGCCGGCTGCCGGTTAAGCCTGTACCGGCCTCTTCGCGGGCTTGCCCGCTCCCACAGGTAGGCGCCAGGCCTGAGTGTGGCGCCGTACCTGTGGGAGCGGGCAAGCCCGCGAAGAGGCCGGTGCAGGACTGCACAGCTCCCCCTCCACCACGGCCATAGAGGACCGCCATGAGCCCCCGCACCCCGAAGAAAACCCGCTCGGTCGCCCCATCGCGCATCCGTGAAGGCCTGCCCTTCCCCCTCGGTGCCACCTGGGATGGCCTGGGGGTCAACTTTGCCCTGTTCTCGGCCAACGCCACCAAGGTCGAGCTGTGCCTGTTCGACTCCACTGGCGAACACGAAATCGAGCGCATCGAGCTGCCCGAATACACCGACGAGATCTACCACGGCTACCTGCCCGACGCGCACCCCGGGCTGATCTATGGCTACCGCGTGCACGGCCCCTACGAGCCAGAGAACGGCCACCGCTTCAACCCCAACAAACTGCTGATCGACCCGTATGCCAAGCAACTGGTCGGCAGCCTGCAATGGTCCGAAGCACTGTTCGGCTACACCATCGGCCACCCCGACGGCGACCTGTCGTTCGACGAACGCGACAGCGCGCCCTTCGTGCCTAAGTGCAAGGTGATCGACCCTGCCTTCACCTGGGGCCGCGACCAGCGCGTGCTGATCCCCTGGGAACGCACGATCATCTACGAGGCGCACACCCGTGGCATCAGCATGTGCCACCCGGCAGTACCGGAAAACCTGCGCGGCACCTTCGCCGGCCTGGCCAATGACGAGCTGCTCAGGCACATCAAGGAGCTGGGCGTTTCCAGCATCGAGCTGCTGCCGGTTCACGCCTTCGTCAACGACCAGCACCTGCTGGACAAGGGCCTGAACAACTACTGGGGCTACAACAGCATCGCCTTCTTCGCCCCCCACCCGCGCTACCTGGCCAGCGGCAAGATCGCCGAGTTCAAGGAAATGGTCGCGCACCTGCACGACGCCGGGCTGGAGGTAATCCTCGACGTGGTCTACAACCACACCGCCGAAGGCAACGAGCGCGGGCCAACGCTGTCGATGCGCGGCATCGACAACGCCTCGTACTACCGCCTGATGCCGGACGACAAGCGCTATTACATCAACGATTCCGGCACCGGCAACACCCTGGACCTGAGCCACCCCTGCGTGCTGCAGCTGGTCACCGACTCGCTGCGCTATTGGGCCGGCGAAATGCACGTGGACGGCTTCCGCTTCGACCTGGCGACCATTCTTGGCCGCTACCACGACGGCTATAGCGAACGCCACGGTTTCCTCGTCGCCTGCCGCCAGGACCCTATGCTGAGCCAGGTGAAACTGATCGCCGAGCCCTGGGACTGCGGCCCGGGCGGCTACCAGGTGGGCAACTTCGCCCCGGGCTGGGCAGAGTGGAACGACCGCTTCCGCGACACCGTGCGCGCCTTCTGGAAAGGTGACGAAGGCCAACTGGCCGACTTTGCCTCGCGCATGACCGCCTCGGGGGACATGTTCAACAACCGTGGCCGGCGCCCCTATGCCTCGGTCAATTTCGTCACCGCCCACGACGGTTTCACCTTGCGCGACCTGGTGTCCTACAACCACAAGCACAACGAAGACAACGACGAGAGCAACCAGGACGGCACCGACAACAACCTGTCGTGGAACTGCGGTGTCGAGGGGCCAACCGACGACCCGGGCGTGAATGCCCTGCGCATGCGCCAGATGCGCAACTTCTTCGCTACCCTGCTGCTGGCCCAGGGCACGCCGATGATCGTCGCCGGTGACGAGTTCAGCCGCACCCAGCACGGCAACAACAATGCCTATTGCCAGGACAGCGAGATCGGCTGGGTGAACTGGGACCTGGACCAGGAGGGTGAAGAGCTGCTGGCCTTCGTCAAACGCCTGACTCGCCTGCGCCTGGCCTACCCGATACTGCGCCGCTCGCGCTTTCTGGTGGGCGACTACAATGAGGCAATCGGGGTCAAGGACGTGACCTGGCTGGCACCGGATGGCAACGAGATGAGCGTGGAGCAATGGGAAGACCCGCACGGGCGATGCCTGGGCATGTTGATCGATGGCCGCGCGCAGGTCAGTGGCATTGCCCGGCCAGGCGCCGAGGCCACCGTGCTGCTGATCGTCAATGCCCACCATGACATCGTACCGTTCGAGTTGCCGACGGTACCCGATGGGGATTACTGGAGTTGCCTGGTCGACACCGACCGGCCGGAGCTGCGCAAGGGGCAGCATCTGCAGTTCGACAGCACCTTCGAGGTCAAGGGGCGGTCGTTGCTGCTGATGGTGTTGCAGCGTGATGAGGAGTGAACCTGAACCGCGGGTATGTGTCCCTTTTGCAGGAGCGGCGCAAACCCGTTGACCGAGGAGTAACCGTGAACCCCGAAGCCGGCAGTAAAGGTTTCGCCAGCGACAACCAGGCCCCGGCCGTGAAGCGGCTGCGGGTGCTGACGGTGAATACCCACAAGGGCTTCACCGCCTTCAACCGGCGCTTCATCCTGCCGGAACTGCGCGAGGCGGTGCGCAGCACCCAGGCCGACATCGTCTTCCTCCAGGAGGTGCTCGGCAGCCACGACCGCCACGCCGCGCGCTACCCCGGCTGGCCGCAGACCTCGCAGTACGAGTTCCTCGCCGACAGCATGTGGAGCGACTTCGCCTACGGCCGCAACGCGGTCTACCCCGACGGCCACCACGGCAACGCGCTGCTGTCCAGATACCCGATCATCGAACACCGCAACCTCGACGTGTCGATCACCGGCCCCGAACGTCGTGGCCTGCTGCACTGCATCCTCGACGTCCCCGGCCAGCGCCAGGTACATGCCATCTGCGTGCACCTGTCGTTACTGGAAAGCCACCGCCAGAAGCAGCTGCAACTGCTGCGCAAGCTGCTCGAGTCCTTGCCCGCCGATGCCCCGGTGATCATCGCCGGCGATTTCAACGACTGGAAATCCCACGGCAACCGCACCCTGGGCCTGCAGCATGACCTGCACGAGGCCTTCGAGCGCCACCATGGCCACCTGGCCCGCACCTACCCTGCGCGCCTGCCGCTGCTGCGCCTGGACCGCGTCTACCTGCGCAACGCCGAAAGCCATGGGCCGCGGATTCTGGGGCACAAACCTTGGTCGCACCTGTCGGACCACCTTCCGTTGGCGGTCGAGGTCAGGCTCTAGCAATCATTTTTCATAGTCACCACACGGCAAATAGCGAACCCCGCTATAGCCCTCTGTTTTACCAGGAAAATCAATTGGTTGAGCCACGCCACGGAACATGAACACTTCCTTCACGCTTTCTTGACGCAAGCGGCGCCCTCTCCTTAGCTGAACATATCAAGCAGTAATGATCTCGCGCCGGGCCTCTAGCTCGCGCCTTCGTGCGCGCTGGCGAAAGCCGGGCGTGCTGGTTTGGGTCGCCCACTGTTTTTGCCGTACAGCTCGTGACAACAGGCCAGGTCCTAGGGCTGTAACACAAAAACAAAGGAGATCCGCCATGAAAAGCACCTCGAATCCCTTGCGCTTCGACAGCATTTTCTACGCGGTTTCCACGTCGCTGCTTCTGGCAACCCCGGTGGAAACTATCGCGTATGAATTGCAGGACGACCCGGCCTCGCCCGGCTTCCTGCAACAACCGGCAGTACCACAGTTGTCGCTCGACCCGATCAGCGCCAGTGGCTTGAGTATCGGTACCTTGACTGCGTTTTCGCAGAAGATGAGCGAGCGCCATGGGCAGGCTGCACCGGACCTTGTCGCCAGCCAGTGGGCGCAGTTCTTTCCGATCGCGCCAGGCAAGGGTGCGCAACCACCAGACCAGCTGGAGGCACCCAGCCAGCAACTGATGATCGGCCCGGACCTGTTTGTGCGTGAAACTGCAGCGGGCAATGTGCACCGCGCGGGGATTTTCGTCGGGCACAACAACCTGCAGACCAACTTCAACGGCACGCGCCGGCTGCTGGGCGACAAGCAGCGCAACGCGGTGAACCTGAGCGGGGAAAGCCTGGGGGTGTACTGGAGCATGACCCATGAGCAGGGCTGGCACCTGGATGCCGTGGCCATGGGCTCGCGCATCGACGTCAATGGCCGTGGCGAGAACGGCCAGCGGCTGGACGACAGCGGCCACGCGGTGTCCTTCTCGCTGGAGGGGGGCATCCCCATCGGCCTGGGGGGCGGCTGGGTGATCGAGCCGCAGGCGCAGTTGATCAACCAGCAGTTCTTCCCCGGCAGCCGGGCGCAGGAAGAGACCTTGCAGGCCTTCGACAGCCAGCCGAGCTGGAGCGGCCGGGTGGGTGCCAGGCTGTCCGGACGCTATGAGGTACGCGGCATGCCGATCGAGCCCTATGTACGGACCAACGTGTGGTATGACTTCAGCAATGCCGAGGAGGTGAAGCTGGACCAGGTCGACAAGATCTCCAGCTCGCGCTACTCGACCACGGTGGAACTGGGGTTGGGGCTGGTGGCGCGGGTGACGCCCACGGTGGCGCTGTTTGTCAGTGCCGATTACAGCAGTGACGTGGACGACAATGACCTGAACGGGTTGATTGGCAGCCTTGGGGTGCGGATGCGGTGGTAGGCAGGTTCGGCCCTTTCGCGGGTGAACCCGCTCCCACAAGGACCGCACAGGGTCTGAAGCTTGTGCAATTCCTGTGGGAGCGGGTTTACCCGCGAAGAGGCCAGTACTGGCAACACATCAGGCTGGTTTCATTATCAGAACCCCAAGTGGCGGCAGGTTCAGGGCCAGCGACTGCGGCTGCCCATGGCTGGCTATCTCGTCACTCTCCACCACCCCCAGGTTGCCGACATTGGACCCGGCATACAGCTCTGCATCGCTGTTCAACAGCTCCTGCCAGCGCTCGCCGAACGGCACGCCAATGCGATAGCCCTCGCGCGGCACCGGCGTAAAGTTGGCCACCACCAGCACCGGCTCGCCATTGCTGCTCCAGCGCAGCCAGGCATACACGCTGTTCTGCGCATCGTCACCAATCAACCACTGGAAACCCTGCGGCTGGCAATCCTGCTCGTGCAGCGCCGGCACTTCGCGATACAGGCGGTTGAGGTCGCCCACCAGGCGCTGTACCCCCTGGTGCTCAGGGTACTGCAGCAGGTACCAGTCCAGCTCGCCATCGTGGTCCCACTCACGCCACTGGCCGAACTCGCAGCCCATGAACAGCAGCTTCTTGCCCGGATGCGCCCACATGAAGGTGAGGTAGGCACGCAGGTTGGCGAATTTCTGCCAGCGGTCGCCGGGCATCTTGTCGATCAGCGAGTGCTTGCCGTGCACCACTTCGTCGTGGGAGATGGGCAGGATGAAGTGCTCGGAATAGGCATAGATCAGCCCGAAGCTCATCTCGTTGTGGTGGTAGGTACGGTGCACCGGGTCGTTCTGGATGTAATGCAAGGTGTCATGCATCCAGCCCATGTTCCACTTGTAGGCAAAGCCCAGGCCGCCCTGCTGGGTCGGCTGGCTGACGCCGGGCCAGGCGGTGGACTCCTCGGCGATGATCAGCGCGCCCGGGGCCTCGTGGGCCGCCACGCCGTTGAGGTGGCGGAT
Source organism: Pseudomonas sp. SF2 (assembly GCF_036858055.1). Taxonomy (NCBI): domain Bacteria; kingdom Pseudomonadati; phylum Pseudomonadota; class Gammaproteobacteria; order Pseudomonadales; family Pseudomonadaceae; genus Pseudomonas; species Pseudomonas sp. SF2. Next base: position 55,735 of record NZ_JAMBDI010000010.1, on the reverse strand, counting down.
GAAGTCGATGGCCTCCAGGTTCTCGCGCCCGCCGTGGCGGTTGGGCACCCATTCGCCGGCTTTGCGTGAATAGTCGCGGTACAGCATCGAGGCCACCGCATCGACACGCAGGCCATCGATGTGGAAGTGCTTCAGCCAGTGCAGCGCCGAGGCCATCATGAAGCCGCGCACTTCGTTGCGGCCAAGGTTGTAGATCAGCGTGTTCCAGTCCTGGTGGTAGCCCTCCAGGGGGTTGTCGTATTCGTACAGGGCGGTGCCGTCGAAACGCGCCAGGCCGTGTTCGTCAGTGGGGAAATGCGCCGGCACCCAGTCGAGCAGCACGCCAATGCCGCCCTGGTGGCAGGCGTCGACGAAGGCGGCGAAGTCCTCGGCACTGCCGTAGCGCGAGGTGGGCGCGAACAGCGACAGCGGCTGGTAACCCCAGGAGCCGCCGAACGGGTGCTCCATGATCGGCAGCAGTTCGATGTGGGTGAAGCCCAGCTCCTGAACGTACGGCACCAGGCGCTCGGCCAGCTCGCGCCAGTTGTAATAGCGCCCGACTTCGCCCGCCTCATCCAGCTCGCAGCGCCAGGAACCGGGGTGCAGCTCGTAGATCGACAGCGGCGCGTTGTAGGCATGGCGCTGCGCGCGTTGCGCCATCCAGTCGTGGTCTTGCCAACCGTGGCTGAGCGCCCCGGCAACCTTGGAGGCGGTGCTCGGCGGCAGTTCGGTGGCGCGCGCCAGCGGGTCGGCTTTCAGGGGCAGTATGCCGTCCTTGCCCAGCACTTCGAACTTGTAGGTTTCGCCCACGCCCAGGCGCGGCACGAACAACTCCCACACCCCGGCGCTATGGCGCAGGCGCATGGGGTGGCGGCGGCCGTCCCAGTTGTTGAAATCGCCCACCACCGACACCCGACGCGCGTTCGGCGCCCACACCGAAAAGCACACGCCGTCGATACCATCGACCTGGATCGGCTGGGCACCAAAGCGCCCCGACAGGTCGCGGTGGTTGCCTTCGGCGAACAGGTACAGGTCCATGTCGCCCAGTTGCGGGCCGAAGCTGTAGGGGTCTTCGGTGACCTGCTCGCCGCCGGCCCAGCCGATCTGCAGCAGGTACGGGTGTGCTTCATCGAGGTGCGCGGTGAACAAACCGGGCAGGCTGCCCTGCTCCATTTCGGTGAGGATGCGCCCGTCATGCCGGGCCAGCATGCGCACATTCAGGGCATTGGGCAGGAAGACGCGGACCACCTGCCCGCCCGTACCGTCGCCGTGGGGGCCTAGTACCGCAAATGGATCGGCGTGCTCGGCGCGGGCCAGGGCGTCCAGGTCCCGTTGCCGAAGGCCGCCGTTTTCACGCGTGGTTGCATTCATCTATGACTCTCCCCAGGTACTGATCAGTCCATGCAGGCCATGCAAGGGCACGGCCAACCAACTCGGACGGTTCTCGGCTTCGTATGTGATTTCGTAGGCGGCTTTCTCCACGCAGAACAGCTCCAGTGCGGCACGCTCGCCCTCGGCCTGCTGCCAGGCGTGGGGCATGGCTGCAGTGGCCAGGCCATAGGCTTCGACAAAGGCATGCCGCGACTGGTGCAGGTACTGCCGGGCAACACGTTGCCGGGCCTGGCGGGCCGGACCGGAAAGGTCGACCGCAGACGCATTGCGCAAGATCATGGCAGCAGCATAGTCGAAGGATCGCAGCACGCCGCTGACATCCTTGTACGGGCTGTGTTTTGCCCGGCGCTCTTGCAGCGGCCGGGCCGGCTCACCTTCGAAATCGATGAGGTAGGCATCGCCCTGCACCACCAGCACCTGGCCCAGGTGCAGGTCGCCGTGCACGCGCATCAGCAGGCCGCCCTGGGCCTGGCGGGCCAGGTTGGCAATGTGCTGGGCCAGGCCGTCGCGCTGTTGCTGCAAGTCGTCGACCAGCGCCTGGCTGTCGCTGTCGAGGCTGTCGCGGTGCTGGGCCAGCAGGTCGAGGGCATGGGTAAGCTCGGCACTGATCTGCGTACTCCAGCGTTCGCTGTCGTCGGCATCGCTTGGGCGCGGCTGGAAGGCCTCGTCATTGGTCGGTGCGGCCAGCAACAGGTGCATCTCGCCCAGGCGTTGGCCGAGCAAGGCGGCAAAGCCGGTGAGTTCGGCCAATGCGTCGGTGTGTGCCTCGGCGTCGAGGCTGGAGGGCTCCATCTGGTCGCGGATGGCCCGCTCCAGGGTGTTCTGGGTCCAGGCCCAGGCATCACCCTGGTTGCTCAGGTAGCCCTGGGCGATCATCAGCAGGTGTGGCGCGCCCTGCTCGTCCACCCGGCTGACCCAGGCCAGCAACGGCGAAATATTGGCAAAGCCTGCGGCGGTCAGGTAGGCACTCATTTCCAGCTCCGGGTGCACGCCCGGGCTGACCCGGCGGATCAGCTTGAGCACCACATGGTCGCCAACCACCACCGAGCTGTTGGACTGCTCGGCGCTGAGGTAGCGCACGCTGCTTTCGTCGTTCAACGCCAGGTCCGCCAACTGCTGCGTGCTTTCGAAACACAGCTCGCCCTCGCCGTTGCCACAAGGCAGATGCATGCCCTCCTCACAGGCACGCAGCACTGCGCGGACGAACGGCTCGAGAACAAAGGCGTCGGTGATCAGGCCAACCTGATGGGTACGGCGTACCCGCGCCAGGGCGAGCTGTTGCGGCAGCGCGGTGTTGATCTGTTCCTCGGGCAGCAACCCGAACGGCAGTTGGTAGCGGTTGGCCACACCGTCGCTGAGCACTTCGATTTCACCGAGCAACACCGGCGTGGTGGCCGTGCCGAAGCGCACGCCGTAGCACAGGCGCACGGCGTCGATCGGCCCTTCCTTGCCGGCGAACCAGCGCCGCTTGGGCAGGTACTGCGGCAGGATGGCGCTTTGCAGGGTATCGCTGGCGGGGGCTTCCAGCAGTTCTTCCATGCGTTTGCGCAGTACCAATGTGGTCAATTCGGGTAACCCCTCGGTGGCCTGGATGTGCCAGCTGGGCATGCGGTCGTGGGACGCCAGCAGGAACCAGTAGAAGGCATAGGGTGGCAAGGTCAGCAGGAACGGCAGTTGGCCGATCGGCGGGAAGGCGCTGCCGCCGAGCATCTCCACCGGTACTTTGTCGGCGTAATGTGACAATTCCAGTTCAGCCGCCTGGGCGGCGCGGGAGACGTTGGCCACGCACAGGATGACCTCGGTGTTGCCCTCGGCGTCGGTGTACTCGCGCAGGTAGGCGAGGATGCGCCGGTTGTTCGGCGTGAGGGTGCGCAGGCTGCCGCGGCCGAAGGCCTTCTGCTGCTTGCGCACCGCCAGCATGCGCCGGGTCCAGTTCAGCAATGAGTGCGGGTCGTTGGCCTGGGCCTCGACGTTGACGGTCTGGTAACCGTACAGCGGGTCCATGATCGGCGGCAGCACCAGCCGCTGCGGGTCGGCGCGGGAGAAACCGCCGTTGCGGTCCGGTGACCATTGCATGGGCGTGCGCACGCCGTCGCGGTCGCCCAGGTAGATGTTGTCGCCCATGCCCAGTTCGTCGCCGTAGTACAGCGTGGGGGTGCCGGGCATCGACAGCAGCAGGCTGGTGAGCAGTTCGATGCGCCGACGGTCACGCTGCAGCAACGGCGCCAGGCGCCGACGGATGCCCAGGTTGATGCGCGCGCGGCGGTCTTCGGCGTAGTAGTTCCACAGGTAGTCGCGCTCGCGGTCGGTGACCATTTCCAGGGTCAGCTCATCGTGGTTGCGCAGGAAGATCGCCCATTGGCAGTTGGCGGGGATTTCCGGGGTCTGGCGCAGGATATCGGTGATCGGGAAGCGGTCCTCCATGGCCAGGGCCATGTACATGCGCGGCATCAACGGGAAGTGGAAAGCCATGTGGCATTCGTCACCCTCGCCTTCGCCGAAGTACGGGCGGGTGTCCTCGGGCCATTGGTTGGCCTCGGCCAGCAGCATGCGGTCGGGGTAATTGGCGTCGATTTCGGCGCGGATCGCCTTGAGCACGTCGTGGGTTTCGGCGAGGTTCTCGTTGTTGGTGCCATCGCGCTCGATCAGGTAGGGGATGGCGTCCAGGCGCAGGCCATCGACCCCCAGGTCGAGCCAGAAGCGCATCACCCCGATCACGGCCTTGAGCACTTGCGGGTTGTCGAAGTTGAGGTCGGGCTGGTGCGAGTAGAAGCGGTGCCAGAAGTACTGGCCGGCGACCGGGTCCCAGGTCCAGTTGGACTTCTCGGTGTCGAGGAAGATGATACGCGTGCCGTCGTACTTCTGGTCGTCATCCGACCACACGTAGAAGTCCCGCGCCTTGCTGCCGCGCTTGGCATGGCGGGCGCGCTGGAACCAGGGGTGCTGGTCGCTGGTGTGGTTGATGACCAGCTCGGTGATGACCCGCAGGCCGCGTTTGTGCGCCTCGGCGATGAAGCGGCGGGCATCGGCGAGGTTGCCGTAGTCGGGGTGCACGGCCTTGTATTCGGCGATGTCGTAGCCGTCGTCGCGACGTGGCGAGGGATAGAACGGCAGCAGCCACAGGGTGTTGACGCCCAGCTCGGCGATGTAGTCGAGCTTGCTGATCAGGCCGGCGAAATCGCCGATGCCATCGTTGTTCGAATCGAAGAACGACTTGATGTGCAGCTGGTAGATGACGGCGTCCTTGTACCACAGCGGGTCGTCGATGAAGGCTGCCGGGCGGGAACGCTTGGCCATATGCGACTCCTTTCAATTCCAGGTTGCTCTGGCCCCAATGCACAAGCAACTGACTTGACACGAACCCTGTGGGAGCGGGTTTNNCACCGGCGAAGCCGGTGCCATGCTCCGCGGCGCCTGCTTCGCGGGTAAACCCGCTCCCACAGCGGATGGCGTGTACCTTGTTAACGGGCCTTTTCGATGCGCCAGATGCCGAACGGCAAATGCCAAGGCTCGATGCGCATCCATTGGGTCTTGCCGTACCACGACCAACGGTGGCCGTTCATCAGGTCTTCACCCTGGGTTTCGGCGTTGTCGTCCAGCCCCAGCTCCCAAAGCGGCAATTCGAAATGCGCCTCCTGGGCGTTGTGCGGATCGAGGCTCACCGCGATCAGGATGTAGTTGTCGCGCTCCGGCGTGCGCTTGGCGAAGTACAGGATGTTGTCGTTCCAGCAGTTGAAGAACGCCACGCCCAGGTGAGTCTGCAAGGCGCGGTTCTGTCGGCGGATGCGGTTGAGCTGGGCGATTTCGGCAATGATGTTGCCGGGCTGGCTGAAATCGCGCGGGCGAATTTCGTACTTCTCCGAATCCAGGTACTCCTCCTTGCCCGGCAGTGGCGTGCCTTCGCACAGCTCGAAGCCCGAGTACATGCCCCACAGCCCCGACCCCATGGTGGCCAGCGCCGCGCGGATGAGGAAGCCGGCACGGCCGGAGGTGTGCAGAAAGTACGGGTTTATATCCGGCGTATTGACGAAGAAGTTGGGCCGGTAGCACTGTCTCCACGGCGGCTGGTTAAGCTGCTCGAAGTACTCGCGCAGCTCCTGTTTGTGATTGCGCCAGGTGAAGTAGGTGTAGCTTTGCGCATAACCAACCTTGCCCAGGCGCGCCATCATCGCCGGCCGGGTAAACGCCTCGGCAAGGAAAATCACCTCGGGGTGCTGGCTGCGCACATTGGCGATCAGCCATTGCCAGAACGGCAGTGGCTTGGTGTGCGGGTTGTCGACGCGGAAGGTTTTCACCCCTTCCTCGACCCAGCCGACCACCACGTCACGCAGGGCCAGCCACAGCGAGGGCACGGCGTCGGGTGCGTAGAAATCGACGTTGACGATGTCCTGGTACTTCTTCGGCGGGTTCTCGGCATAGCGGATGGTGCCGTCCGGGCGCCAGCTGAACCAGCCAGGGTGCTCCTTCAGCCAGGGGTGATCCTGGGAGCACTGGATGGCGAAGTCGAGGGCGATTTCCAGGCCATGTTCGGCCGCCGCGGCCACCAGGCGACGGAAGTCGTCGCGGCTGCCCAGTTGCGGGTGGATTGCCTCGTGGCCGCCTTCCGGGCTGCCGATGGCATACGGGCTGCCCGGATCGCCGGGCTCGGCTTTCAGGGCATTGTTACGGCCCTTGCGGTGCTGCATGCCGATGGGATGAATGGGCGGGAAGTACAGCACGTCGAAGCCCATGTCGCGGATCATCGGCAGGCGCTCGTGCACATCATTGAAGGTGCCGTGGCGCTCGGGGCTGTCGGTGATCGAGCGCGGGAACAGCTCGTACCAGCTGGCGAACTGCGCTGCCGGGCGGTCGACATCGACGGGGAATTCACGGCTGCGGGCCAGGTAGCTGCGGTGCTCGGCATCGCTCATCAGGCGCGCGGTGGCCGGGTCGAGAAACAGCGCCACCTGGTCGTCGGCATCCAGGGTGGAAAGGCGCTGCTGGATGGCCTGAAGTTCCTCGCGCAGGGCACCGTCGCACAACTCGATGCCCTTGCCCAGCATCAACCGGCCTTCCTCCAGCTCCAGCCTGACCTCGACACCGGCGTGGTACTTCTTCTCCAGGTCGTGACAATAGGTGGCGAACGGGTCGATCCAGGCCTCGATGCTGAACAGGTGCGGGCCCAGCTCGGTGGGAGTGAACTCGGCCAGCCACAGGTCGTTGCCCGGCGAATGCATGGGCACGCAATGCCAGCGCCGGCTGTGGGCCTGGCGCCAGCTGAGCATCACCGCCAGGCGGTCGTGGCCGTCGCTGTAGACCTTGCTGCTGACCGCCACTGGTTGGCCACTGATGGCCTTGGTGGCGAAGGTACCGGCTTCGAGCACGGGTTGGGTGTCTTCGATCACGATGCGTGGCGCCAGCAGCGCCTGGGACAGGCTGATGGCCTGGTCCGGGTGATCGTTGGCCATGGGCACGCTTTCGAAGGGCTCGTTTCGTGACATCGGACCTTGCTCCCTCAGGCTGGTAGCGGTAAGGGTTCAGAGCCGGGCACAGGCGTGGGGTTCAATAAAATTGAGCGAACGGCAGCTGCCAGGAGTCGAAGCCTGCAGCACCTCTTCAATTACCCATGCGAGGTCAGGCCATGAACATTCCCATTCCACCGGAGACACCCGACCCCAACATCGACGACCCCAGCCTGCCGCCGCCCGTGCCGGAAGAAGCCCCGGACGAGCTGCCGATCAAGCCGACCGTGCCGCCGACGGTGGGCGACCCGCCCAACCAGGAGCCACCGGTAGAGGCTTAAGGGTAGACCAGGATTCTGTGCTGGCAGGGCCGGCCTCTTCGCGGGTAAACCCGCTCCCACAGGTACAGCACCAACCTCGAAGGCTGTGCAATACCTGTGGGAGCGGGTTTACCCGCGAAAGGGCCGGCGGACCTGGCCGATCAACCGGCAGATACAGCCGAGATCTCCGCCACACTGATCTCCCGCATGCGGAACTTCTGCACCTTGCCAGTCACCGTCATCGGGTACTCGTCGACGAAGCGGATGTGCCGCGGCACCTTGAAATGCGCAATGCGCGCCTTGCACCAGCCCTGCAGTTCCTCGACCGTGGCACTGTGCCCCGGGTGCAGCTTGATCCAGGCGACGATCTCCTCGCCATAACGGCTGCACGGAATGCCGATCACCTGCGCATCGGCCACCGCCGGGTGGGTGTAGAAGAACTCTTCCAGCTCACGCGGGTAGATGTTCTCGCCGCCGCGAATGATCATGTCCTTGTTGCGCCCGACAATACGTACGTAGCCGTGCTCGTCCATCACCGCCAGGTCGCCCGAGTGCATCCAGCCGGCCGGGTCGATGGCATCCGCCGTGGCCTGGGGGTTGTCCCAGTAGCCGAGCATCACGCTGTAGCCGCGGGTGCACAGCTCGCCGATCTCGCCGCGCGGGACGATGCAGCCGTCGGCGTCCACCAGCTTGTTCTCCAGCTGCGGCTGGGTGCGACCCACGGTGGTCACGCGCAGTTCCAGGCCGTCGTCCGGGCCGGTCTGCAGCGACACCGGGCTGGTTTCGGTCATGCCGTAGGCGATCTGCACTTCGGCCATGTGCATCTGGTCGATGACCCGGCGCATCACCTCGATCGGGCAGGTGGCGCCGGCCATGATGCCGCTGCGCAGGGTCGACAGGTCCATTTGCGCACGCGCGGGGTGGTCGAGCATGGCGATGAACATGGTCGGCACACCATAAAGGATGCTGGCGCGCTCTTCGGCCACGGCGCGCAGGGTGAGCTCGGCGTCGAAGGCGTCGTTGGGGTAGATCATGGTGCTGCCATGAGTGATGCAGCCGAGGTTGGCCATGACCATGCCGAAGCAGTGGTACAGCGGCACCGGGATCACCATGCGGTCACGTGCGGTCAGGCCCAGGCTTTCGCCGACCATGAAGCCGTTGTTGAGGATGTTGTAGTGGCTGAGCGTGGCGCCCTTCGGCGCGCCAGTGGTGCCGGAGGTGTACTGGATGTTCACCGGCTGGTCGAACTGCAGGCTTTGCTGGCGCGCCGCGCAGGCCTCGACGGAGGTCTGCCCTGCCCGCTCGGCCAGCGCTTGCCAAGGCAGGAAGCCTGCCGGCGGGTTGGCGGCCAGGCTGACCACACCGCGCAGGTCGGGCAGGCGTTCACTGACCATTTCACCCGGGATGGCGCTGGCCAGTTCGGGTGCCAGTTCCTGGACCATGGCGTGGTAGTCGGACGTCTTGAAGGCATCGGCACACACCAGCCAGCGGCAGCCGGACTGGCGCAGCACGTATTCCAGCTCGCCCACGCGGTAGGCCGGGTTGATGTTGACCAGGATGGCACCGACCTTGGCGCTGGCCAGCTGCAGGATGCACCACTGGGCGCAGTTGGGCGACCAGATGCCGACCCGATCGCCGGTGTTCACGCCCAAGGCCATCAAGGCACGGGCATGTACCTCGACCTGCTCGGCCAGCTGCCGCCAGCTGTAGCGCAGGCCCTGGTGACGCGACACCAGTGCCTCGCCATCGGCAAAACGGGCCACGGTGGCATCGAAGGCCTGGCCGATGGTCTGGGTCAGCAAGGCTTGGTCCTGGCGACCGCGGGTATAGCTTGGTTGACTCATGGGTGTCCCTTCTTGTGGTTGTTCTGGGCACGACTGAAGCAAGCGGGAATACTCTGGCGCAGATTTACGTTTACGTAAAGGTGATGAGTCGATTGACAGTGACCGTCCACAGGTTTACGTTAACGTAAAGGTGAAAACGACATCGGGTTTGTCGGCGTATCACCGACCCTGTGGGAGCGGGTTTACCCGCGAATGCGATCATCCAGGCAATGACGGTGGCCCTGCTGACGCATTCGCGGGTAAACCCGCTCCCACAGGGCCGGTGGATAGCCCTTGAGCTACGGTGTTACCCAATTTCAAGAACAAGAAGGTGCCCCAGCATGCATTACCCCACCCTGAACTTCGCCCTGGGCGAAACCATCGACATGCTCCGCGACCAGGTGCGCACCTTCGTCGCCGCCGAACTGGCCCCGCGCGCCGCGCAAATCGACCACGACAACCTGTTCCCGGCCGACATGTGGCGCAAGTTCGGCGACATGGGCCTGCTGGGCATCACCGTACCGGAAGAATATGGCGGTGCCGGCCTGGGCTACCTGGCCCACGTGGTGTCGATGGAAGAAATCAGCCGTGGCTCGGCCTCGGTGGCCCTGTCCTACGGCGCCCACTCCAACCTCTGCGTCAACCAGATCAACCGCAACGGCAGCCACGAGCAGAAGCTCAAGTACCTGCCCAAGCTGATCAGCGGCGAGCACATCGGCGCCCTGGCCATGAGCGAGCCCAACGCCGGCTCCGACGTGGTGTCGATGAAGCTGCGCGCGGAAAAGCGCGGCGACCACTACGTGCTCAACGGCAGCAAGACCTGGATCACCAACGGCCCCGACGCCAACACCTACGTGATCTACGCCAAGACCGACCTGGACAAGGGCGCGCATGGCATCACCGCGTTCATCGTCGAGCGTGACTGGAAAGGCTTCAGCCGCAGCAACAAGTTCGACAAGCTGGGCATGCGCGGCTCCAACACCTGCGAGCTGTTCTTCGACGGCGTCGAAGTGCCGGAAGAAAACATCCTCGGCCAGCTCAACGGCGGCGTGCGCGTGCTGATGAGCGGCCTGGACTACGAGCGCGTGGTGCTGTCCGGGGGCCCGACCGGCATCATGCAAAGCTGCATGGACCTGGTGGTGCCCTACATCCACGACCGCAAGCAGTTCGGCCAGAGCATCGGCGAGTTCCAGCTGATCCAGGGCAAGATCGCCGACATGTACACCCAGCTCAACGCCAGCCGCGCCTACCTGTATGCCGTGGCCCAGGCCTGCGACCGTGGCGAGACCACCCGCAAGGATGCCGCCGGGGTGATCCTGTACACCGCCGAACGCGCCACGCAAATGGCCCTGGAGGCGATCCAGATTCTGGGTGGCAACGGCTATATCAACGAATTCCCGGCAGGCCGCCTGCTGCGCGACGCCAAGCTGTACGAGATCGGTGCCGGCACCAGCGAAATCCGCCGGATGCTGATCGGCCGCGAACTGTTCAACGAAACCCGCTGAGCACAGGGGACGCGCGCACATGGCTACCTTGCACACCCAGATCAACCCGCGCTCGGCGGAGTTCGCCGGCAACAGCGCGGCCATGCTCGAACAGGTCCAGGCCCTGCGCGGCCTGCTCGCCCAGGTGGCCCAGGGCGGTGGGCCCAAGGCCCAGGAGCGGCACACTTCGCGCGGCAAGCTGCTGCCGCGCGAGCGCATCGACCGCCTGCTGGACCCGGGCTCGCCGTTCCTCGAAATCGGCCAACTGGCCGCCCATGAGGTATATGGCGAAGACGTGCCTGCTGCGGGCGTAATCGCCGGCATCGGCCGCGTCGAAGGCGTGGAATGCATGATCGTGGCCAACGACGCCACGGTCAAAGGCGGCTCCTACTACCCGCTGACGGTGAAGAAGCACCTGCGTGCGCAGACCATCGCCCTGCAGAACCGCCTGCCGTGCATCTACCTGGTGGACTCCGGCGGCGCCAACCTGCCACGCCAGGACGAAGTGTTCCCCGACCGCGAGCACTTCGGGCGGATCTTCTTCAACCAGGCCAACATGAGCGCACTGGGCATTCCGCAGATTGCCGTGGTGATGGGCTCGTGCACCGCCGGCGGTGCCTACGTGCCAGCGATGGCCGACGAAGCGATCATGGTGCGCCAGCAAGCGACCATCTTCCTCGCCGGCCCACCCTTGGTAAAGGCCGCCACCGGTGAAGTGGTGAGTGCCGAAGACCTTGGCGGCGCCGATGTGCACTGCCGCACCAGCGGCGTGGCCGACCACTACGCCGACAACGACGAACACGCCCTGGCACTGGCCCGACGCAGCGTGGCCAACCTCAACTGGCACAAGCTGGGCAAGCTGCAGCGCCAGGCCCCGGTGGCCCCCCTGTACGCCGCCGACGAGCTGTACGGCGTGGTGCCGGCCGATGCCAAGCAACCGTTCGACGTGCGCGAGGTGATCGCGCGCCTGGTCGACGGCTCGGTGTTCGATGAATTCAAGGCGCTGTTCGGTACCACCCTGGTGTGCGGCTTCGCCCACCTGCACGGCTACCCGGTGGCGATCCTGGCCAACAACGGCATCCTGTTCGCCGAGGCCGCGCAAAAAGGCGCGCACTTCATCGAGCTGGCCTGCCAACGCGGCATCCCGCTGCTGTTCCTGCAGAACATCACCGGTTTCATGGTCGGTAAAAAGTACGAGGAAGGCGGCATCGCCAAGCACGGCGCCAAGCTGGTCACCGCCGTGGCCTGCGCCCAGGTGCCGAAGTTCACGGTGATCATCGGTGGCAGCTTCGGTGCCGGCAACTACGGCATGTGCGGCCGGGCGTACGACCCGCGCTTCCTGTGGATGTGGCCCAACGCGCGGATTGGCGTGATGGGGGCCGAACAGGCCGCCGGCGTGCTGGCCCAGGTCAAGCGCGAACAGAGCGAGCGCAGTGGCCACCCGTTCAGCGCCGAGGACGAAGCCCGGCTCAAGCAGCCGATCCTTGACCAGTACGAGCATCAGGGCCACCCCTACTATTCCAGCGCCCGCCTGTGGGACGACGGTGTCATCGACCCGGCACAGACCCGCGACGTGCTCGGCCTGGCGTTGTCCGCCGCGCTGAACGCACCGATCGAACAGAGCCGCTTCGGCATTTTCCGGATGTGACCATGAGCGATTTCAGCACCCTCGAAGTGATCCGCGACCCGCGCGGCTTCGCCACCCTGTGGCTGAGCCGCGAGGACAAGAACAACGCCTTCAACGCGCAGATGATCCGCGAACTGATCGTCGCCCTCGACCAGCTGGCCGAGGACGCCAGCCTGCGCTTCGTGCTGTTGCGCGGCCGTGGCCGACACTTCAGCGCCGGCGCCGACCTGGCCTGGATGCAGCAGTCGGCGCAACTGGACTTCAACACCAACCTGGATGATGCCCGCGAGCTGGGCGAGCTGATGTACGCCCTGCACCGCCTCAAGGCGCCGACCCTGGCCGTGGTCCAAGGCGCGGCCTTTGGCGGCGCGCTGGGCCTGATCAGCTGCTGCGACATGGCCATCGGCGCCGAAGACGCCCAGCTGTGCCTGTCGGAAGTGCGCATCGGCCTGGCCCCGGCAGTGATCAGCCCGTTCGTGGTCAAGGCCATCGGCGAGCGCGCCGCACGCCGCTACGCCCTCACCGCCGAACGTTTCAGTGGCGTGCGGGCCCGCGAGCTGGGCCTGCTGGCCGAGGTGTACCCGGCCAGCGAACTGGACGCCCAGGTCGAAGCCTGGGTCGCCAACCTGCTGCAGAACAGCCCGCAAGCGCTGCGCGCCACCAAGGACCTGCTGCGCGAAGTGGACGCCGGCGAACTCAGCCCGGCGCTGCGCCGCTATTGCGAAAACACCATCGCCCGCATCCGCGTCAGCGCCGAAGGCCAGGAGGGCCTGCGCGCCTTCCTGGAAAAACGCCGCCCCGCCTGGCAAACCGATGACAAGAAGGAGCCGCGCCCATGAGCCGCCCCGCTTTGACCACCCTGCTGGTCGCCAACCGCGGCGAAATCGCCTGCCGGGTGATGCGCACCGCCAAGGCCATGGGCCTGACCACTGTCGCCGTGCACAGCGCCACCGACCGTGATGCCCGGCACAGCCGCGAAGCCGATATCCGCGTCGATCTCGGCGGCACCAAGGCTGCCGAAAGCTACCTGCTGGTCGACAAGCTGCTGGCCGCCGCCAAGGCCAGCGGCGCCCAGGCCATCCACCCGGGCTATGGCTTCCTGTCCGAGAACGCGGGCTTTGCCCGCGCCATCGAAGAGGCCGGGCTGATCTTCCTCGGCCCACCGGCCAGCGCCATCGACGCCATGGGCAGCAAGTCGGCGGCCAAGGCGCTGATGGAAGCCGCTGGCGTGCCGCTGGTGCCGGGCTACCACGGCGAAGCCCAGGACCTGGACACCTTCCGCGCCGCCGCCGAACGCATCGGCTACCCGGTGCTGCTCAAGGCCAGCGCCGGCGGCGGTGGCAAGGGCATGAAAGTGGTCGAGGAGGAAAGCCAGCTGGCCGACGCCCTGGCCTCGGCACAGCGTGAGGCGCAGTCATCGTTCGGCGATGCGCGCATGCTGGTGGAAAAATACGTGCTCAAGCCTCGTCACGTGGAAATCCAGGTATTCGCCGACCAGCACGGCAACTGCCTGTACCTCAACGAGCGTGATTGTTCGATCCAGCGCCGTCACCAGAAAGTGGTGGAAGAAGCCCCTGCACCAGGCCTGTCACCCGAATTGCGCCGGGCCATGGGTGAGGCGGCGGTACGCGCAGCCCAGGCCATCGGCTACGTGGGCGCCGGTACCGTGGAGTTTCTGCTCGATGCCCGCGGCGAGTTCTTCTTCATGGAGATGAACACCCGCCTGCAGGTGGAGCACCCGGTCACCGAAGCCATTACCGGCTTGGACCTGGTGGCCTGGCAGATTCGCGTGGCCTGCGGCGAGGCCCTGCCGATTACCCAGGACCAGGTGCCGCTGATCGGCCATGCCATCGAAGTGCGCCTGTACGCCGAAGACCCGGCCAACGAATTCCTGCCCGCCACCGGCAAGCTGGCGCTGTACCGCGAGTCGGCAGCCGGCGAAGGGCGACGGGTGGACAGCGGGGTCAGCGAAGGCGATGTGGTGTCGCCGTTCTACGACCCGATGCTGGGCAAGCTGATCGCCTGGGGCGAAGACCGCGAACAGGCACGCCTGCGCTTGCTGGCCATGCTCGACGAGTTTGCCATTGGCGGGTTGAAGACCAACATCGCCTTCCTGCGGCGCATTCTCGCCCACCCGGCGTTTGCGGCAGCGGAGCTGGATACCGGCTTCATTCCGCGTCATCAGGCGGTTTTGCTGCCCGCACCGCAAGCGCTGCCGGCAGGCTTCTGGGAAGCGGCGGCCGAGGCCTGGCTGCAGGGTCAGGCCGCACATCAGCGGGAGGACGACCGCAGTTCGCCATGGGCCGAGCGCAACGGCCTGCGCCTTGGCCTGCCGGCGCGCAGCAGCCTGCATCTGGTGAGTGGCGGGCAGGACCAGGCAGTAGCCCTGGAGCGCAGCGCTGCGTCTACCTGGCAGCTGGTGGGCGAGCAGTTGGTACATGACCAGGCGGGCGTGCGTCGCCAGCATCTGGCGATCCGCCGCGGTGGCACGCTGTACCTGCACTGGGAGGGTGAGATGCATGCCATCGAAGCCTTCGACCCGATTGCCGAGGCCGAGGCCAGCCATAGCCATCAAGGCGGCCTGGGCGCGCCCATGAACGGCAGCATCGTGCGGGTACTGGTGGAGCCGGACCAGGTGGTGGAAGCGGGTACGGCGCTGGTGGTGCTGGAAGCCATGAAGATGGAGCACAGCATTCGCGCGCCGCATGGCGGCACGGTGAAGGCGTTGTTCTGCCAGGAAGGGGATATGGTCAGCGAAGGGACGGTGCTGGTCGATTTGGCAGAGTAAGCGTCCTGGGGGCCGCTTTGCGGCCCTTTCGCGACACAAGGCCGCTCCCACAAGTACCGCGCCAACCTCAAGGCATGCACCGTACCTGTGGGAGCGGCCTTGTGTCGCGAAAGGGCTGCGCAGCAGCCCCGGCAATCTAGAAGGAGCCATGCACCCGCACGACCACGCCCAGAAACTCGCAGCCTTCTTCACACAGGACTGTCGGATAGCGCGTATTCAGCGGCTTGAGCATCTTGTCTCCGCCCTCCTCGACCAACTGCCGCAATACTGCCGGCCGCCCGGGCTGCCGCGCGATTACCAACCTCCCTGGTTCTGCCGGCAGGCCGGTATCCACCAGCACACGCATGCCCTCAGGCACGCTCTTGCCACTGGCGGCATTCATCGAGTCGTTTTCCACCACCAGCCAGAACGCATTGCCGGCGGGCATATAGTCCGTCTGTTCATGGGATTTGCTTGCGTCAGGCATAGGCCCCTGCAAATCAGCCCAGCTCAGCACGGGGAAGCGATAGCTTCTACAACCCCCTGAGGCTTCAGACGCTATGCCACGCTCAACCACCATGACTTGGGCCTCCAGAGACCCCAACCCAAGCTTCTCGAGCTTTTCGTTGATGGTCTCCAGTGTCGGCCGTCGTGTACCGCGCAACCAATGCCCTACGCCGCCCTGTGTCATCCCCAGGCGTTCGGCCAGCTTGAGCTGGCTGAGGTTGTGTTCACGCTTGTAGCGTTTGAGAAATGCGATCCAGTTTTCCATGAGCGGATACTGCAGCTCCAAGACTTGCGCCATCCCTGTAGGAGCGGCCTTGTGTCGCNNGCGCAGCAGCCCCGGCAATCTAGAAGGAGCCATGCACCCGCACGACCACGCCCAGAAACTCGCAGCCATCCTCACACAGCAGCGCCGGGTAGTTGCTGTTAAGTGCCTTCAGGTACCGTTGCCCACCTTCCTCCGCCAACTCACGGAAGATCGCCGGTTTGCCCGGCTGACGAGCGATAACCAGACGCCCTGGCTCGGCATCTACCCCAGGGTCCACCAACATCCGCATACCCTGCGGCACACTGCGGCCACTGGCGGCACTCATCGCATCATTCTCGACGGTCAGCCAGAACGCCTTGCCTTGGGCCAGGTAGTCAGTCTGCTCGAACACACCTGGCTCCACCCCCTCTGCGATACCTAACTCTTCCCAACCCAGCACCGGGTAGCGGAAGCACACGATGTATTGCATGAGGTCCAGGTCGTCATCGGTGTCATCCACCTCGTAAATACCGCGTTCCTCGCCAACCTGACCAATAATGCGCAGCTGTAGGCTGACGTTGTAGTGGGGCATGCCAATCTCGACGAATGTGCGGTTCATCGACTCGATCTTCGGCTGCCGCCGCTTGTTCACCCAATGCCCGACGCTGCCCTGAGACACGCCAACGCGCTCGGCAAGCTGCTCTTGAGTGAGCCCTAGCTCCTCCATCCGGTCACGGACGAGGGCAATCCATTTATCCATATTCATCGCTGGCACGATACGGACTGCCTTCTGGCGCTCAATAAACATTCAGTATTATTTATCGGAAGGCATAAAAATACTTTAGGTATTAGTATCGACCTGGACCCTTTCCCTACTGGCTTTAGCAGGTATCAGGATGAAACCACCGAAAAACGACGAAACAGATCTCGACAGCGAAGCCGCCCGCCGCGCTCTCGACTACTACCTCAACCCCAACCCACCGCGTCCCACTCTGGACAACAAGATCTGGACCCTGCACCAGGGCGTAACCACCGACCAGGCGCAGGAGCACGCCATCGCCCTGCTGCGCTGCGCCGCCGCCACCGCACAGGAGACCGCAACCCACCAGCAGGGCAGCCAGCGCGAGCTGACCTTCGCCCTGATGCACATGATGGACATGGCCCGCGCACTGCTGGAGCACAAACGCACCGGGGAACCGGGTTTGTAGAGACGAAAAGAAGGGAGAGAACGTGATGGCCGGGTAACGGCAAAGCCCCGATTGCCGGGACAAGGAAGCGCACCGGTAAAACTTTTTTACCGGATTAGCGAAAATTCATTTGACTGGCAAATGATAACGATTATTATTGCACTCAGCTGATCGCAAGATCTGCTGGATAACCTGGAGCTTAGGTCGCTCTCAGATTATCTCCTCATCAGGCTAATCACGGTTTTTGACCCGGCTTTTTGCTGGGTCTTTTTTTTGGCTCTTCAGGCTAATGAAGATCGTGATGGCGCGCATGATAGCAAAGGTGTTTCAGGGCGTGAACGCTCATTACAAAACTTTGCGGAATCAGCACTTGAGAATCAATCTCGTTTCGCCTACGCTGATCATGCATCACGGAAGATGCCCCCACCCCTCTCCCCCTTACCAGAGCAAGGAGCTGTCCATGACCCGTCTGCTGCTGCCCCTTGAGCACCCAGGCCCTGCTGCCGAACATCATGTCGACGACGCCCTGCTGTACGCCCTGAAGCGCCTGCCACGGCGTGTGCAACAGGTGTTCCTGCTCAACCGACTCGACCAACTGGATTTCGCCAGCATCGCCGCCCGCCTCGACCTGCCATTGGCGAGCATCGAGCGGCACATGGACCAGGCACTGCAGGCCGGCCGCTCGCGCCGGGATGTGCTGGCGAGTGTTGCCGGGCAATGGTACGTGCGCTTGCAGAGCCCACAGGTGACGGCGTGCGAGCGGATTGATTTTCGCCGTTGGCTGGATGCGGACATGGCGAATCTGCAGGCGTTCCATGACACGGAACTGCACTGGCGCAGCCTGTTGGCACCGGCACGGCAACTGGGCCAGGACGGCTGGTACCGGCAAGGTCGGGCGGCACTGTCGTTGGGCGGCTGTTCGGTTGCGGTCGGACTTGGCGTGGCGGCGTTGGTGCTGTTTGGTATCTGGGCCTGATCAACACCTCAGCTACGCCGTAATCGCTTTCACCGAGGATGGCTCGCTTGCTATCAAGTTCGAGTGCTCGATAGCGTTTCCGTCAGGCATGCAAGCAGTAGCCATCCGCACAAACTGACACCCAGGAACAAAAGCCCCAGGCTCATCGGCAGTTCGCTTTCGACGCCAGCAACAAGACTGCCAGCCAAACCACCACCTACGAACAACAACGTCGTATTGAGCGACGCTGCCGCACCGGCCTGATGCGGGTAGCGCGCCAAGGCTTGGGTCGTTGCAGCAGGACGCACCAGCGTTGTCCCGGTCGTGCAGATGATCATCGACAGCAGCAGCCCCGCCACCGTCAATCCCGCTAGCTGCTCCCAGATCAACAGTGTGATGCCCCCGGCAGCTATAAGCAGGAATCCTGTCTTGATCTGAACCTGCGGGCTTACACGATTGTTCAAGTAGGTCGCAGCTGCTCCGCCAGCGATATACGCAAGCCCATAGGCGATAAATACCACCGAGAATTGATATGGCGTCAGCCCCAGGCGGTCCATCAACGCCAATGGCGCGACCACGATGAAGGAAAAATGGCAGGCAAACGCGAGGCTGGACAGCAGGGAGTGCGCAAGATAGGTCGTATCACGCAGCATGACCCAATAGCTGCGCATGCCCGAACTACGGCCTCGCGATGCAGGCGTGTCCTGCAGCAATGCATATGACAGGCATGAAACGATCACGGCTATGAAAGCGAATACCGTAAAGCTGCCTTTCCAGCCAAAGGATTGTTGGAGAAAAGCGCCTGCGACCGGTGACAACGAAATGAACAGCCCACTTGCGCTGATCAGCAGGATCCGCATGGCATTGCGCTGTCTACCACTGTACAGATCCTGCACGAGCGCCTGGCCCAGCACGAAACTCCCGCAACCCAGGGCCTGCAGCAAACGGAACGCCATGAACGTCTCATAGCGGGTTGAAAGTACACAACCCACTGCCCCTGCAATGGACACTCCCAACCCAGCGAGCAACAACCGCTTGCGCCCCATGCCATCCGACAATGGCCCGATCACGATTTGCGCCAAGGCGACACCAAACGCAAAGAAGCTCACCGAGTAGGCTATCTGCTGTGACTCGACGTGAAACTCGTCTGCGAGCGCAGGGAATGATGGCAGGATTACATCCAGCGGGAATACACCCAATAGACACAACAGAATCAACAAGGCCGAGCACAGAAAGCTCCTGGGTGAACACAAGGGCCGGTTCACGCTACTAACCCTGGTTTTCTTGTATTGCCGGAAAAGGTCACTGAAATCTCCCTGGAAGCGCCGAACCCTGATGGTAGCGACACCCTAAAGGTGTACAAACCGGACTGGGCAGTGAAACTTCCGATAGAGCCGTAGGACCTCTCCCTTGTAACTGATTGCCGATGAGTTCTGGTGCTACCTGGAAACTCTGCCGACGTGTTAGCCGGCCCCCAGCGACGTTCCAGGGTTCGAATCCTGACACTGTCGCCGGGCAAGCCCTTTCAGAAAACCGCTTAGCCTTCCAGCCCTTTCTTCAGCGCCGCCAGGCCATCTTCGTAGATGCCGGCAAACAGCGCGGTTGCTTCAGCATCGCTGATACCCACCGGCACGAACGAGCCGGACCATTCCACGCGAGAGCCGCTACCTTCAGCCACAACACGCAGGGTCGACTGGTAGTCACGCACCGGAGCCGGGCCTGTGAGGATGGTGTAGCTGTAGCTGCGGCCGGCTTCGTTGAAGTCCAGCAGGCGCTCGACGATGGTGTCGCCAGCCACGCTTTTCAGGGTACGAACGCGGCCGCCTTCGCTCAGGGTGCTTTCGGGAATGAACGGCAGCCAGTCGGGCAGCGCGTCGAAACCGCCAATCAGTTGCCAGACGCGATTGGCATCGGTTGCCAGGGTGATGGAAGCTTGTGCAATTGCCATGGTGATTCTCCTCGGGGCGTGGCCCCATTGATTCGGGGTAGACAGGGCCGCCATGCGGCCCTGCAAGATCGGTTTAAACAGCAGGTACCGGAGCCTGGGCGTTGATCAGCCCTTGCTGGCGCAGGTCGTTCCAGAAGGCCATCGGAATCACCTTGCTCAGGGCGGCGAGGTCTTCGTTGGCGTGTGCAGGGCGGGTGGAGCCCGGGATCACCGAGACCACGGCCGGGTGGGCCAGGGCGAACTGCAGGGCCGCCGCCTTCACATCCACGCCATGGGCACGGGCCACGGCACGGATGCGCTCGAGCTTGGCCAACACCGGCTGGGTGGCTTTCTGGTACTCGAAGTGCTCGCCGCCGGCGGTGACACCCGAGCTGTACGGGCCACCCACGACAATGCCGACACCCTGCTCCACCGCTTGCGGCATGACGCGTTGCAGTGCGCGGTCGTGGTCCAGCAGCGAGTAGCGGCCGGCCAGCAGGAAGCCGTCCGGACGGGCTTCTTCCAGGTCGAGGGTCAGCTCGATCGGCTCGACGCGGTTCACACCCAGGCCCCAGGCCTTGATCACACCTTCTTCACGCAGACGGGTCAGTACGCGGAAGGCACCGGTACGGGCGACTTCGAACTGGCTCAGCCATTCGTCACCGTAGAAGTCCTGGGCGATGTCGTGGATCCAGACGATGTCCAGGCGGTCGGTCTTCAGGCGGCGCAGGCTGTCTTCGATCGAGCGCAGGGTGGCGTCGGCGCTGTAGTCGTTGACGATGCGGTTGCGGTTGCCATGCTCGAACAGGCCGCTTTTTTCGCCCAGTTCACGGGCAGCCGGGTCTTCCAGTTCGTCGAGGATGATGCGGCCGACCTTGGTGCTGAGCACGTACTCGTCACGTGGGCGACCGGCCAGGGCATTGCCCAGGCGGCTTTCGGAGAGGCCGGCACCGTAAAACGGCGCGCTGTCGAAGTAGCGCACGCCGTTGTTCCAGGCGGCATCGACGGTAGCCTGTACTTCGTCTTCAGGCACGTTGCGGAACATGTTGCCCAGTGGGGCGGTACCGAAGCCCAGCGGGTTGGCGATAAGTGATTTGAGGTTCATGTGCATTTTCCTGATGAGGGAGTCGGTTGTGAACTCCAGTGGCTGCAATCCTATGCGCCACCCACCAAGACCGTCCAAGTCATATTTCGAACGACTTTAGACCTTTTATGCAACACCACTCAATCGTGCTTCACTATGCCTGTATCCCACCATGGCATCGATGCGATAGCGATCAGCCCCTTGTTGCCCCCAACAGTCTGTCGTGCGGACTGCTCTCAGTAATTGAAATCATGACCTAGCTGGCCCTGCACCCATTCAAGGAATTGTCGAACCCTGCGGGTTTCAGCATGGCCTCGAGGAAAGACCAGGTGGTGGGCACTGACGGGCGTCGCCAGGTCTTCTGCAAATACCGGTACCAACTCGCCGCGGGCGATATAGTCCTGCGCCAGCAGGGAACTCTCCAAGGCCAGCCCATACCCATGGCTGGCGGCCTCCAGGCTCATGTAGGAGCGATCGAAGCTCAGTGCGTAGGGGGACTGAGGCAACGCCACACCTTGCTGGGCGAACCATTGGGGCCATTGCACCAACGCGGCTTCCGACAGGATCAGGTTCTGCCCCAGCAGATCGCTGGGCTGCTCGATAGACGTACGCTCGAGAAGCCGTGGCGAGGCCAGCACAGTTGCACGTTCATGTCGGATGGTGCGCACTTCCAGGCTGGGCCAGTTGGGGTAGCCATGACGAATATCCAGGTCGATCTGATGACGGCCGAAGTGCAGCGACTCGTAGGAGCACGACAGGTTGATCTGGATTTGCGGGTGACTGTTACGAAAATGGTCCAGGCGCGGTAGCAACCAGAGCAGGCCGAAGCTAGGTGCGGAATGAAGCCGCAGGCAATCGAAGCCCACCGAGTTGCCAGCGCGCTCGGTGGCAGTAGCCAGGCTCTGCAATATGCCTGACACCTCGCGCAGGTACTGCTCGCCTGCCGGGGTCAGCGCAACACCGCGTGCCTCGCGAATGAACAATGGGCGACCGATCAAGGCTTCCAGATTGGCAATCTGGTGGCTCACCGCAGAGGGCGTGAGGTTCAACTGCTCTGCGGCACGTGCGACGTTGGCGAAACGAGCAACTTGCTCGAAGGCCTGAATTGCTTTCAGGGAAGGGATCTGAGGAAGTTTTCGAAGGTTGTCCAGGCTCATGACCATTCCTGAAGGATTCACAGCGGTACCAAGGCTTTTACCTTCCTGTAAGCCCCAGGCACAAGTCGAGGGCTGAATTTTTTTCAGCACCGGGTGAAAGAGGCAGCGTTGCTCGGGGTGCTGTCCGGGACGAAGCTGTGCCTATCGGTTCTGCCGGAACCGTCGCTCACAACAATAATCATCTGGAGCAACCTCGATGCTGTTAACAGGAAAATTTGCCGTGATCACCGGCGCGGCCTCTGCCCGAGGTATCGGCCGGGCAACAGCCCAGGCGTTTGCCGACCAAGGCGCCAGAGTCGCCATCCTCGACCTGGACGCTACTGCCGCAGCCGAAGCTGCCGCTTCACTTGGCGAAGGCCACCTTGGCCTGGCTGCCAACGTTGCCGATGAAGCACAGGTACGTGATGCCATCGCCCAGGTACTCGCGCAATTCGGTCGGATCGACGTGCTGGTAAACAACGCCGGTATCACTCAACCGGTGAAAACCCTGGAAATCACCGGGGCTGACTATGACCGGATTCTCAACGTGAACCTGCGTGGCACATTGTTGATGTCCCAGGCGGTGATCCCAGCCATGCGTGCGCAACGCGCCGGCAGCATCATCTGCATGTCGTCGGTGTCTGCCCAACGTGGTGGCGGCATCTTCGGTGGCCCCCACTACAGCGCAGCGAAGGCTGGCGTGCTCGGTCTGGGCAAGGCGATGGCCCGTGAACTGGGACCGGACAATATTCGCGTCAACTCGATCACCCCAGGCCTGATTCACACTGACATCACCGGTGGCCTCATGCAGGATGAGCGCCGTCACGCCATCATCGAAGGCATCCCGCTGGGCCGCCTGGGTGAGGCGCGCGATGTCGCCAATGCGGCATTGTTCCTGGCCAGTGACCTGTCCAGCTACCTGACGGGCATTACCCTGGATGTCAACGGCGGGATGTTGATCCACTGAGCATCCGGTGCATCGTGACCTGCACCTGACCCGGCGCAGGTCACGCGTTCGATAACAACAAGAGATCAGAACGAATGACCACAATAGCGCTCGATGCGGCATCCGCCGCACGCAGCAGCGCCTACCGTAAAACGGCCTGGCGACTGATGCCTTTTCTCATGCTCTGCTACCTGTGCGCCTATCTGGACAGGGTCAATGTCGGCTTTGCGAAGCTGCAGATGATGGACGACCTTGCCCTTTCCGAAGCGGTCTACGGACTGGGCGCTGGCATGTTCTTCATTGGCTACTTTCTCTGCGAGGTGCCCAGCAACATCATTCTGCACAAAGTGGGCGCTCGACGCTGGATCGCTCGCATCATGATCACCTGGGGCATCATCTCGGCGATGTTCGCCCTGGTAGAGACAGCCTGGCAATTCTATACCCTGCGCTTTTTGCTGGGGATCGCCGAAGCAGGCCTGGCACCGGGGCTTCTGCTGTACCTGACCTATTGGTTCCCGTCTTACCGCCGGGCGAAGATGACCGCGCTGTGGTTCATCGCGATTCCGCTCTCGGGCATGATCGGTGGCCCCTTGTCGGGCTGGATCATGGAGCGCTTTGCCGGCGTGCACGGCTGGGCGGGCTGGCAGTGGATGTTCCTGCTCGAAGCCATCCCCACCGTGCTGGTGGGCATCCTGGTGCTGAGCTACCTGAAGGATGGCGTCGATCAGGCCCATTGGTTGAGCGACGAAGAAAAAGCCCTGGTGCGCAAGGAACTGGCTGAAGACGAGCAACACAAGGTGAACCACGGCTCGGTGGCCGAATTCATCCGCGACCGTCGGCTCTGGTTGCTGGCGGGTATCTACTTCTGCGTGGTGATGGGCCAGTACGCAATCACGTTCTGGCTACCTACGCTGGTACGCAATGCCGGCGTCAACGAACCTTTGCACATCGGCCTGCTGACCAGCCTGCCGTACCTGTGTGCCATTGTCGCGATGCTGTTGGCCGGGCGCAGTGGCGACCGTCACCGTGAACGCCGCTGGCACCTGGCGATCCCCATGCTGATCGGCGCACTTGGCCTGAGCCTCGCCGCAGCACTGGGCAGCAGCCTGACGCTGTCGATCCTCAGTCTGTGCCTGGCTGCGGCAGGGGTGCTGTCCGCCTCCTCGCTGTTCTGGATGCTGCCCACCACGTTGCTGGGAGGTGTCTCGGCGGCAGCAGGCATCGCGGCGGTGAACAGTTTTGCCAACCTCGCCGGTTTCTGCTCGCCGTACCTGATCGGCTGGGTCACTACCACCTTGGGCAGCAATGCCATCGGCATGTATCTCATCACGGCCGTACTCATGTTTGGCGCCTTCCTGGTGTCGCGAGTACCGGCCCATCTGGTCAATCGTTGATTCGATAAAGGAGTCACCTCAATGACTGCTGTGCCTACCTACACTGAGGCGCTGCCGCTGGCTGTGCGCGCCCGAAATATCCGCCACCACGCATTGCGCATGGGGCAAGTCCAGGGCCAGGGCTATGTCGGCCAGGCTCTGGGCGCCGCCGACTTGCTGGCAGTAGCGTATTTCCATGCGCTGCGCATCGACCCCGGCAACCCCGAATGGGAGCAACGCGACCGCTTCTACCTGTCCATCGGGCACTACGCGATCGCCCTCTATGCCGCACTGATCGAGGCCGGCGTAATCCCCGAGGAGGAGCTTGAAACCTACGGTAGCGACGACAGCCGCTTGCCCATGTCCGGTATGGCTGCCTACACCCCAGGCATGGAGATCACCGGTGGCTCGCTCGGCCACGGCTTGGGCATCGCCGTCGGCGCTTGTCTCGGGCTCAAACGCAAGGGGTCGGACAGCTGGGTGTACAACCTGCTGTCCGATGGCGAGCTCAACGAGGGCTCGACCTGGGAGGCTGCCATGTCGGCCAGCCATTGGCGGCTGGACAACCTGATCGCCATCATCGATGTGAACAACCAGCAGGCGGATGGTCATTCCAGTGAGGTACTGGCCTTCGAGCCAATCGTCGACCGCTGGCAAAGCTTTGGCTGGTTCGTCCAGCGAGTGGACGGCAATGACTTGGATGCGCTGGTCGGCGCCTTCGACCAGGCCCGCGCCCACACCGGGGCACAACCGCGCGTCATCATCTGCGATACCCGCATGGGCAAAGGCGTGCCTTTCCTGGAAAACCGCGACAAGACGCACTTCATTCGCGTCGATGAAAACGAATGGGACCTCGCCCTCAAAGCGCTGGACGCCGGGAGCCAAGCATGAGCACTGTGAACTCACCCAAGAAGCGCCTGACCACCTCGGCCATGATCGCCTCGATTGCCGCCGACGGTCAGCCGACCCGCCCTGCCCCGTTCGGCCATGCCTTGGCAAGCCTGGCCGAGCAACGTCAGGATATAGTTGGACTGAGTGCCGACCTGTCCAAGTACACCGACTTGCACATCTTCGCCAAAGCCCACCCCGAGCGCTTCTATCAAATGGGCATGGCCGAACAATTGCTGATGAGCGCCGCCGCCGGCATGGCACGGGAAGGCATGACCCCCTTTGCCACCACTTATGCGGTGTTCGCTTCCCGTCGGGCTTATGACTTCATCTGCATGGCAATCGCAGAAGAGAACCTCAACGTCAAGATCGTCTGTGGGCTGCCTGGCCTGACCACCGGTTATGGCCCTAGCCACCAGGCCACGGATGACCTGGCCATCTTCCGGGCGATGCCCAACCTGATGATCGTCGACCCCTGCGATGCGCTGGAGATCGAACAGGCTGTGCCAGCGATCGCTGCCCATCAGGGTCCGGTCTACATGCGGCTGCTGCGCGGCAACGTACCCTTGGTGCTCGATCGCTACGACTACCAGTTCCAGCTGGGCAAGGCACAGGTGCTGCGCGGTGGCCGAGACGTGCTGTTGATTGCCAGTGGCCTCATGACCATGCGCGCCCTGGAGGCTGCGGAGCAGTTGCAAAAGGACGGCGTGGATGTGTCGGTGCTGCACGTGCCTACCATCAAACCGCTCGATGAACAGACCATCCTCGCCGAGGCACGCAAGCCTGGCCGCCTGGTGGTCACGGCGGAAAACCATTCGATCATAGGGGGCCTGGGGGAAGCAGTGGCGGGCGTACTGCTGCGCAATGGGGTCACACCCACCTTCCGCCAGATCGCGCTACCGGATGCGTTTCTCGATGCGGGTGCACTGCCGACTTTGCATGACCGATACGGGATCTCCACTGACGCTGTGTCGAGGCAGATCAAGGCGTGGCTTTAACCGTAACGACGGATAGAACCTGAGGCGGCGGATGGCACCGGCTTTGCCGGTGTTCGCGGGTGAATCGGGCTCCCACAAGTTACGCGCAAGGTTCAAGGGCTGCGCAAATCCTGTGGGAGACTCCATGGAATCTTTAGCGCGCCAAATGCTGAGGCAACCCGCTGGCCCCGCGGGTTGCCGGCCAAGCACGCTGGCCGGCTTGCAGATACTCAGCGGTTCCAGGGTGCCTCGGCGTGTGCGTCGATGCCATAACGCAGCCGTGCTGCGGCGTGCTTGCCAGGATCGATGCCTGCCAATGCCGCCAGGGCAATGTGCTGACGATCAACCTCGAAGAAGCGACGCAGTGCCGAGCGCGTGTCACTCCGGCCAAAGCCATCGGTACCCAGGGCGGTGAACGGCGCGCTGACATGGGCAGCGATCAACTGGGCATAAGCACGCACGTAGTCGCTGGCCGCCACCACCGGCACAGGCCCGGGCAGGCAGCGCTGCAAGTGGCTCTGCCCTTCGCACTGGCTGCCGAAAAGGCGCTGGCGCTCTACCTCGCGAGCATCGCGTGCCAGCTCCGAGAAACTGGTGACACTCCAGATCTGGCTGCTGATACCCCAGTCCTGCAGCAGCAGCTCGGCGGCGGCGATCACCTCCCGCATGATGGCGCCGGAACCCAGCAGGCGTACCGCAGGCTCCTCCGTTCCGCGCGTGCCGTACAGGCGCATGCCACGGATCACATCGTCGTGTTCGCTGTCCTGCAGCGGGGCCTGGGTGTAGTTCTCGTTGGTCACCGTCAGGTAGTAGAACTCATCGCACTGCTGCTCGAGCATGCGTCGGCTGCCATGGTCGATGATCACGGCCGCCTCGCTGGCGAACGCCGGGTCGTAGGCGCGGCAGTTAGGCACCGTCGAGGCGATGAGCTGGCTGGTACCGTCCTGGTGTTGCAGGCCCTCGCCCGCCAGGGTGGTGCGGCCAGCGGTGGCACCAATCAGGAAGCCACGGGCGCGCTGGTCGGCAGCCGCCCAGATCAGGTCGCCGATGCGCTGGAAACCGAACATCGAATAGTAGATATAGAACGGCAGCATCGGCTCGCTGTTGACGCTGTAGGAGGTCGCTGCGGCGACCCACGAAGAGACAGCACCGGCTTCGGTAATGCCCTCCTCCAGCAACTGGCCGTCGGTGGATTCCTTGTAGTACAGCAATGCACCGGCGTCTTCCGGTTCGTAGAGCTGGCCAACCGGTGAATAGATGCCAACCTGGCGGAACAGATTGGCCATGCCAAAGGTACGCGCCTCGTCGGCCACGATGGGCACGATGCGTGGGCCGAGCTGCTTGTCCTTGAGCAGGTTGGTGAAGAGCCGGACCACAGCCATCGTGGTGGAAATCTCACGATCGTCAGGGGCCAGGGCGAACCGCGCATAGTCGGCAAGCGGCGGTACCGCGATGCTGGGGGCCAGGCTGGTGCGTCGAGGCAGGTAACCACCCAGCGACTGCCGACGGGCATGCAAGTAGCGCAGTTCTGGGCTGTCATCGTGCGGTCGATAAAAGCGCATCTCCTCCACTGCCTGGTCATCCAGCGGCAGCGCAAAACGGTCCCGAAACGCCTTGAGCGCCTCGACGTCCAGTTTCTTCTGTTGGTGCGCGGTGTTGCGCGATTCGCCGGCCTGGCCCATGCCAAAGCCTTTCTTGGTCTTCGCCAGGATGACCGTCGGGTGCCCCTTGTGGCGCTTCGCTGCGTCGAATGCAGCGTGCAACTTGCGAAAATCGTGGCCGCCGCGACGCAGGCCATCGATTTCGGCCGGGCTCATGTGAGCGACCAGCGCGTGCAGCTCCGGGTCGAGGTCGAAGAAATGCGCAAGGTTGTAGGCTGCATCGTTGGCACCCAGGGCCTGGTACTGGCCATCGACGGTGCTGGCCAGGCGGCGCAGCAGAACGTGGTGGTGATCCCGGGCGAACAGGGCATCCCAGCCCGAGCCCCAGACCACTTTGATAACGTTCCAGCCAGCACCCTTGAACAGCGATTCCAGCTCCTGGATGATTTGCCCGTTACCGCGCACAGGCCCGTCAAGCCGCTGCAGGTTGCAGTTGATCACGAAGGTGACATTGTCCAGCTTCTCCCGTGCGGCAAGCGACAGTGCTGCGACCGATTCCGGCTCGTCCATCTCGCCATCGCCGAATACCCCCCAGACATGACGCCCTTCGGTCGAGGCAATGCCACGGTGTTGCAGGTAGCGCAGGAAGCGGGCCTGATAGATTGCGCTGATCGGGCCGATGCCCATGGAGCCGGTCGGAAACTGCCAGAAGTCCGGCATGAGCCAAGGGTGGGGATAGGAGCACAGCCCGCCGCCATCCACCTCCTGCCGATAACGCTCGAGTTGCTGTTGCTCCAGCCGGCCCTCCAGGAAAGCGCGGGCATAGACACCTGGCGCGGAATGCGGCTGGAAATACACCAGGTCGCCTTTGCCTTGTGCAGTATCGGCACGGAAGAAATGGTTGAAGCCCACTTCGAAGATTTCCGCGGCAGAGGCGTAACTGGCGATATGGCCGCCCAGCTCGCCATAGGCCTTGTTCGCCTTGGCCACCATGGCCAGCGCGTTCCAGCGAATGATCGAGGTAATGCGCTCTTCCATCGCCAGATCACCGGGGTACTCCGGTTGCTGTTCCACGGCGATGGTGTTCTGGTAAAGCGAGTATGGGTTGGCAGCGATTCGAGCCCCCAGGTGGCCGGCATGCTCGGCCAGGCGTTGCAGCAGGAATTCCACCCTCCCACTGCCCTCGGTGCGTGCTACGCCCTCCAGGGCATCCAGCCACTCGTTCGTCTCGACGGTATCAACATCTTCAGTACCTTGATCGGCGATCCTGGGCACTTGAATCGGGTTACTCATTTCACACGACCTCAGGTAATTGAAACGACAGCCGCGGGTGCGCCTACTCAAGGTAGACCCCACATTCATCATGCGCAGGCATAAGCACCCGGCGCACTCGTACCTATGCGCCCTGCAGGGCCGACCGATAAGCGAAGATCCCCGGCGCCCCACCGGTCATCAGCAGCAAGATGTTGTCACCCTGTGCGTACAAGCCGCTTTCCAGGTCGGCGACCAGGCCGGCGAACGCTTTTCCGGAGTAGACCGGATCAAGCAACAGCCCCTCGGAACGGGCCATGAGTTGCAACGCCGACAACATGGCTTTCGTCGGAACACCATAGCCCGCGCCGCGATGTGCACCATCGACGGCAATCATTGGCGGCTCGATAACCTGCTCGCTGCCAAGCAGTTCCAAGGTCTGCCGGGTAAGTTCAAGCGTGCGACGGTGCGATTCAGGCGCCTCGGCAAGTACTGCAAAGGACTTGATGAAGCCCGGCGCCCGCCCCATCGCAGCAAACCCGGCGGCCATGCCCGCATGGGTGCCGGAACTGCCATTGGCCATGACCATGTGCGTGAACTTCAGGCCCATGCTGGCTTCCTGCCGGGCGATTTCCAGCGCGGCCTTGGCATAGCCCAGGCCCCCCACGGCTGTCGAGCCGCCGGTGGGAATAACCTTGACCTTGCAGCCCTGCATTTGCAGTTCCTGTGCACGGGTGTCGGCCCAACTCGCCGTGGTAAAACCTTCAGGCACGATATGCACGACGGCCCCGAACAGCTCATCCAGAAGCACATTGCCGTTGTGCTCGTACTCTTCATCATCCCGGGGTACGGCACGGCCCAGCACAAGTTCGCAACGCATGCCCAGCTTCGCACAGGCTGCCGCAGTCAAACGTGCATGATTGGATTGCAGCCCACCCATTGTCACGACCACATCCACCTTGTCTCGAAGGGCCTCGCCAAGGTGAAACTCAAGCTTTCGCAGCTTGTTGCCACCGCCGCCCAGGGCCATGTAATCGTCACGCTTGGCGAACAGCTTGATGCCGCGCTTAAGCAGCCCGAGCGAATGCTCAAGGCCTTCAAGGCGCTGAATGGGTGTTGGCCGGTCGACGAGGCTGACTTGTGGAAAATGTTCGAGCAGCGAATGCAAGGGCGCCACGGGGCATACCTCATTGATGACTTGACAGTCTTCACGGTAAGCAAAAACAATTTGTTAATAAATACAGGTATTGTTCAATCATATTTAACCAGGAGTTAAAATATGGACCGCCTGCGCGCCATGGAGGTATTTGTCAGCGTCGCCGAACAGGGCAGCTTCAGCCAGGCCGCCGAGCACCTGGACCTGTCAGTGGTAATGGTGAGCAGGTATATCCGCCAACTTGAAGATGCAATGCAGGTCGAACTGATCCAGCGCAGTACCCGGCGCATGCACGTCACCGAAGCAGGCCGCGTGTTCTACGAAGAGTCCAGGCAGGCACTGGACCAGGTTCGCAAGGCCTATGAGCGCGTTGAAAGCTTGCAACAGGCACCCAGCGGACTATTGCGTATCAGCGCCCCCATGACCCTGGGCTCGTCGCTGCTCGCGCCGCTGGTTGCCGGCTTTCTCACCGAACACCCGGACGTGCGCGTTGATCTGGTGCTCAGCAACAGTGTCGTCGACCTGATGGCCGAGGGGTTCGATGCTGCTTTGCGCATTGGCAACCTGGGTGATGCAGATCTGGTGGCCAAAGCACTGCGCCCCTATCGGATGGTGATCTGCGCCGCCCCCGGCTACCTGGACAGGCACGGGCGCCCAGCCGTTCCGGCAGACCTGGCCGGGCACAGGTTACTGGCGCACTCCACATGGACCAACCGTTTCACCTGGCCCTTGCTGGACGCTGGCAAGGAATACCCCTGGCCGGAACACTGGGTGCTGAAAAGCAACGATGGCCAGGCATTGCGGCTGGCCGCCCTGGCAGGCAACGGGATCCTGCTGCAACCCGAGTTCCTGGTGGCCGAGGACCTTCGCGCAGGGCGCCTGGTCACACTGCTTGACGACTTCCTGCCCGCTACCCGCCCGGTCAACCTGGTCTATCTGCGCCAGCGCAGCGCGCTACCCAAACTGGATGCCTTCATTCGCTACATCCTGAGGCATGCGGGGTAAGGGGCCGCGCCGAATCGGCATTGGCGCCTTCGCAGGGCAACACGATGGACCCTAACCCCCTGCCACGCTACCGATGAAGTTCGCCAGCTCTGCTGTCCGGGGGGCCGCGAAAACCTCGCGCGGATGGCCCGTCTCGTGGACCTTGCCCTGATGCATGAAGACCAGCTTGTCACCGACTTCCCGGGCAAAACGCATTTCGTGGGTGACCATGATCAGGGTCATGCCTTCACTGGCCAGCTGGCGCACCACACCGAGCACCTCATTGACCAGCTCGGGGTCGAGCGCCGAGGTGATCTCGTCGCACAGCAACACCTTGGGCGACATGGCAAGCGCCCGGGCAATCGCCACCCGCTGCTGCTGGCCGCCGGAAAGGCGGTCCGGGTAGGCGTCGAACTTGTCGCCCAGTCCAACCCTGGCGAGCATCTGTTCGGCCAACTGGCGGGCCTCGGCCTTGCCGGCCTTCTTCACCACCTGGGGCGCAAGCATGACGTTCTGGCCCACGGTCAGGTGAGGGAAGAGGTTGAACTGCTGGAACACCATGCCAACCTTCTGCCGCAGCGAACGCAAGTCGGCGCGGCTGGCATCCAGGTATTCGCCATCCACCTCGATCACCCCGTCGCTGATCGACTCCAGGCCGTTGAGGGTTCGCAGGAAGGTACTCTTGCCGGAACCGCTACGGCCGATGATGGCGACCACCTCGCCCTCCTCGATCGCCAGGTCGACCCCCTTGAGCACATGGTTGTCGCCATAGTACTTGTGCAATGCGGACACTCTAAGCAGGGGCATGCAGCCTCCTCTCCAGGTAACGGGCGCTCAGCGAGAGCGGGTAGCAAAGGACGAAGTAACCCACGGCCACCAGACCGTAGATCAGGAACGGTTCAAAAGTGGCGTTGGCCAACATGCCGCCAGTCTTGGTCAGCTCGGTGAAACCGATGATCGAGGTCACCGCCGTGCCCTTGACCACCTGCACCGAGAACCCGACTGTCGGTGCGACGGCAATGCGCAGGGCCTGGGGCAGGATCACATGGCGCAACTGCTCCAGACGGCTCATGGCCAGGCTGCCGGAGGCCTCCCACTGGCCATGTGGTATGGACTCGACGCAGCCCCGCCAGATCTCGGCGAGAAAGGCACTGGTGAACAGCGTCAAGGCGATGGCCGCCGCCATCCAGGCCGACACATCGATGCCGAACAGGGCGATGCCGAAAAACACCATGAACAGCTGCATCAGCAGCGGCGTCCCCTGGAACAGCTCGATGTAGCTCCTCGCCGCGCCACGCAGCAACCGGCTATCGGAGATGCGCGCCAACAGCAGCAACAGCCCGGCAATACCACCACAGACGAATGCCACCAGCGACAGCAGCAAGGTCCATTGCAAGCCTGCGAGCAGGTTGCGCACGATGTCCCACAAGGTGAAATCCATTCAGCGTCTCCCCATCAACGCGCGTCGACCGAACCATGCCAGCAGTTGGCGCACCAGGATGGCCATGACCAGATACAAGGCCGTGGTCAGCAGGTATGTCTCGAAAGCCCGGAAGTTGCGCGACTGGATGAAGTTGGCAGCGAACGACAGTTCCTCTGTGGCGATCTGCGAGCACACCGCCGAGCCGAGCATGACGATCACGATCTGGCTCGACAGGGCCGGCCAGACCTTGGCCAGTGCAGGTTGCAGCACCACATGGCGAAAAGCCTCGAAACGGCTCATGGCCAATGCCGCCGCAGCCTCCAGTTGCCCTCTGGGGATGGCCTGGATACCCGCCCGAATGATCTCGGTGGAATAGGCGCCAAGGTTGATCACCATGGCCAGTACCGCCGCCTGCCATTCCGTCAACCGAACGCCAAGCGCGGGCAGGCCGAAGAAGATGAAGAACAACTGGACGATGAAGGGCGTGTTGCGGATCAGCTCCACGTAAAGGCCGAACAGGGCATCGAACGGCCGTAGTCGCCAGGCGCGCACCAGCGCACCAAGCACACCGATGGCCACCCCGAACAGGGTGCCGATCAACGTCAGCTCAAGCGTGAACACAGCCCCTTCGAGCAGCAGGCCGCCCTGGGCCAGCACCGGGGAAAAATCAAATTGATAGGCCATGGGTCAGCGACTCCAGGGCCGTTCAAAGGTCGGCCGGCAATGGCTGCTTCAGCCATTTTTCGGCATTGCGGTTGAGGCTGCCGTCGGCCTTGGCCGCATCCAGGGTGGCGTTGACCTTCTCGAGCAAGGCCGGCTCCTGCTTGGCCAGGCCCACGTACACGGGCGAGTCCTTGAGCTTGACCTTCATCACCGGCACCTTGCCCGGGTTCTTCTCGGCAATGACAGCCATCACCACGCTGCCGCTGGCGATCAGCTCGACCTGGCCCGACAGGTAGGCGGCGATGGTCGAGTTGTTGTCCTCGAAGCGCTTGATGATCGTACCCTGTGGGGCGACCGCGGATAACGCCATGTCCTCGATCGAGCCACGCGTGACACTGATGGTCTTGCCGGCAACGGCACCGATATCGTCGACCGACGTATCGGCCGGCCCGAACACTGCCAGGTAGAACGGTGCGTAGGGGCGGGAAAAATCGATCACCGCTTCTCGCTCGGCGTTCTTGCCCAGGCTGGAAATCACCAGGTCGACCTTGCCGGTCGTGAGGAACGGAATGCGATTGGTGCTGTTGACCGGGGTCAGCGCCAGCTTGACGCCGAGCCTGTCAGCCAGCAGTTGCGCGGTGTCGATGTCCAGGCCGCGGGGTTTGAGGTCCGGCCCTACCGAGCC
The DNA here is from genome assembly GCF_036858055.1 of Pseudomonas sp. SF2. Lineage (NCBI taxonomy): Bacteria > Pseudomonadati > Pseudomonadota > Gammaproteobacteria > Pseudomonadales > Pseudomonadaceae > Pseudomonas > Pseudomonas sp. SF2. Next base: position 21,915 of record NZ_JAMBDI010000010.1, on the reverse strand, counting down.
GAAGGGAGGGAAGTCCTGGGGTACGGCGACCTTGAGCACGCCCCGGGCAGTGATGTCGGCCAGCGCATCGGCCTGGGCCTGGGAAACGCTCATGACGCCGCCGCAAAGCAGGGTGGCCAGAAACAGGGTACGGATGTTTTTCATGGAAAATGCCTCGGGTGCATGCGAAGAAGTTGCCTAGCCCGAAAAGCACAGGCCGTGCCAGTGTTGCCCGGCAGCCCCGGAATACGCTTTCGCCCCTTGGCATCACGCGGTCTTACTGGTCTGAACAGATAGCACCAATCGCTCTGCCATCGCCCCCCTTTCGTGCAGCCACCTGCCCCGTTGCGTCAGCGTGGGGCGAGACTTGCCAGGCAACCGCTAAAGCCTTTAAAAAGCGCAGACCCCTTGCCAGCTGGTCTGAACAGATGCTCGACACACTCCCCCGTGCAGTTCCGGAAATCGCTTTGCAGGCTATCCGCAGGCTGATCCAGGACGGCGACTACCAGCCTGGTGATGCCCTGCCCTCCCAACGTGACCTGGCAGAGCAGTTGGGTGTAAGCCGCGCCTCCCTGCGCGAGGCGCTGTCCTCCTTGAGCGCCTTGGGGCTGGTGAGCGTACAGCCGGGCAAGGGAGTATTCGTCCTGGCGCCGCCACCCGCTACCGGTTTCTCCTGGCCCTATGCCGAACAGGTATCCGCCGTCGATACGTTCCAGTTGCGCTATGCACTCGAAGGGTTTGCCGCCGGCTTGGCGGCGCTGTACCTGACGGCAGCGGACATCGATGCGCTCGAAGCCAATGTCGAGTCGATGCGCCAGGAGCTGCGTGCTGGCCATTTCGAGGCCGCCGCGCGCCTGGACTTCGCCTTTCACCGTCGCCTGCTGGAAGCCAGTGGCAACCACGCCATGCTGCAGGTGATCACCACCAACCAGGACATTTTCCTGGAGAGCCAGAAGCTGCCGTTCATTCGCCCGGAACGCGCCATGGAGACCTGGCAGGAACACCGCAAGATCCTGCGCCAGCTTGCCCGTGGCAACCAGGCCGGGGCGCAGCGTGCGATGCAAGAGCATATCCGCAACGCGGCATCGCGCACGAACGTGGTGTTCGCGTGCTGACTAGTCCGACAAACGCCGGAACACCAAACCGGAAATTCCACACATGGCAGCGCACAGCACCATCACCGTGGAGATATCTGCCACCGAAGTTTCGCTACGCCCGCCCAACCCGGCCAGCATCCCTAACAGCCCCCCTGCCAGGCTCACCGACATGGCCATGGTCAGCTGCACGGACATCGCCGACAACGAACTGGCCGCCGCCGAACGCTCACCGGGCACGTCCTGATAACTGGCAGCCCCCAACGTCGAGAACTGCAGTGAACGCACCAGGCCTGCGGCGAACAGCACCATAGCCATCAGCCACACAGCAGTATCACGATCGAAACTGGCGCACAGGGCAATCCCCACACCACTGAGCACGGCATTGCAACTGAGCACCCGTCGATAGCCGTAGCGCCGCACCAATGGCACTGCCAGTACCTTCATCAGCAGCGCGCCGACGCCGCCGCTGACCACCAGCCATCCCGCCGCCAACGGGCTCAAGCCCAGGCAGTTCTGCAGCAGTAGCACGATCAGGAACGGCTGGGCTGCCGACCCCAGGCGGAACAGCCCGCCACCCGCCTGGGCCACGCCAAAGCTGCGCAGGCGCAACAGCGACAGGTCCACCAATGGATTGGGATGTCGCCGCGCGTGCAGCAGATACCCCAACGCACAGGCTCCCCCACCGGCCACCAGCACCATCGCCCAGGCCTGCGGCAACTGCCCCAGCCCCAGCGATTCCAGGCCGAACACCAACATGGCCAGGGCCCCGCCGCTGAGCAGCAAGCCACGCACGTCCAACGGTGGCACCGGCCGTGCCGGATAGTCCGGTACATGGCGCAAGATCAGCCAGCAACCGAGCAGGCAGATAGGCAGGTTGATCAGGAAGATCCAGTGCCAGGACAGCACCGTCACCAGCAAACCGCCGAGCAACGGACCGACCAGCGGCCCCACCAGTGCCGGCAGGGCCAACCACGACATGGCCTGCAGCAGCTGCTCACGGCTCGACCAGCGCAGGATGATCACCTGCCCCACCGGTGTCATCAGAGCCCCGGCTGCCCCCTGCAGCATGCGCCCCAGGCACAGCTGCCAGAGCGTATCGGCCAGGGCGCAGGCCAGCGAGGCGCAAGTGAACAAGCCCATCGCCGACAACATGACCTGGCGTGGGCGAAAGCGCTCGGCGGCCCAACCGCTGACCGGCACGCACAGGGCCAGGGCAAGCATGTACAGCGACACCACCAGATTCATGCGCAGCCCTGGCTCGCCGAAATCGGCGGCCATCCGCGGCAGGGCGGTCATCACCGCAGTGCTGTCGAGCAGCTCCATGAACAATGCGGCACCGATGATCACCGGCACCTTGGGGCTTTGCACATGGCCGGCCAGCAAGGCCGGCTGGGCAGTCAAAACAGCCCCGAGACAGGTGGGCGAGTGCCCTTGAGCTGCCAGGCACCGACCACCGCCGCCTTCCACTGGCGGGGGTTATGATTGGCCACGGTGCGGGCGTTGCGCCAGTGGCGGTCGAGGTTGTGCTGGCGGCCGGTGGTGGAGGCACCGCCAACGTCGAACAGCGTTTGCGCAGCCTTGAGCGCCAGCTCGGCGACCAGGTACTGGGTCTGCGCCACCTCGATCGCGGCCTGCTCCACGGCGGCTTCATCCAGTTGCGCGGCCCAGGCCTTGTCGATGGTTGCAGCGGCCTTCAGGACCATGGCCTCGGCGCCATAGGCACGGGCAGCGATATCGCCTACCGACAGCTCAACATAGGGGTCATCCACCGAGCGGCTGGCCGTGCTGTGCTTGATCGGGCGGGCATGCTCGCGGGTGAAGCGGGTGGCGTCGTCCAGCGCATTGCGGGCAATACCGCCCAGCACGGTGGCAAGGAACAGCTGCAGGAACGGCGTGACGATGGTGCGCTTGCCCTCCTCCACGGTGCGCGTGCGGATATCGCTGGCCTCGACGCGCACATTGCGCAAATGGGTGGTGCCGCTGGCGGTCAGGCGCTGGCCCATGGCATCAAAGTCGTCGACCAGCTCCAGGCCCTCGCGGTCGCGCGGCAGGATGAACGACACCGGCTGCTCGTCCTCGTCCAGGGCAACGGCGCTGACGTAATCGGCGAACAGCGCCCCCGTGCTGTAGAACTTGCTGCCATTGGCGCGAAAGTGCTCGCCCTCGCGCACCAGGCGCGCGGCGATGGCGCCGTTGGCACCGCCCAGTTCCCAGCCGGCATTGCCAATCACCGCACCCTGGAGATAGCGTGCGAACCAGCGCTCGCGCTCCTGCTCGGCGCCTTCGGCCTGCGCGGCCAGCAGGCCTTCGACGAAGGCAAAACCTGGGCGCAGGGCCTGGGCCACGTTGGAATCGACCGAGGCGACTTGCAGCAGCAGTTCGATCACATCGCTGACAGTGCCGCCGGGGCCGCCGTACTGCTCAGGGATACGCACGGTGTAAAGCCCGGCTGCCGCAAGCTGGGCAATGGCCTCATGGGGCAGCTGGCGTTCGCGCTCGCGCTGCGCGGCACCTTCGCCGATTGCGGGCAACAAGGCCACGATGCGGGCCTTCAGCTCCGCGACGCTGGTGGCCGGAGCCAGGGTTGGGAAACGTTGAAATGTGGTCATGGTTCAGTCCTTTAAGTGCATCTTTCGTTTAAGCGACCCGAGCCTGGTGGGAGCAGCTGTCTTGCCAATGTCTTGAGGCTGGCGCGATCCCTGGGGAGCCGCGCAGGGCTTGACGTCTCAGTTCACCTTCAAATCGCGATCTTCCACAGGCGGGTTTCGTCGAACAGGTCGAACGCCTCGTGCACCAGGTCCAGCGGCGGCACCACCAGTTCGGCGCCGCTACCGGGCAGGCGCGGCACCGCGCCGAGCAATCGCCGGGTGTATGCGTGGGCCGGGTTATCGAACAACTGTTCGACCGGTGCCTGTTCCACCACCTGACCATGGCGCATCACCAGCACGTCGTCGCTGACATGGCGGATCACCCCCAGGTCATGGGAGATGAACAGGTAGGCCAGGCCCAGTTCGTCCTGCAGGTCGGCCAGCAGGTCGAGCACCTGGGCTTGCACCGACACGTCCAGGGCCGAGACCGGCTCGTCGCAGATGATCACCTTGGGCTCGCTGGCGATGGCCCGGGCGATTGCCACCCGCTGGCGCTGGCCACCCGACAGTTGCAACGGTCGGCGCTGGGCAAGCGCTGCCGGCAGGCGCACCTGGTCGAGCAGCACAGCGATGCGTGCGGGTCTGGCGGGTGCCTCGATACCGGCTACCTGCAACGCGTCATCAAGAATCTGCGCCACGCTCCAGCGCGGGTCGAACGAGCCCAGCGGGTCCTGGTAGATCACGCTGATCTCGCCACGCAACGGCCGGCGCACGGCCTCGCTCACAGCGTTGGCCGGGCGGTTCCAGGGTTGCCCGCGATAAAGCACCTCACCCTCGTCGGGCTGCAGCAGGCCGAGGGCGATGCGTGCCACGGTGGTCTTGCCCGAGCCGGACTCACCGACAATGCCCAGGGTGCGCCCGGCACGCAGGGTGAAATCGACACCCTGTACCACCTGCCGCACCAGCCCGTCGGGGCCGAGGTAGCGCTTGCCCAGACCACGGCCTTCGAACAGCACGTCACCGTGCGAGCGTGCCCGCGGTTCGATGCGCACGCCAACCCGCTCGGGTGACAGCCGGCTACCGCGCGGGTGCTCGGCCGGCACTGCCGCCAGCAAGGCCCGGGTGTAGGGGTGGCGCGGCTGGCGCAGCACCTGCTGCATCGGCCCCTGCTCCACCACTTCGCCATGGCGCAGCACCACCACCTCGTCGGCCAATTGTGCGACCACTGCCAGGTCGTGGCTGATGATCAGCAGCGAGGCGCCACGGGCCTTGATCTGCTGGAACACCTCGAGAATCTGCGCCTGCACGGTGGCATCCAGTGCCGTGGTCGGCTCATCGGCGATCACCAGCGCGGGGTCCAGGGCCAGGGCACTGGCGATCAGTGCACGCTGGCGCAGGCCGCCAGACAACTGCCCCGGACGCTGGCGAGCACGCAGCTCGACATCCGGCACGCCTACTCGCTCGAGCAACTCATGCACACGTGCAGTACGGGTGTGGCGGTCACCGTATCCGTGGGTCTGCAGCACTTCGAGAATTTCCTTGCCCACAGGCCGCAACGGGTCCAGCGACACCAGCGCATCCTGCAGCACGAAGCCGATGTCCTTGCCACGCACCGCCCGCCACTGCCGCTCGCTGAGGTCGAGCAGGTCATGGCCGGCGAAACTCAGGCGACGGGCGCTCACTTTCGCTCGCGCGCCGGCCAGGCCGACCAGGCAGCGGGCACTGACGCTCTTGCCCGAGCCGGACTCACCAACCAAGGCCACGCATCGGCCCGGCGGCAAGGTGAAAGACAAATCACGGACTACGCTGCCGTCATCAAAGGCCACGTTCAGTCCTTCGACGGTCAAGGTCTTGTCGCTCATGGCAGGCGCCCCTCCAGACGTTGTTGGATGTAGCGGCCGGTCACGGTGGTCGCCAGGGTGGTGAGGACGATGAACAGGCCAGGGAAGAAGGTGAGCCACCAGGCATTGGCGATGAAGTCACGCCCCATGGACAACATCGTCCCCCACTCCGGCGCCGGTGGCCGCGCGCCCAGGCCGAGGAAGCTCAGCGCCGAGGCCCAGACGATGGCCTGGCCAACGCCCATGGTCAGCGTCACCACCAATGGCCGCATGGCATTGGGCAACAACTGGCGCAGCACGATGCGCGCAGTCGGGTGCCCCAGCGCCCGCGCCGCTTCGATGTAGCCGGCGTTGCGTACCGCCAGCACCTGGCCACGGACCATGCGCGCGTACCCCGGCGCACCGCCCAGCCCGGTGGCGACTATCAACGGGCCGACGCCGCTGCCGAATACCGCCACGAACAGCAGCGCCAGCACCAGGCTGGGGAAGGCGAACAGTACTTCCAGCAACCAGCCGACCGCACGGTCCACGCGTGCGCCGCCAAGGCCACCAAGCAGGCCGAGGGCGATGGCGATGACCATGGAAATGGCCGTCGCCGCGAGGCCGATCAGCAGGCTCTGCCGTGCGCCGTGGATGATCCGCGCAAAGATGTCGCGCCCTGACTGGTCGGTGCCCAGCCAGTGCGCCCAACCGGGCGGCTGAAACGCTTGCCGCGGTACGATGGCCAATGGGTCGATGCGAGTGAACAGCCCCGGCGCCAACGCGGCCAGAAGCAATGCGAACAGGAACAGGATCGCCAGGCTTGCGCCCAGCGGCGGCAGTTTCAGATGGCGCTGCCGGCGCAACGGCGCAAGGGCTTGATCATGGGTCAGGTCTGTCATGCTGCAGCCTCCTGCTGCCGAGGGTCGATCCACTGGTACAGCAGGTCGACCAGAATGTTCGCCAGCACATAGCCAGCCGCAACGACCAGGCTTATACCGATCACCAAGGGCAGGTCCTGGGCCTGCACTGCCTGGTACAGCTGGCGCCCCACCCCCTTGCGGGAAAAGATCACCTCGCACACCACCGCACCACTGATCAGTGCGCCGATGGCCCAGCCCGACAGCGACACACCTGGCAGCAAGGCATGGCGCAAGGCGTGCCGAAAGCGCACGGCCAGGTCACTAAGGCCGCGTGTACGGGCGGTCAGGATGAAGGGTTGATCGAGAGTGAGTTCCAGCGACTCGCGGGTGACCTGGGCGATGAAGCCGGCCAGCGGAATCGCCAGGGATAACGCCGGGAGTATCAGGCTGGCGAAACTGTCACTACCGGCCGGCGGGAACCAGCGCAGGCCGAAGGCGAATACCGCCAGCAGCACCACGCCGAGCCAGAAGTGCGGCAGTGCCGCGCTGAGGGTTTCTGCCAGCGAGGCGATGCCGCCGACCAGCCTGCCGCGCCCGGCGGTGACCACTGTCAGCAGCAGCACCAACACCCAGGCCAGCAGCAGGGCGGCGATGGTCAGTTCCAAGGTCGCCCCGCCCTGCTCGGCCAGCACCCGGGTAACCGGCAGGTGCTGCGAGTAGGACACCCCCAGATCACCTTGCAGCAGACGCCCCAGGTAGAACACGTACTGCACGGCCAACGGCTTGTCGAGGCCATACTCCACGCGCGCGGCTTCAATCGCTTCGGGCGTGGGGTTGCCGCTGGGGCCACCGAGGATCGCCAGCACCGGGTCACCCGGCATCAGCCGGAGTGCGAAGAACGTCAGGGTCGCCACCGCCCACAGCACCAGCACGCCGCCGGCCAGGCGGAGGGTGGCGCGCCGGCCCAGGGCGGCCAGGCGTTCGCGGCGTGGGTCGATCACCGCGAGTGTCGTCGTAGTCATTTGTTCACCCATGCGTCATAGAGGTAGGTCACCGCCAGCGAAGGCTCCAGGCGCACGCCATGGGCGGTCTTGTAGATGCCCAGGCGCGTGCTTTGCGGGTAGGTGGTGAGTTGCAGGTACTGCGCGGCAGCCTGTTGCTGCGCCTGGAAGTAGCGCTGGCGGCGCAGGTCCGCATCCTGGGTGGCCAGCGCACTGTCGAGCAGCGCGTCAAAACCGGGGTCGGCATAGCCGGAGGAGTTCTGGTGGTAACCGCCAACCCCGGCCGGCTGCACGAAGGCGGTGGTGAAGATGATGCGTAGCACATCGGGGGTGTTGGTGTTCCAGTAGCCGATGCGGATGTCATAGTCCCAGGCGGCCTGGCGCGCGGTGACCTGGGCATCGCTCATCTGGTCCAGCACCAGCTCAAGGCCTGCCTGGCGGGTAGTTGCCTGCACCTGTTCCCACAGGGTCAGCTCCGACGGCGGTGTGCGCGCACCGATCAGCACGATGGCGCGCAGCCGCTGGCCGTTCCTGGTGCGGTAGCCTTCGCTGTCGCGGCCGGTCCAGCCAGCCTCGTCGAGCAGCCTGGCAGCGCGGGCCGGGTCATAGTCCTGGCCGCGCTCGAAGTCACCGCTGTAGAACGGCGTGGCCAAGCTCAACGGGCCACCGGCGCGGGGGAACTCGCCGAAGTACACACTTTTCAGCGCCCCCTCGACATCGGCGCTGCGAACGAAGGCCTCGCGCACACGGATGTCGTCGAACGGTGCGCGGCGCAGGTTGAAGGTGCCGTTGGTGGGGTTCCCCGGGCGCTGGGCGATGATCAGTTCCACGTCCGGGTTGCGCCGTGCTGCTTCATGCGATTCTGGTGGCAACGCTTCGATCACATCGACCTCACCGGCCTGCAGCGAGGCGAAGCGCACCGACGGCTCCTGAATGAACTTCCAGACGATGCGATCAAGGTACGCAGGGCCCTGGTGCCGAGCGGTCGGTGGCGCCCAGTTGTAGGCCGGGTTGCGCACCAGTTCCACCTGGTTCTGCCGGTCCCAGCGCACCACCTTGAACGGCCCGCTGCCGACCGGGCTTTCGCAGTTCTGGTCACGGCTGCGTTGCAGTGCGGTGGGCGACTGGATGCCGAGAAAGCCCTGGGCCAACACTTCGAGGAAGGCCGCATAGGGCGTCGCCAGGGTGACTTCGGCAGTGTAGGTGTCGAGCACCTTGGTGCTGCGGTATTGGCGGATATAGCCACCAGCGGTACTGGACTGGGTCTTGGGGTTGGCCATGTGGTCGAGGTTGGCCTTGACCGCTTCGGCATTGAACGGTGTGCCGTCGGTGAATTGCACGTCGCGGCGCAGGTGGAAGGTGTAGCGCAGGCCATCTGGCGAAACCTCCCAGCTTGTCGCCAGCCAGGGACCGATCTGGCCGTTGCTGTCCATCGACACCAGCGAATCGAGGTACTGCTGGGCAACGAACACCTGCGGCATGTCGCCAGCCACATGCGGGTCGAGGCAGGTGGGCTCGCGGTCGGTGGCGTAGACCAGGGTGCCGCCCTGCTGTGGCGTGGTGCTTTGCGCGGCGGCGTGCTGTTCGGTTTTTTCGCAGCCGAGCAAGGCCAGTGCGGTGCAGAGCGGGATCAGGGGGAGGATGGGTGTGTTCAAGGGCGCTCCTGCGGGGACTGGGCTTCGATAGGCCTGTTGCAGGAGTTGTGCCGGGTTCAAGGGATTGATTTTGCTGGGGTTTGCCGAGGGTGAGGTGCTGTTGCGGGGGCAAAGTGTCCGGGGGGTGTTGGTGGGGCGACAGTGAACTGTGTTTTGTTTGTGATCGTCGATGCCTCTCCTGAGATTTCCCGATTGGCTGTTCCTGCCACTTCGCGGGCAAGCCCGCTCCCACAGCCTTGAAGCCTGTAGTGATCCTGTGGGAGCGGCTTTAGNNCGGCTAAAGCCGCTCCCACAGTGTCCCTGCACATTTAATGAGTCATGTGCAGTTCTACAAGAGCGGCCTTGCCCGCGTCAGGGCTGGCACGGGTTTACACCGCAATCCGCGTAAACCAGCTTGGCCGCGCCGCCGGAAGATGAGGTACGGCATCGAGCAAAGCGCGGGTATAGGCCTGACGCGGCTGGCCGAGCACCTGGGCTGCCGGGCCCTGCTCCACCACCCTTCCCCCTTGCATCACCAGCAGGTGGTCACTGACCTGCTCCACCACCCCAAGGTCGTGGGAGATGAACAGGCAAGCCAGGTTCAACTCCGCCTTGAGCTCGGCCAGCAATGCGAGGATGCGCGCCTGCACCGACACATCCAGCGCCGATACCGGTTCATCCAGCACCAGCACCCTGGGCTTCATGGCCAGCGCCCGGGCAATCGCGATACGCTGCCGCTGCCCGCCCGACAACTCCAGCGGGCGACGATCGAGCAACCCCACCGGCAACTGCACCCGCTCCAGCAACCCCGCCGCCTCGGTGCGCTGCAGCGCACGCGGTACACCTGCATGCGCCAGCGCCTCGGCCAATACCCGCAACACGGTGTAGCGTGGGTCGAACGAAGCCAGCGGGTCCTGAAACACCACCTGGATCCCCTGCCGTGCCTGGCGCCGCTGCGCGGCAGACAACGCAAGCCAGTCCTGCCCGGCCAGTTGCAGGCTGCCTTGCTCCGGCCGCTCCAGCCCCAGCAGGATGCGCCCCAGCGTGCTCTTGCCGGAGCCGGACTCGCCCACCACGCCCAGGGTTTGCCCGGCGCGCAACTGCAGGGACACGTCGTTCAGCACCTGGCGCATCCGCCCGTCCGGCCCGACAAAGGCCTTGCTCAGGCCGCGTGCCTCCAGCACCACGGGTTGTTCGTCCACGCCATCCTCCACCAGTGCCAGGGCCGGCGCCGCCGGACGTTTGAAATGCACCGCCCGAGCCGCGCTCAGCAGGCGCTGGGTGTAGGGGTCCTGCGGGTCCTGCAGGATCTGTTCGACACTGCCCTGCTCCACCACCACCCCATGGCGCATCACCGCCACCCGGTCGGCCAGGCGCGCGACCACGGCCAGGTCATGGCTGACCATCAACAGGCTGTTGTCGCGCTCGCGCAGTTGCTCCAGCAGGTCAAGAATCTGCGCCTGCACCGTGGCGTCCAACGCCGTGGTGGGCTCGTCAGCGATCAACAGGCGCGGCTGACAGGCGATGGCCGAGGCGATCAGGGCGCGCTGCCGCAGGCCACCGGACAGTTGCCACGGGTATTGTCGGGCGCGGACTTCGGGTTCAGGTACGCCGACCTGGCGCAGCAGTTCGAGCACCCGCAAGCGCCGCGGTTCAGCAGACAGGTCAGTGTGCAACAGCAGCGGCTCTTCGATCTCGGCGCCGACGCGCCGCAGCGGATCGAGCGAACCCAGTGCATCCTGCATGACAAAGCCGATACGCCCACCGCGCAAGCGCTGCCAACCCGTTTCGTCGACCTGGCGCAAGTCCTGCCCGGCAAAGGCCAGGCGCTGGGCCTGCACGCGGGCACCCACCCCGGTGAGGCCAACCAGGGTACGCGCCGTCACGCTCTTGCCCGAGCCCGATTCGCCTACCAGCGCCAGGCACTGCCCGGCATGCAGTTGCAAGTCGACGCCGTGCACCACCGGCACACCGTTGAAGCTCACGCGCAAGTCGCGGATATCCACCAAGGGTGCCGGGTGCTTTTCGAAGATGCTCATGGGTTTCTGCCCTCGCTACGGCGCAGCCAGTCGCGGCCGATGACGGTGATGGAAATGACAGTCAGGGTGATCGCCAGCGCAGGCCAGGCCATCAGCCAGGGCGCGTTGGCCATGAAATTGCGCGCCACTGCCATCATCGCGCCCCACTCCGGCGCGGGAGGTGGTGCGCCGAAGCCGAGGAAGCTCAGTGCGGCGGCGGCGGTGATGGCGCCACCCAGGCCGATGCAGGCCAGGATCAGCACGGGTTGCACGGCGTTGGGCAGCACATGCCAGAACACCACTGCCAAGGGCCTGCGGCCCAGCGTGACGGCTGCCTCGACGAAGCTGGCACGCCGGATGGTCAGGGCCTGGGCACGCACCAGGCGGGCATAGCGCGGCACCGAGGCGATGCCGACGGCGAGGATCAGGTTGCTGGTGCCTTGGCCGAACAGGGTGATGATCACCAGCGCCAGTAACAGGTCCGGGAAGGCCAGCAGCACATCGACGGCGCGCATCAGCAGGTTGTCCAGCCAGGCTGGAGCGAGGCCGGCGAGCAAGCCGAGCAGCGTGCCCAGGCCGAGCCCGACCAGGGTGGCGGCCAGGCCGATGTAGAGCGATGGGCGGGCGCCATGGACCAGCCGGCTGAGGACGTCGCGGCCGTTCTCGTCGCTGCCCAGCCAGAAGGCGGGGCCTGGCGGGTGGTAAGCCAGGCGGGCGTCGGCGGCCAACGGGTCGGTTGGCGAGAGCCAGTCGGGGAAGGTTACTGCCAGCAGTATCAGGCCCAATATGATCCAGGCCAGCGTCAGGCCTGGGCGAATCTGCCACCTGCTGGTCACTGTGTCTGGTATGGATACGATTGCGTTCATGTCTGTCCTTCTTGTGTCGCCTGTACCGGCCTCTTCGCGGCTGAAGCCGCTCCCACAGGATCACCGCAAAGGCTGAATCCGTGCGGTCCCTGTGGGAGCGGCTTCAGCCGCGAACAAGGGCGAAGCCCTTGCCATGTGGGCTACGGGGCCGGGTTGGGAATACGGCGGTGCACGGCCTGGATCTCGGCCAGCACTTCATCGCTCAATTGCACATCCAGTGCGCTCAGGTTCTCCTGCAACTGCAACAAGGTGGTCTGCCCGGTGATCGCACTGGCCACGAACGGCTGGCGTATGACGAACGCCAGAGCCAGTTGTGCCGGTGTCAGTCCATGCTCCCGTGCAATCTGCACATAACCGGCAATCGCGCTGTTGGCCTCTTCGCTGCCGTAGCGATTGAACGTGCGATACACCGACGACAATCGCGAACCTTCCGGCCGCGCCCCGTTCAGGTACTTGCCGGTCAACGCTCCGAACGCCAGCGGCGAATAGGCCAGCAGGCTGATCCCCTCACGATGGCTGAACTCCGACAGACCGTTCTCGTACAAGCGATTGAGCAGGCTGTACGGGTTCTGGATGCTGGCAATCCGCGCCAGGCCCTTGTCCTCGCTGTGCCGCAGGAATTGCGCCACACCCCACGGTGTTTCGTTGGAGACACCGATATGGCGCACCTTGCCGGCCTTGACCTGTTCATCCAGCACCGCAAGGGTTTCTTCGATGGCTGCCGTTTGCGGATGGTCGTCGACGTAGGGGTATTCACGGATGCCGAAGAAGTTGCTGGTGCGATCGGGCCAATGCAGTTGGTAGAGGTCCAGGTAGTCGGTCTGCAGGCGACGCAGGCTGCCCTCCAGGGCCGCGACGATGTTCTTGCGGTCGTGGTGCGACAGGCCATCGCGGATGTGCGCCTGGCCACCGGGGTCGCGGGCCGGGCCGGCGATCTTGCTGGCCAGCAGGACTTTGTCGCGGTTGCCGCGGGCGGCGAGCCAGGTGCCGATGTAGCGCTCGGTGGTGGTCCAGGTTTCAGCACGGGTGGGCGTGGGGTACATCTCGGCGGTGTCGATGAAGTTGATGCCTGCAGCAAGGGCAGCGTCCAGTTGCTGGTGAGCATCCTGTTCGCTGTTCTGGTGCCCCCAGGTCATGGTGCCGAGGCTGAGCAGGCTGACTTGCAGGTTGGTGTGGCCGAGTGGGCGGTAGCGCATGGTATCGAGTCCTTGGATGATGCGTTGATATCTGGGCGGCAGCCCTCAGACAGCCCGTGCGGTCTCGCGCCGGGCTTGTGCAAACTGGTTCGCTGCTTTCGGCAAGCCCAGGTGATCGCGCAAGGTGGTGCCGGTGTATTCGGTGCGGAACAACCCGCGCTTCTGCAGCAGCGGTACCACCTCTTCGACGAACACCCGAGCACCTGACGGGAACATGTCGGGCATGATGTTGAAACCATCCCCCGCCCCTGCCAGAAACCACTCGGCCAAGGTATCGGCAACCTGTTCCGGGGTACCGACGGCCAACCGGTGCCCGACCAGAATCCGCCGCGACAGCTGGCGAATGGTCAGGTTCTCACTGCGCGCCAGGTTCAACTGAGCCTCCAGAAAACCATGCGACCCGCGCTCGAAATCCGCCACCGCGCCAATCCGTTCCCATGGCAATGGCGCATCCGGGTCCAGCTCGCTGGCATCGATGCCGATACGCCCCGCCACCTGCTGCAACAGGCCGTGCTCGCCATGCCAGGCATTGAGTTCGTCGAAGCGTGCATGGGCCTCGGCCTCGGTGCTGCCGATCACGGTCGACAGGCCGGGCATGATCTTCAGGTGCTGCGGGTCACGGCCCCAGGCTTTGGCCCGCGCCTTCATTTCCCGATAGAACGCCTGCCCGTCGGCCAGGGTGGTCTGAGTGGTGAAGATCGCATCGGCATAGCGTGAACCGAGTGCCTTGCCACCTTCGGAAGAGCCGGCCTGCACCAGTACCGGCCTGCCCTGCGGCGAACGCGGCAGGTTCAGCGGCCCCTTGACCTGAAAGTGCTTGCCCTTGAAATCCAGGGTGTGGACCTTGGCCGGGTCGGCAAAACGGCCGGTGCTGCGGTCACCGATGATCGCGTCCTCCTCCCAGCTGTCCCAAAGTTTCAGGGTCACGTCGACGAATTCCTCGGCCCGTCCGTAACGGTCCATATGCAGCGGCGCACCCGCCAGGCCGAAGTTCTGTGCTGCCGCATCACCGGCATTGGTCACCACATTCCAGGCCGCTCGGCCGCCGCTGATATGGTCCAGTGAGGCGATTCGCCGGGCCAGGTTGAAGGGTTCGTTGTAGGTGCTGGAGCAGGTCGCGATCACGCCGATGCGCTCGGTGGCGGCCGCCACTGCGGTGAGCAGCACGGTCGGCTCCAGGCGCCCGCCCGGCTGGGCGGACACATCCGGCGGCAACGCCGGGCCATCGGCAAGGAAGATCGCATCCAGGCAGCCGCGCTCGGAAATACGCGCGATATCGCGGTAATAGTTGACGTCGATATAGGCGTCGATTGCCGCCTCACCCTGGCGCCAGGCGCCGGAATGCGAGCCGAAGCCGAGGATGTTCATGCCCAGGCTCATCTGTTTCGTGGTCATGGCGGTTCTCCTGATCAGACTGCACTGGCTTCGTCGCCGCTGCCCTGCCCTTCGCTGGCGCTGGCGTGAAGGGCGCGCCAGGCCTGGGCCGGGCTGATGCCATTGAGGTAGTAGTTGCCCAACGCCTGCTCGCGGTAGATCGCCGGGTTGTGCGAAGCCAGGGTCCGGGCATTGCGCCAATGGCGGTCGAGGCGCCGGGCATTGCTGGTGGCCGATGCGCCGCCGACTTCGAACAGCAAGGTGCTCGCTTCCAGCACTTGCGGCAGGACGATCTGCTGCGCCTGAAAGGCGTGGATCTCGGCGTCGGTGTAAAGCTGCTCGGCCACCTCACCCTGCTGCCCGGCTTCGTGCACCGCCTGCAGGCTCTGGCCCACGGCGGTGACTTGCGCATCAGCGGCGAAGGCCAGGCTCGACAGGCGACCGATAACCGCTTGCACCCGCGGGTCTGCGGCCGGCTGCGACTGCCCCGGCACACCAAAGGCACGGGTGCGGCCCTGGACGAACGCTACGGCATCGGCCAGCACTGCACGGCCGATGCCCGCCAGGGTGGCCAGGTGCACCGCCTGGTAGAACGCGGTGAGGTAGGATTCGGCGCGCAACTCGCCCTTGGCAAAACGGCGCAGCAGGTGCTGCGGCTGCACGCTGACCCGGGTGAAACGGGTGGTGCCACTGCCGGTCAGGCGCTGGCCGAAGCCGTCCCAGTCATCGACCCGCTCCACGCCCGGCGCACCGGTCGGCACCACGAGGCTGACAAAGTCGTCGCCATGGTTGGCCACTGCCGCCACCCAATCGGCGTACAACGTGCCCGTGCAGTAGTACTTTTCGCCGTCCAGGCGGTAACCGCCCTCGTCTTCGCTCAACTGCACGGAATTGCCGGTACTGTCGGTGCGTTCGGCCATGGCCGCGCCCCACAGTTCACCGGCGACCACGCGGGCGAACCAGTAGTCCTGGGAGGCGGCGTCGCCGGACGACAGCCGCCCTTCGACGAAGCCGAAGTGGGCGCGGAAAATCTGCGGCAGGTTGGAGTCGGCCTGCCCCAGACGCACCAGTTGGCGCAGCAACTGCGGCAAGGTTGCGCCTGAGCCACCGTGGCTGCGCGGCACGCGCAGGGCACCGAAACGGGCTTCGCGTAGCCAGGCCACCGGCTCATGGGCCAGGGTGCGCTGCTGCTCGCGGGCCACCGCGCCTTCGGCGATACGCGCGTAGATCGGCGCAAAACGCGCGTCCAGCTCGGCATCGGTAATCGTGGTTTGACTCATGATGGTTCCTTTCAGGTGAATTCAGGAGCGTGCGGTGCGCGGGTCGATGGCCTGGGTCGCCAGGTCCACCAGCAGGTTGACCAGCACGTAGATCGCTGCCGCCAGCAGGGTGACGCCGAGCACCAGTGGCACGTCCTTGGTGGCGGTAGCGTCGAGCATCAAACGGCCAATGCCTTGGCGGCCGAACAGCAGTTCCAGCACCACGGCACCGCCGAGCAGGCTGGCGAACACGTAGCCGGCCAGGGTCACCAGCGGCACCAGGGCATGACGCAGGGCATGGCGCAGACGCACAGCGATATCGCCCATGCCACGGGCACGGGCCTGGGTGATGAAGGGTTGTTCCAGCACCTGCTCCAGCGCCTGGCGCAACACCTGGGCAAGCACCGCCGCGATCGGCAGCGCCAGGGCCAGGCTCGGGAGTACCAGCGAGCGCCAACCGCTGGACCCGGACGGCGGCAACCAATGGAAGTAGAACGCGAAGGCCAACAGCAGCAGCGTGCCGATCACGAAGTTGGGCGCCGATGACAGCAACAGCTCGATGCCCGACACCACCGCCCGCAAGCGCCGCCCACGGTTGGCGGTGAGCAGCGCCGAGGCTACCGCCAGCAGCACTGCCAGCACCGCCGCGCTGCTGGCCAAAGCCAGGGTCGCGGCAGCCTGCTCGCCAATCGCCTGGCTGACCGGTATGCGCAACCGGTACGACTCGCCCAGGTCGCCCTTGGCCAGGCGCGCCAGGTAGTGGCCGTACTGCACCCACAGCGGTTGATCAAGGCCGTACTCGGCACGCACCTGGGCCAGCAGCGCTTCGCTCGGCATGGCATCCGGGCCGCCGAGGATCGCCAGGGCGGTGTCGCCACCACTGTGCTGCATTCCGAGGAAAGTCAGGCTGGCCGCCGCCCAGAGCACTATCACACCGTCACGCAGGCGGCGCAGCAAGATCGACAGCAGCTTCATGGTTGCTCCTTTGCCAGCCATACGCTGGTGAACAGGGGAACATTGTGCGAACCATCGAACAGCACGCCGCCGATTGCGTTGCGGTAGGCCAGCAGCATCTGGCTTTCCACCGAAGGCACGGCCGGCACGGTCTCGCCCAGGCGTTGCTGGGCCTGGCGATACAGCTCGCGGCGTTGTGTCGGGTCGGTGCTGCGCCGGGCGTCGCCAAGCAACCGGTCGAGGGTGGCGTCACGGAAGTGGCCGACGTTCTGGCCGATCATTCGTGCGCTGGGGATGGATTGACTGTGGTAGAGGATGAACAGGCCATCGGCCGTGTTGGTGTGCCAATAGCCGCCGCCGATGGCGTCGAAGTCGCCGCGGTAACGCAGCTCCATGACCTTGCTGAGCGGCAGCAACTCGATGCGCAGGTCGAAGCCGACCTTGCGCAGGTCCGCCTGGGCTGCCACCGAGACATTGGCCGGGAACGCCGGGTTGTCATAGGTCAGCAAGGTCGCCCCGAGGCGCTGGCCACCACGGGTGCGATAGCCTTCGGTGTCACGGCCGGTCCAGCCGGCAGCGTCGAGCAGGTGCCCGGCTTCGGCCGGGTCGAAGGCCAAGGCATCGCGGGCCACCGGGTCATAGCCGGGCGTATTCACGGCCAGGAAATCCCCCTTGGCCAGGTACTCGCCGAAGCCGGAGATCCACGCCAGGCCATCACGGTCTATGGCCTTGGCCACGGCCTGACGCACCCGCACGTCATCGAACGGCACACGCTCGACATTGAAGGTGATGCTACGCGACGGGTTGCCCTTGCGAATGCGGTTGCGCAGGGTCAGCTGCGGGTTGGCGCGGATCGCTGCGGCATTCTGCGCCGGTGCGTCCAGGGCCATGTCGTTGTCGGCGGCTTCCAGCGAGGTGTAGCGGATCATCGCTTCAGGCACGTAGCTCAACTCGATGCCGTCCAGATACGCCTCGCCCTGGTGGTTGATCGCTGGCGGCGCCCAGTCGTATCCCGGGCGACGGACAAAGCTGGCACGCTGGTCGCGCACCCAGCCGGTCAGCACGAAAGGCCCGGTGCCGATGGGCTGACTGGCGATGGTCTTCGGCGCTTCGAGGATCTGCCGCGGCGAGATCATCCCCAGCCAGGCTTGCGACAGCACATCCAGAAACGGCGCATAGGGCGCACGCAGGGTCGCCTCGAAGGTGTATTCGTCCACCACCCGTCCCTGCAGGTACGGCGCGATATAGGCGGCGGCCAGTGGCGACTTGGTCGTCGGGTCACGCATGTGTTCGAGGTTGACCCGCACGGCCTCGGCGTTGAAGTGCTCGCCATCGCTGAACGTGACGTCGTCGCGCAGGTGGAAGGTGTAGGTCAGGCCGTCGGCGCTGATGTCCCAGCTTTTCGCCAGCCACGGCGTGAGGGTGCCGTCCTCGGCCTGGTACACCAGGCAATCGAACAGGATGCGGCCCATCCACTGCATGTTGCCATTGGACAGCGCGTGGATATCGAAGCTGCCGGCGTCGGTCGCTGCCGACACGCGCAGGGTGCCACCGCGCTTGCCGGGCTGCTGCTCGACGAAATCGCTGACCGGGTAGCGCATCACGCCGTTCACTTCGCTGAGCGCTTCGCCCTTGAGCAGCGCCTGGCTCTGCGCGGACGTGGCGGGTGGGCAGGCGGCAACTAACAGCGCACTGGCCACCAGGCATGTATTGAATAATCGGCAATTCAGCTGCACAAGGGGCCCTTTATATAGACGGCTACATAAAGGGCTATTGCAGTTGTCGTGCCAGCGCTAACACTGCGCATTCATTGAGGTTAGTTCAAACGGCCTGACGCATTAACCATACAAACTGTTTCATCCCTGTTGCGCTGACAACATCCAACCCTGTGGGCTGCGCTGTCGCGTAAATAACTGAAATTGCAATCAATCCGCGTCCCCTGTGGGAGCGGCTTTAGCCGCGAAGAATCCAACGCGTTGCATGGCACCGGCTGCGCCGGTGTTCGCGGCTAAAGCCGCTCCCCCAGGTTGCGCCATAGCATTCGGATATTTGTATATAACCTGCACTGTTCCGCAAACAACAGGGGCGCAACAAAATTTGCTTTTTTATTCAGCACTTCACACTAAAACTTTGGCCATACCCCCAAACTTCCGGCCTTTCACCAGCTGGCACAGAAACTGCTCTCACCCATTCCGACAGGCCTGACTATTCCCATAGAACGCCGAGGATCTACGATGACTTTCAAGGAATTCAACGATGCGTGCGATTCAACCCCACCCACTGCGCCTGGCCATCCGCCACGCCGCCCTGGCCACCGCGGCCACGGCCCTGCTGGCCCCGGTCACGGTACTGGCCGCTGACCAGACCCTCGGCACGGTAACCGTGCAGGCCGCCAAGCAATCCGAAGTGCAACAGGCCGCCAGCGCCTTGGCCGAGGTGCCCGGCGGCACCAGCGTGGTCGACAGTGAAGAGGTCGCCAAGGGCCGCACTGCCACCCTGCAGGACACCCTTGGCTACCAGCCCGGCGTATTCGTGCAGTCCACCGGCGGCAACGACGCGGCGAAGATCTCGATCCGCGGCTCCGGTGCCAACACCTCGCCCGGCTACTTCCGTGAAGGCATCAAGTTCCTGTTCGACGGCCTGCCGCTGACCGGCCCTGGCGGCACACCCTACGAATTCCTCAACGCCAGCGGCGTGAACTACACCGAGATCCTGCGCGGCGCCAATGCCTTCCAGTATGGCGCGCTGACCCTCGGTGGCGCGGTCAACTTCGTCAACCACAGCGGCTACAGCGCCCCTGGCCTGCGCCTGCGCGCCGAAGCCGGCAGCTACCACTACCAGAAACAGAGCATCAGCTACGGTGGGGTCGAGGGCGACCTGGACTACTACCTGCAAGCCGACAACTACCGCAACGAGGGTTATCGCGACTACAGCCTGTCGAAGAGCTCGGGCATCGTTGCCAATGCCGGCTACCGCTTCAGCCCCAAGCTGGAAACCCGCCTGCTGCTGCGCTACCGCGATGAAACCCACAACGACCCCAGCGCCACCACCCTCAACGCCGCACTGCACCACCCGCGCCGCGCCAGCGCCACCGCCGAGAGCAGCGGTGCCGGTGCGCGCCGCCCGGGCAGCATCTGGGTGGGCAGCAAGACCACTTATACCTTTGACGACGATGCACGGCTGACCTTCGGCCTGTCGTATCACGACTATCGCCATACCAACAGCCCACGCAGCCCGAGCAATCCCAGTTACTGGGACTGGCACGACCTCGGCCTGTTGCTGGGCTATGACCGGGTCGACTACCTGTTCGGCCACGAAAGCCGCAGCAACATCGCCGTCACCTCCACCCAGCACCTGCGTGGCGGGGTGAACTCGGCCAACGACGACAAGGTGTCGCTCAAGCAGGTCAACTACAAGGACTCGTTCGACCGGGTGATCGCCCTGGGCAACGACCTCAACCTGGTCGACAACCTCTGGCTCACCAGCGGCGTGTCGTTCATCAACGTGCGGCGCAAGATCAACATCGACCACGCGGTGAACCCCAACACCACCAACTTCCCGCAGCACGTGGACTACGACAACTGGAGCGTCGCCCCGCGCATTGGCCTGCGCTACGAGTTCAGCCCGAACCTGCAGGTATTCACCAACTTCAGCCGCAGCATCGACCCGCCTGCTTCCTGGGAATACTCGGGCTCCGGCCCGACCCTGCCTTACATCCGCCCGTTGGTAGAGCAGAAGGCCAACACCTTCGAGGTCGGTATCAAGGGCTCGCACGGCATCTTCGATGGCAGCCTGGCCCTGTACCGCTCGTGGATCCACGACGAGCTGCTGAACGTGCAGATCATCCCCGCCACGTCATCGTCGGCAGCGGTCACCGGCGCCTTCAACGCCTCACCAACCATCCATCAGGGTGTCGAAGCCGGCCTCAACACCCGCCTTTGGGAAAACCCTCAGGGCGACCTGGTCCGCTGGCGCCAGGTGTACACCTACAACGACTTCTACTACCGGCATGACGACACCTTCGGCGACAACCAGTTGCCGGGCGTGCCCAAGCACATCTACCAGGGTGAACTGCAGTACCAGGACCACAGCGGCTGGTACACCGGCGTCAACGTACAGTCAGCCTCGCGCACGGCAGTGGACTATGCCAATACCCTGTATGCGCCGTCGTACACCATCTGGGGAGCGAACCTGGGGTATGAGGCGCCGAAGGGCAACTGGAAGGTGTCGCTGGACCTGAAGAACCTGGCGAACAAGGCGTACGTGACGGCGGTGACGCCGGTGTACAACGCGCGCGGGCAGGATACTGCGTCGTTCTGGCCGGGGGACGGGATTGGCGCGTACGTGGGGGTGGAGGTCAGGTACTGAGCCGTTGATGCGGCCTGGTGTTTGACGACACGTCCAATCAAAGGGGCAACATCTGAAAGACGATGCTCTCGGTGCAAACCTGCCGACAGCATCGTCCTGATGCTGTTACCCCTGCGGGCACCGCTCACGCGTACCCGCGCGGCAACTCACAATTTGTAGCCGATCTGTCGTAACAAGCCCTTGCGCCACACAATGCCTTCATCATCTTCAATGTCAGTGGCGCGAACCCCGTCCACTACCCCCAGGACTGCGCGACCCTGTTCCGTCTCGGCGAGAATCACTTCTACCGGATTGGCTGTCGCACAAAAAATGCAGCACACCTCTGGAACCAGCTTGACGGTGTTCAGCACGTTCAGTGGATAGAACCCATCACCAAGAAAAATGATGAAACTATGGCCAGCCGCAATGTTTTGTGCATTTTTCTGGGCAAGCTCAATCATCGCGGTATCGGTGCCAGACCAGCGCACCAGGTGTTCGCCGGACGCTTCACAGAAGGCCAGGCCAAACTGAATACCTGGCACCGCATTTACCAGCGCTTCATGGATGTCCTCGACGGACTTGATGAAGTGCGTCTGGCCAAAAATGAAGTTCGTCGATTCTGGCTTGTCGATTTTCTGAGCGATGAGTTGCATCAAACACCTCCTTTCACGCTGTGGGCAGAAGGCTCTGGCGATAGATCAAGCTTAGCCACTCAGGGGCGACTGTGGCCTGGCTGCGGGACTCTCCCTGGATGCAGCCCATAACGAAAAATGCCCCGTATCTTTCGATACGGGGCATTCTCTTGACGGGCTCTGGCAGATTGCCAGACTTTACGCAGCGTGCGCATGCCCTTTTTTCACAACTTGCAGACAAAAAAGAAAGTCTGCAAATCTTTAATCTGGAGCGGGAAACGAGACTC
>NZ_JAMBDI010000001.1:0-91144 GCF_036858055.1 Pseudomonas sp. SF2 | reverse complement strand
TACCCGCGAAGAAGACCACGCGCTGCATGGCACCGGCGTCGCCGGTGTTCGCGGGCACGCCCGCTCCCACAGGGACCGTGCCAGCTTTTCGATGCAGTGCAGGCTCGAGAGCTGCGCCAGCACATGCGTTCGCTGTTTCAGGATCCCATTCTGCGTCATACTCGGCAGACCTATTGCCCGGTTCTCGCCATGCGTCCATTGCTCCCCATCACCCTGGTCCTGCTGCTCGCCGCCTGCGGCGATGGCGAATCGCTGCTCCCGCCGGACGCGCGTCTGCCCGACGGTGGACGGTACCGGGGGCAGGTGGTCGATGGCCTGCTGCAAGGCGAAGGCCGGATCGACTACCCCAACGGCAGCTGGTACGCCGGCAGCTTCAAGGACGGCCAATGGCACGGCCAGGGCGAATGGCACGGGCGCAACGGCGAGGTGTACCGTGGCCAGTTCGCCGCAGGGCTGTTCCAGGGGCTGGGTGAGCTGACCACCCCGGGCAGCCACTATGCCGGCACCTTCAGCCGAGGCCGCCGCGACGGCGAAGGTACCCTCAAGCAAGCCGACCAGACCTACCGCGGCCAGTTCAAGGACGACCTGTATGAAGGCGCCGGCGAGCTGGAACTGGCCGACGGCAGCCGTTACCAGGGCCTGTTCGCCAAGGGCAAGCCCAACGGTGCCGGGGTGCGTAGCGATGCCAGCGGCAACCAGTTCAGCGGCCGCTTCATCAACGGCCAGCTGGAAGGCAGCGGCACCTACGACAGCGTCGACGGCGAGCAGTACATCGGCGAGTTCAAGGACAACCGCCTGGAGGGCCGTGGCCGCTACGAAAACGCCGAGGGTGATGTGTGGATCGGCGAATTCAAGGACGGTTCGCTGGTCGGCGAAGGCGAACTGCTGGGCAGCGACGGCAGCCACTACAAAGGTACCTTCGCCGACTGGCGCCTGTCGGGCCAGGGCAGCCTGCAACTGGCCGACGGCAGCAAGTACATCGGCGGCTTCCTCAATGATGCCTACCACGGTCAGGGCCGGCTGATCCTGGCCAGCGGCAAGGTCGAAAGCGGCACCTGGAGCAACGGTGTGCGCATACGCGACCAGAATGGCAAGCTGTTGCCCGACCCGCTGGACCTGGCGTTGCTCAATCAGGGCCGGTTGCTGGACGAGGCGCTGGCCCGGGTACCGCGCTCGACGCCACCGGTCCAGCTATACAGCCTGGTGGTGGCCGGCGATGGCCAGCAGAGCGTGTTCCTGCGCGAAGCCGACTACGTCAGCAACATGCTCAAGGTGCGTTTTGGCGCCCGCGGCCAGGTAACCTTGGTCAACCACCGCGACCACATGACCACCCGCGCCATGGCCACGCGCGAGAACCTCACCCGCGCTGCCCGCACCCTGGCCGAGCGCAGCGGCCCCGAAGACCTGGTGTTCATCTACCTCACCAGCCATGGCAGCCAGGACCACCAGCTGGTGCTCGACCAGCCGCGCCTGCAGCTGGCCGACCTGTCCACCGACGAACTGGCCAGCGCCCTGGCACCGCTGAAGGATCGCGACAAGGTCATCGTCATATCCGCCTGCTATTCAGGGGGCTACATCGCAGCGCTCAAGGATGAGCGCACGGTGATCATGACCGCCGCCCGGGCCGACCGCGTGTCCTTCGGTTGCTCGGAAGAAGCCGATTTCACCTACTTTGGCGATGCCCTGTTCGCCGAGGCGCTGAACCAGACCGACGACCTGAAACAGGCGTTTGAACTGGCGCGCGCCAGCGTTGCCGAAAGAGAACAAAGGGAAGGTTTCGAGGCCTCTGAACCGCAGCTGTGGGCGCCGCCGAGTGTGCTTGAGCACTGGCAGCACCTGCGCCGGCAGCAGGCCGAAGAAGCATTGCGTAACGCCGCACAGGCCACCGTGGGGGAACAGGCGCAAACGCCACGCAGCCACTAAGCTTGTGTGTAACAAGGGAGAGACATCATGTATTTGACGCCTCAGCATGTCCTGCTTGCCGGTGCCACGGGTCTGACAGGTGAACACCTGCTCGACCGCCTGCTCAACGAGCCAACCATCACCCGCGTACTGGCGCCTACCCGCCGGCCATTGGCCGAGCATCCGCACCTGGAAAACCCGGTGGGCGACCCGGCGGTGTTCCTCCCGCAGCTGGCCGGGCGGGTCGATATCGCCTATTGCTGCCTGGGTACCACGCTGAAGCAGGCCGGCTCCGAATCGGCCTTCCGTGCGGTGGACCTCGACATGGTGGTGGCCTTCAGCAAGCGTGCCCGGGAGTTGGGCGCGCGGCATCTGCTGGTGGTCAGTGCGCTGGGCGCCGACCCGAAATCGTCGATTTTCTACAACCGGGTAAAGGGCGAGATGGAAGAGGCACTCAAGGCCCAGGATTGGCCGCAGCTGACCATTGTGCGGCCGTCGTTGCTGCTGGGCGAGCGGGTCCAGCCGCGGCTCGGGGAAAAGCTGATGTCGCCGTTTTCCAGGCTGATACCCGGGAAATATCGGGGGATCGAGGCTTGTACCTTGGCCCGGGCGCTGTGGCGACTGGCGCTGGAGGAGGAAGACGGGGTGCGGATAGTGGAGTCGGATGAGTTGCGCAGGTTGGGCAAGAAATAGGCTTCACTTGTGATGGCCTCTTCGCGGGCACGCCCGCTCCCACAGGTACTGTGATCACTTGAGGATTACACAGATCCTGTGGGAGCGGGCGTGCCCGCGAAAGGGCCCTTACAGGCCACCAGTGGCCTGGAAGCCTACACCGGCCGCTGTCAGCAACGACAACGGCAGCAACAGGGTATCGAGCAGCATGCTCCCGGGCAGGTCCAGCCCCGGGTACGCCGGGGCATCAGCCCCATAATGATCACGCGGGCAACACCCGCCATTGATCACATACAAATCCAGCCGGGTACCGGCATACACCACCGGCGCCCCGGGCTTGTTGGCATCCAGCGTGCGCACCGTGGCACAGCCACCGAGCAGCACCAGCACCAGCACAACCGCCAGCGCTCGCTTCAATCATCCACCCCGAAATGGTGCTCACCCCAACGCGGCAACATGTCCTGGGGAATGTTCAGCAGGTTGAGAATGCGCGCGACGACAAAGTCGACCAGGTCATCGATGGTCTGCGGCTGGTGATAAAAGCCCGGCGCCGCCGGCAGGATCACCGCGCCCATCTGCGACAGCTTGAGCATGTTCTCCAGGTGGATGGTGGAGAATGGCGCTTCACGCGGCACCAGGATCAGCTGGCGACGTTCCTTGAGGGTAACGTCGGCAGCACGCTCGATCAGGTTGTTGCAGGCACCGGTGGCAATCGCCGACAAGGTGCCGGTGGAACAGGGCACCACCACCATCGCCGCCGGGGCGCCGGAACCCGAGGCCACCGGCGACATCCAGTCTTCCTTGCCATACACGCGGATCTGCCCGTCGGCGGCTCCGGTGTATTCGGTGAGAAAGGCCTGCATCGCCTGCGGCTTGGCCGGCAGCAACACGTCGGTCTCGGTGGCCATCACCAGTTGCGCGGCCTTGGAGATCAGGAAGTGCACCTCGCGGTCCTCACGCACCAGGCAGTCGAGCAGGCGCAGGCCATACTGGGCGCCAGAGGCGCCCGTCATGGCCAGGGTGATGCGTTCCGGCCCGCTCACTTCAGTGCCTCGGCCAGCTTGCCGTGCAGGCCGCCGAAGCCGCCATTGCTCATGATCACAACGTGGGTACCTGGGCGGGCCTGGCCCTTGACTCGCTCGATGATCGCTTCGAGGCTGTCGGCCACCACGCTGGGCACTTTGCATTGCGCGGCAGTGGCAGCCAGGTCCCAGCCCAGGTTGGCCGGGGCGTACCAGATCACCTGGTCGGCGTCGTTGACGCTTTCCGGCAGGCCGTCACGGTGGGCACCGAGCTTCATCGAGTTGGAGCGCGGCTCGATCACGGCGATCACCGGGGCCTCGCCAACGCGCTTGCGCAGGCCGTCGAGGGTGGTGGCGATGGCGGTCGGGTGGTGGGCAAAGTCATCGTAGATGGTCACGCCCTGCACTTCGGCAACCTTCTCCATGCGCCGCTTGACGCTCTTGAAGGCACTCAGGCCTTCGATGCCCATGGCTGGCACCACACCTACATGGCGCGCCGCTGCCAGTGTGGCCAGGGCGTTGGCGACGTTGTGCTGGCCAGTGAGTGCCCAATCCACCACGCCCTGCACTTCGCCGTCGAACAGCACTTCAAAGCGCGAGCCGTCGGGGCTGAGCAGACGCGCTTGCCACTGCCCACCTTCGCCAGTGGTCTGCACCGGGGTCCAGCAGCCCATGCCGATCACCCGCTCCAGCGCCAGCTCGGTAGTGGGGTGGATGACCAGGCCTTCGCTGGGGATGGTGCGCACCAGGTGATGGAACTGCCGCTCGATCGAGGCCAGGTCGGGGAAGATGTCCGCATGGTCGAACTCAAGGTTGTTGAGGATCGCCGTGCGTGGGTGGTAATGGACGAACTTCGAGCGCTTGTCGAAGAAGGCGCTATCGTACTCGTCGGCTTCGACCACGAAGAACGGCGTATCGCCCAGGCGCGCCGACACCGAGAAGTTCTGCGGCACACCGCCGATCAGGAAGCCCGGGCTCATGCCGGCGTGCTCCAGCACCCAGGCCAGCATGCTGCTGGTCGTGGTCTTGCCGTGGGTACCGGCAACGGCCAGCACCCAGCGGCCCTGCAGCACGTGATCGGCCAGCCACTGCGGGCCGGAAACATAGGGCAGGCCCTTGTTCAGCACGTACTCCACCGCCGGGTTGCCACGCGACATGGCGTTGCCGATGACCACCAGGTCTGGCGCCGGGTCCAGCTGGGCCGGGTCATAGC
Organism: Pseudomonas sp. SF2; assembly: GCF_036858055.1. NCBI lineage: Bacteria > Pseudomonadati > Pseudomonadota > Gammaproteobacteria > Pseudomonadales > Pseudomonadaceae > Pseudomonas > Pseudomonas sp. SF2. Next base: position 86,335 of record NZ_JAMBDI010000001.1, on the reverse strand, counting down.
CTTGGGTCAGCTCGATGCCCTGGGCTTCGAGCTGAGTGCTCATCGGGGGATAGACGTTGGCGTCCGAGCCAGTGACGCGGTGGCCAAGTTCCTTGGCCAGCACCGCCAGCGAGCCCATGAAAGTGCCGCAAATACCGAGAATGTGAATATGCATGGTCGACCTCGCAAAACATCGAGGCAGGGTAGCCCAGGGCGCGATAAATCGCACCAGATGTTTCGCTCAGCCGGCCCTGGTGATGCCGTGTTTGCGCAGTTTTCGATACAAGGTATTGCGGCTGATGCCCAAGTGCTCGGCGACACGGGTGAGGTGCCAGTGTTTTGCCTCCAGGGTCGCCAGCAGCGCATGGCGCTCGGCATCCTCCAAAGCGGCAGGCCCTATCGCCGGCAAGCCGGCTCCCACAGGGTTTGCACATGGCTTGAAGCCATTGCCGTCGATGTGGGAGCTGGCTTGCCGGCGATCGAGGGCGAAGCCCTCGCGAACAATGGCGGGGAGATCCGGGAACACAATCCGGGAGTCTTCGCAAAGCGCCACCAAGGTACGCAGCACATTACGCATCTGCCGCACATTCCCCGGCCAGGCGAAATCGAGCAGTGCCTGGCGCGCCCTCGGCTCGATGTCGATCAGCTGCCCCTGCGCCTCCTGACGCAGCAGAAAGTCCAGCAACTGCGCCTTGTCACTGCGCTCGCGCACCGCCGGCAACGCCACTTCCAGGCCATTCAGGCGGTAATACAGGTCCTCGCGGAAACTGCCCTGCTCCACCCGCTCCAGCAAGTCGCGGTGGGTGGCGCTGACAATGCGCACGTCGACCGCCTGCGGTTCGCCACCGATCGGCACCACCTGGCGCTCCTCCAGCACGCGCAGCAAGCGGGTTTGCAGAGTCAGTGGCATGTCACCAATCTCGTCCAGCAGCAAAGTGCCGCCGTCAGCCTGCAACAGCTTGCCGCGCATGCCTTCCTTGCGCGCGCCGGTAAAGCTGCCGCCACGGTAGCCGAACAGTTCGCTCTCGATCAGGCTCTCCGGGATCGACGCGCAGTTGATGGCGACGAACGGCTTGCCGCGCCGCTCGCTGGCCTGGTGCACAGCCTGGGCGAAAGCCTCCTTGCCACAGCCGGTCTCGCCACGCAGCAACAGCGGCACATCGCGCTCGAACACCCGCACACTGCGGCGGAAGTCGTTCTGCAAGGCCGGGTCGAGCAGGCAGATAAGCGGCTCCACGTCCCGCACGGGTCGCGGCTGGGCAGCTGGCACCGACCACACCGGTGCGCGCGCCTGACCACGCAGGCTGGCGAACACCTGGCGCCCGTCCAGGGTGCGCAGCGGCCAGGCCGTGCTGCCAGCGGGCGTGGCGCGGCTGAACAGTTCGTCGTGGCTGCAAGCGAAAAAGCGTTCCAGCGGTTTGCCCAGCACGCCACCACGCACCGTGCCCAGCAGGTTCAGCGCGCTCTGGTTGGCGGCGCAGATGCGCCCGTCACCGTCGAAGGCCAGCAGGCCTTCGCTGAACAGACCGACCGACTCGGCCTGCAGGTGAAAACGCAACAGCCATTGCTGTTCGAAATGGCGCAGGAAGTAGCAGCTTTCGATCATCTTCGCCGACAGGTTGACCAGGGCCATGGTGTGGAACTGGCTCTGCCGGGAAACGTCGGGCCGTGCCGAAGACACATCCAGCACCGCCAGCAGCTCGCCGTGCGGGTCGAACACCGGGCTGGCCGAGCAGGTCAGGCCGGTGTGGCGACCACGGAAGTGCTCGTTCTGGTGAATGGTCAGCGCCTGGCGCTCGACCAGACAGGTGCCGATGCCGTTGGTGCCCTCGCGTGCCTCGCTCCAGTCGGCGCCCAGCCACAGCCCGGCGCGCTCGAAGCTGCGCCGCTCGGTCGGCGCGCTGACGCAATTGAGGATCACCCCACGGGCATCGGTCAGCAGCACCGCATGGCCGGCCCCGGAAAGCTGCTGATGCAGGCTGTTCATTTCATGGTCGGCAATCTGCAGCACCTGGCGCAGGCGCTCGCGGCTTTCCAGCAGGCGCCCGTGTTCGAGCACCACCGGGGCCTCGATCACCGACGGGTCGAGGTGGTAGTCCTCCAGGCAGCGCAGCCAGGAGCGGGCGATGGAGGGGTCGCTGCCGCCCTCTCCGGCCCCACCATGGGCAACGCTGTGGACTTGCTGGGCATGGCGACTGAAAAGATTGCTCTGCATTGTTGTAGTTCTCCGCAGATAGAGAGTCCCGCCAGCATCCTCCACCCGGGAAGGCTTTGCAATGCACCCTCCGGTTACGTGTCGCAAATGGCACAAAGTGTCACCCCCGCGCGTACCGGTGCTGGCACAGCAACCGTGGGGCAGGCTTTGGGAATCGAGCCAAGTCATTGATTTTACTGGCACTCGAAACGCTGGCCCAACCTTTGCTCTACGCTTTCCAACTCCCTAACAAACACAATAGCCAGGAGACACACCATGCGTTACGCACATCCCGGTACCGAAGGCGCGAAGGTTTCCTTCAAGAGCCGCTACGGCAACTACATCGGTGGTGAGTTCGTTCCTCCGGTAAAGGGGCAGTACTTCGAAAATACCTCCCCGGTGAATGGCAAGCTGATCGCTGAATTCCCTCGCTCCACTGCCGAAGACATCGACAAAGCCCTGGATGCCGCCCACGCTGCGGCCGACGCCTGGGGCCGCACTTCAGTGCAGGATCGCTCCAACGTTCTGCTGAAGATCGCCGACCGTATCGAGCAGAACCTCGAACTGCTGGCCATTACCGAAACCTGGGACAACGGCAAGCCGATCCGCGAAACCCTCAACGCCGACATCCCGCTCGCGGTTGACCACTTCCGCTACTTCGCTGGCTGCATCCGCGCCCAGGAAGGCGGCGCTGCCGAGATCAACGAAGGCACCGTGGCCTACCACATCCACGAGCCACTGGGCGTGGTCGGACAGATCATCCCGTGGAACTTCCCGATCCTGATGGCCGCCTGGAAGCTTGCTCCGGCACTGGCCGCCGGCAACTGCGTGGTGCTCAAGCCGGCCGAACAAACGCCACTGGGAATCACCGTACTGCTCGAAGTCATTGGCGACCTGCTGCCACCTGGCGTGCTCAACGTGGTGCAAGGCTATGGCCGCGAAGCCGGTGAAGCCCTGGCCACCAGCAAGCGCATCGCCAAGATCGCCTTCACTGGCTCTACCCCGGTCGGCTCGCACATCATGAAATGCGCCGCCGAGAACATCATCCCGTCCACCGTCGAACTGGGCGGCAAGTCGCCGAACGTGTATTTCGAAGACATCATGCAGGCCGAGCCAAGCTTCATCGAGAAGGCGGCCGAAGGCATGGTGCTGGCGTTCTTCAACCAGGGCGAGGTATGCACCTGCCCGTCGCGGGCACTGGTACAGGAATCGATCTACCCGCAGTTCATGGAAGTGGTGATGAAGAAGGTGCTGCAGATCAAGCGCGGCGACCCGCTGGACACCGACACCATGGTCGGCGCCCAGGCCTCGCAACAGCAGTTCGAGAAGATCCTGTCGTACCTCGACATCGCCCAGAAGGAAGGCGCCGAGCTGCTGACCGGCGGCAAGGTGGAAAAACTGGAAGGCTCGCTGGCCACCGGTTACTACATCCAGCCGACCCTGCTCAAAGGCAACAACAAGATGCGCGTGTTCCAGGAAGAAATCTTCGGCCCGGTGGTCAGCGTCACCACCTTCAAGGACGAAGCCGAAGCCCTGGCGATTGCCAACGACACCGAGTTCGGCCTGGGCGCCGGCGTGTGGACCCGCGACATCAACCGTGCCTACCGCATGGGCCGTGGGATCAAGGCTGGCCGCGTGTGGACCAACTGCTACCACCTGTACCCGGCGCATGCGGCGTTCGGTGGCTACAAGAAGTCGGGGGTCGGGCGTGAGACCCACAAGATGATGCTCGATCACTACCAGCAGACCAAGAACCTGCTGGTGAGCTACGACATCAATCCGTTGGGCTTCTTCTAAACCGCGCCGTCTTCTTCGCGGGTAAACCCGCTCCCACAGGTACTGCGCTTGCTTAAGGTGCTGTACACCCCCTGTAGGAGCGGGTTCACCCGCGAAGAGGCCTGGCCTGCTTTACACAATACCCAGAGCGGTAACCGTGCACCAACCGCTCTGGCTCGCTTCCTGCAATACACATCACCATCGGCCCGGAACCCGTCCGGCCACCAAGAAAAACAACAGGTGAATCTATGCCAAGCGATCATTCCGCCGGCTCGCCGGCAGGCTCTTCCGTCGACTTCGAAAAAGTCGGCTCGGACTATTTCCAGCAACGTGAACTGAAAAAAGGCGCCGCCGGCTGGGTCCTGCTGGTCGGCCTGGGCGTGGCTTATGTCATCTCGGGCGACTATGCCGGCTGGAACTTCGGCCTGGCCCAGGGCGGCTGGGGCGGTATGTTCCTCGCCACCCTGCTGATGGCCACCATGTACCTGTGCATGTGCTTCTCGCTGGCCGAGCTGTCGTCGATGATTCCCACCGCAGGCGGCGGCTATGGCTTTGCCCGCAGCGCCTTCGGCCCCTGGGGCGGCTTCCTCACCGGGACGGCGATCCTCATCGAGTACGCCATCGCCCCCGCCGCCATCGCGGTGTTCATCGGCGCCTATTGCCAGTCACTGTTCGGCATCGGCGGCTGGATGATCTACCTGGCGTTCTACATCGTGTTCATCGGCATCCACATCTTTGGCGTGGGTGAGGCGTTGAAGCTGATGTTCATCATCACTGCCATCGCCGCCATCGCCCTGGCCGTGTTCCTGGTGAGCATGGTGCCCCATTTTGATGCAGCCAACCTGTTCGACATCGCCAAAACGGACGCCGTGGGCGCCAGCAGCTTCCTGCCGTTCGGCTATGTCGGCGTATGGGCGGCCATCCCCTACGCCATCTGGTTCTTCCTCGCCGTAGAGGGCGTGCCACTGGCCGCCGAAGAAACCAAGAACCCCAAGCGCGACCTGCCACGCGGCCTGATCGGCGCCATGCTGGTACTGCTGGCCTTCGCCCTGCTGATCCTGGTGGTCGGCCCCGGCGGCGCGGGCTCCGAAGCACTGAAAGCGTCCGGCAACCCACTTGTAGAAGCCTTGTCCAAGGCCTACGGCGGTAGCACCTGGATGGGCGGCTTCGTCAACCTGGTCGGCCTGGCCGGGCTGATCGCCAGCTTCTTCTCGATCATCTACGCCTATTCCCGGCAGATCTTCGCCCTGTCCCGCGCCGGCTACCTGCCGCGCAAGCTGTCGGAAACCAACAAGAGCAAGGCCCCGGTACTGGCCCTGATCATCCCCGGGATCATCGGCTTTGCCCTGTCGCTGACTGGCCAGGGTGACCTGCTGATCCTGGTGGCGGTGTTCGGCGCTACCCTGTCGTACGTGCTGATGATGGCCGCGCACATCACCCTGCGCATCCGCCGGCCGAAGATGGAGCGCCCCTACCGTACCCCCGGTGGCATCTTCACCTCGGGTTTGGCCCTGGTGCTGGCCTGCATCGCCGTGGTCGCCGGTTTCCTGGTCGACCCACGAGTGGTGATTGGCGCCGCAGTGATCTATGCGGTATTAATTGCCTACTTTGCTTTCTACAGCCGCCACCACCTGGTCGCGGGTACACCGGAAGAGGAATTCGCCGCGATCCAGAAGGCCGAAGAGGCCCTGCACTGATCGCCGCCACCCGCCGCGGGGCAACCCGCGGCTCTGGAGAGTCTGTATGGCAAGTTTCGTACACACGGTCGGCCACCTGGTCTACCGCTTCGACAGCCTCAAGGAAGTGATGGCCAAGGCCAGCCCCGCCCGCTCCGGGGACTACCTGGCGGGCGTTGCGGCCAGCAACGACGGCGAACGGGTCGCCGCGCAGATGGCCCTGGCCAATATCCCGCTGACGCATTTTCTCAATGAAGCGCTGATCCCCTACGAAGATGATGAAGTCACGCGCCTGATCATCGACACTCACGATGCCCAGGCCTTCGCCCCGGTCAGCCACCTGACCGTGGGTGGCCTGCGCGACTGGCTGCTGAGCGAAGAGGCCAACGAGGACAGCCTGCGCAGCCTGGCGCCAGGGCTGACGCCGGAAATGGCCGCCGCGGTGTCGAAGATCATGCGCGTGCAGGACCTGGTGCTGGTGGCGCAGAAGATCCGCGTGGTCACCCGCTTCCGTGGCACCATGGGCCTGCGCGGGCGCCTGTCGACCCGGCTGCAGCCCAACCACCCGACCGACGAGCCGGCCGGCATCGCCGCCAGCATTCTGGACGGCCTGCTGTACGGCAACGGCGACGCCATGATCGGCATCAACCCGGCCACCGACAGCATCGCCTCGATCTGCGCCCTGCTGGAAATGCTCGACGCCATCATCCAGCGCTACGACATCCCCACCCAGGCCTGCGTGCTGACCCACGTCACCACCTCGATCGAGGCGATCAACCGTGGCGTGCCACTGGACCTGGTGTTCCAGTCCATCGCCGGCACCGAGGCGGCCAACGCCGGGTTCGGCATCAACCTGAACGTGCTGCAGGAAGGCTACGAGGCGGGCCTGTCGCTGAAACGCGGCACCCTCGGGCAGAACCTGATGTACTTCGAAACCGGCCAGGGCAGCGCGCTGTCGGCCAACGCCCACCATGGCGTCGACCAGCAAACCTGTGAAACCCGCGCCTATGCCGTGGCCCGCCACTTCAAGCCGTTCCTGGTCAACACCGTGGTCGGTTTCATCGGCCCGGAGTACCTGTACAACGGCAAGCAGATCATCCGCGCCGGCCTCGAAGACCACTTCTGCGGCAAGCTGCTCGGGGTGCCGATGGGTTGCGACATCTGCTACACCAACCACGCCGAAGCCGACCAGGACGACATGGACACCCTGCTGACCCTGCTGGGCGTGGCCGGGATCAACTTCATCATGGGCATCCCCGGCTCCGACGACATCATGCTCAACTACCAGACCACCTCGTTCCACGACGCGCTGTACGCGCGCCAGACCCTGGGCCTGAAGCCCGGGCCGGAATTCGAGGCATGGCTGGCCCGCACCGGCATCTTCACCCAGGCCGATGGCCGGGTGCGCTTTGGTGACAACCTGCCGCCGGCCTTCCGTCAGGCCTTGGCACAGCTTGCATAGGGATGACCATGGACCACCGCACGCCTACCCCCGACAACCCTTGGCTGGCCCTGCGCAACCTGACCCCGGCGCGCATCGCCCTGGGCCGTACCGGCACCAGCCTGCCGACCGGGGCGCAGCTGGACTTCCAGTTCGCCCATGCCCAGGCCCGCGACGCCGTGCACCTGGCCTTCGACCATGCCGGCCTGGCTACCCAGCTGAGTGACCGCGGGCGCGAAAGCCTGGTGCTGCACAGCGCCGCCAGCGACCGCAACCAGTACCTGCAACGCCCGGACCTGGGGCGGCGCCTGAGCGAAGATTCGGTTGCCGCGCTGCGCGAGCACGCCCAGGCCAACCCCGGTGGGGTCGACCTGGCCATCGTCGTCGCTGACGGCCTCTCGGCCCTGGCCGTGCACCGCCACACCCTGCCCTTCCTCGCGCGCTTCGAGGAGCAGGCCGCCGCCGACGGCTGGACCAGCGCCCCGGTGGTGCTGGTGCAGCAGGGCCGCGTGGCAGTGGCCGACGAGATCGGTGAACTGCTGGGCGCACGGATGACTGTGATGCTGATCGGCGAACGGCCGGGGCTCAGTTCGCCCGACAGCCTTGGCCTGTATTTCACCTATGCACCGAAGGTGGGCCTGACCGATGCCTACCGCAACTGCATTTCCAACATCCGTCTGGAAGGGCTGAGCTATGGCATGGCAGCGCACCGCTTGCTGTACTTGATGCGTGAAGCCTGCCGGCGCCAGCTTTCCGGGGTGAATCTGAAAGACGAAGCCGAGGTCCATAGCCTGGAGAGTGAACACAGCACCGGCCAGAAAGGTAATTTCCTGCTCGGCAAAGGGTAAAAAACATGTCACGGAAGGCGGATTGCACTTGCCCCGCGCATTGGGCAGCATGCCCTTGAAAGCTGCTGGCAATCCGCTGTTTCCCCTAACGGACTCTGAGGGCCGCACATGCGCATCATCAAGGCAACCCTGGAACACCTCGACCTGCTCACGCCGATGTTCGTCAAATACCGTGAGTTCTACGGGCAGCTCCCCTACCCCGACAGCTCGCGCAGCTTCCTGGAAAAGCGCCTGAAGCGGGATGAGTCGGTGATCTACCTGGCGCTACCCGATGATGACAACGGCAAACTGCTGGGCTTCTGCCAGCTGTACCCGAGCTTCTCGTCGCTGTCGCTGAAGCGGGTATGGATTCTCAACGATATCTACGTGGCCGAGGACTCGCGGCGCATGCTGGTGGCCGACCACCTGATGCGCGAGGCGAAGAAAATGGCCAAGGAAACCAATGCCGTGCGCATGCGGGTGTCGACCAGCGCGGACAATGAGGTAGCGCACAAGACTTACGAATCCATCGGGTTTCGTGAGGATAACGAGTTCAAGAGCTATATCCTGCCAATCAGCCAGGATTGACTGTGCTGGCCTCTTCGCGGGTGAACCCGCTCCCACAGGGATCGCGACGCATCTGAAATCGATGCTGTACCTGTGGGAGCGGGTTCACCCGCGAAGAGGCCGGAACAGGAATACCCCTGCCGTAACCCCCCGCTACAAACTCCCCGGGCATGATCCTGACTTAGCCGTATAATGGCCCACCTGTCATGTGTGAAAATTTACCCATCCCCAGGTAACCGAGCCTACGCCCAAGAACACAGGTGCTGTACATGGATTTCAACCCGCTGGACCTTATCCTGCATCTCGATGCCTACCTCGATCTGCTGGTCACCAACTACGGTCCCTGGATCTACGCCATCCTCTTCACCGTGATCTTCTGTGAAACCGGTCTGGTGGTCATGCCCTTCCTGCCCGGCGATTCGCTGCTGTTCATCGCCGGCGCCGTGGCCGCCGGTGGCGGCATGGACCCGGTCCTGCTGGCCGGCCTGCTGATGGCCGCCGCGATCCTCGGCGACAGCACCAACTACGTGATCGGCCGCACGGCCGGCGAGCGGTTGTTCAACAACCCCAACTCGAAGATCTTCCGTCGCGACTACCTGCAGCGTACCCACGACTTCTATGAACGCCACGGCGGCAAGACCGTGACCATGGCGCGCTTCCTGCCTATCCTGCGCACCTTTGCACCGTTCGTCGCCGGCATCGCCCACATGCACTACCCGCGCTTCCTCGGTTTCAGCGTCGCCGGTTCGCTGCTGTGGGTCGGCGGCCTGGTTACCCTGGGCTACTTCTTCGGCAACGTGCCATTCATCAAGCAACACCTGTCGCTGATGGTGGTAGGCATCATCATCCTGTCGCTGGTGCCGATGATCCTCGGCCTGCTGCGTAGCCGCCTGGGCCGCACGGCCAAGGCGCACTAAGCCTGCCAATGTGGTCGTTCAGCGCCTGGCGGCGCAAGCGCACCCTGGCGCGCTACCCCATCCCCCCCCAGCAATGGCAGGCCGTGCGCGAGCGCCTGCCGATGCTGGACGGCATCACTGACGAAGAAGATCGCTGGCTGCGTGAAGCCTGCATCCTGTTCCTGCTCGACAAGCACCTCACCTGCCTGCCCGGCGTCGAGCCGGACGACGAGCAGCGCCTGTTGCTGGCGGCCCAGGCGCAGTTGCCGCTGCTGCACCTGGGCGAGCTGAACTGGTACCAGGGTTTCCACGAAATCATCCTCTACCCCGACGACTTCAAGAGCCCCCAGCGCCACCGCGATGCCAGTGGCGTCGAGCACGTATGGGACGGCGAGCACAGCGGCGAGGCCTGGCAACAGGGCCCGATCATCCTCGCCTGGAGCGGCGTGCTGGCCAGTGGGGGCTGGGAGGCCTACAACCTGGTCATCCATGAGCTGGCGCACAAGCTCGACATGCTCAATGGCGATGCCAACGGCCTGCCGCCGCTGCACAGCGGCATGCCTGTGGATGAATGGGCAACCGCCATGCAACAGGCCTATGACGACCTCAACCGCCAGCTGGACGCCAACCCCGACGCCGAAACCGCCATCGACCCGTATGCCGCGGAAAACCCCGCGGAGTTCTTTGCCGTCACCAGCGAGTACTTCTTTAGTGCACCCGACCTGCTGCAACAGGCTTATCCACAGGTCTACCGCCAGTTGTCGCTGTTCTACCGCCAGGACCCGCTGGCGCGCCTGTGCCGGCTGCAGGCCGAACACCCGGAATACCGCGAAAGCCACGCCTGACGGGGCCGCACATCAGGCCAGGCGTGGCATGCCCATGCAGAATGTGCCTATAATCGCCGCCACTTTTTTGGTCAAACACGGGGGCACTGCCCAATGAGCTACAGCAAGATTCCGGCGGGCAAAGACCTGCCGAACGACATCTACGTCGCCATCGAAATCCCGGCCAACCACGCGCCGATCAAATACGAGATCGACAAGGACAGCGATACCCTGTTCGTCGACCGTTTCATGGCTACCCCGATGTTCTACCCAGCCAACTACGGCTTCATCCCGAACACCCTGGCCGATGACGGTGATCCGCTGGACGTGCTGGTCGTTACCCCTTACCCGGTAGCTCCAGGTTCGGTTATCCGCGCCCGTCCGGTCGGCGTGCTGAACATGACCGACGACGGCGGCGGCGATGCCAAGGTCATCGCTGTTCCTCACGACAAGCTGTCGCAGCTGTACGTCGACGTGAAGGAATACACCGACCTGCCAGCCCTGCTGATCCAGCAGATCGAGCACTTCTTTGCCAACTACAAAGATCTCGAGAAGGGCAAGTGGGTCAAGATCGAAGGCTGGGAAGGCGCTGACGCCGCCCGTGCCGCGATCACCAAATCGGTTGCTGCCTACAAGGGCTGATACCGGTTGCATGAAGAACCCCGCCCTGGCGGGGTTTTTTTATGCCTGATGGATGGCTGGCCGCCCTGGCACTGGATGACCTGCCTGCGCAGCACTTTTGTGGGAGCAACTGTCTTGCTCAAACTCTAAATGCTGGCGCGATCCCTGTGGGAGCGGGCGTGCCCGCGAACACCGGCGCAGCCGGTGCCAGCTACCGCGTTGGCCTCTTCGCGGGCACGCCCGCTCCCACAGGAACCGCGCACTTGCTTGGGAAAGTAATAAGTCCTACGCAGTCCTACGCCAACGCCCTACAAACAGGCGCTTTTCACACAAGCCCCATCAACATCCGGTTCATATCCTTGCTGGCACCCCGCCGCTACACTCGCCGCCATGAACACATCCGGCGACCGCCTCAAAGCCCTGCTCCACGAATGTGGCCTGACCCCTTCCGATTTCGCCGCCCAGCGCAGCGTCACACCCCAGCACGTCAACAACTGGTTCAAGCGCGGTGTGCCCCTGGCCCGGCTGGACGAAATGGCCGACCTGTTCTGCGTGCATCGTCGCTGGTTGCGCACGGGCGAAGGGCCCAAACACCACAACCCGATCCTGCGCAACTGCCCGCCAGGGCCGGCGCCCGCCAACCCGCCCACGCCACTGTCGGCGCAAGGCGGCCGGGCACTGAAGGTGCCCTTTTACGAACTGCACAACGGCCTGCTGTCACCTGTGGCCAGCAAGCACCTGTGCCTGCCCGCAAAAGCCCTGAAAGTGTTGGGTGTGCATGCCGACAACGCCATCTGCCTGGCCATGCCCGCCAGCAACATGACCCCGCTGATTCCGCTGCAGGCCACCCTGGCCATCGACCTGGGCATGACCCGGGTGGTCGAGGGCGAAACCTATGCCCTGCTGCACAACGGCGCGCTCCGGGTGAACAACCTCAGCCTCGGCCAGCACGGCACGCTGTACCTGCACAGCCATGACCGGCGCACCTATGCGGTAGAACGCTACACCGCCGCCCAGCGCCAGGCACAAGGGCTGGAAATTCTGGGCTGGGTGTTCCACTGGTCGCATTTCCGCCAGCAACGGCCCGGCTGAAACAACCTGTGCCATTTTTTGCTGGGCATCCTGCGCGCGCCCTTGTATGCTACGCCGCACATTCAGCCCCGACCGGCGCGAGCCGCGGTCCAGAGGGCTCGGCGATATCCCACACGGGCATCTGCCATCTCTTTCAGGCCTTTGATGGCCACACAGTTAAGGCGATTGCGGCTTACCATAAATTAGTCGGAAGCGTCCCCGAGAAGCCGGCCACAAGCCGGCTTTTTAATGCCTGAAGAAAAGCCATTGTGATTCTCTGCAACCTTCCTATGGCTGGGAAATCGCAGTTGCGAGAGCGAAAATAATCTCATTCGCCATTTATCTGACACTACCCTGACGCTCATCTGAAAATCGTCGGATAAATGACGTTTCGCGTGGAGCTTTCATCCTCCTGTTCTAGGCTCAAGCCATATGGGAAAAGGTGTAGTCCATGCGCAAATTATTGATTGGCTCGTCGATACTGGCTTGTCTGGTGGTGCTGGGTGGCTGGTTGAGTCGACCGCAGCCGTTGCCGGTCAGGCTGCTGGAGGTTGAGCGGGGGCCGGTGGAAACGGTGGTGGCCAATACGCGCGCGGGTACGCTGAAGTCCTGTCGACGCTCGCACCTGTCCTTCAATGTCGGCGGCCAGGTTGCCGAGTTGCAGGTCAGCGAGGGCCAGCGGGTCCAACCGGGCCAGGTGCTCATGCGCCTGCGCCAGGACGAGCAGCTGGCCAGGCTGCAGGAGGCCGAGGCGCGGCTGGAGGCCCAGCGCAACACCCGCGAACAGCGCTGCCAGCAAGCGCTCCTGGACCGGCGCGACCTTGATCGCCTGGGCCAGCTGGCCGACCGCAAGCTGATTGCCGCCGATCGTCTGGACCAGGCCGCGACCAAGGCCAACCTGGCGAAGCTGATGTGCAGTGCCAGTGCCGTGCTGATCCGCGAGGCCGACGCCAGCCTGCAGCTGCAGCGTTCACTGCTGGAGCAGACGACCCTGCGTGCGCCATTTGCCGGCGTAGTCGCAGAAATCAACGGCGAACTGGGTGAGTTCGTCACCCCTTCGCCGCCGGGTATTCCCACACCACCGGCGGTCGACCTGATCGACGACAGCTGCCTGTATGTCGAGGCACCGATCGATGAGGTGGACGCTGCCCGGGTTCACCCCGGCACCGCCGTGCGGATCAGCCTGGATGCCTTCCGTGGCCAGCATTTCACCGGCCGCGTCAGCCGCATCGCACCCTATGTGCGTGAATTGGAGAAGCAGGCGCGTACCGTCGATGTCGAGGTTCGCTTCGACCAGCCGCCGTCAGACCTGGCCCTGCTCACCGGCTATAGCGCCGATGTCGAGATCCTCCTGGAGCAGCACGCAAGTGCTTTGCGCATCCCCACCGAAACCCTGCTGGAGGGGCAGCGTGTGCTGCGATATGACCCGAGCGCCCGGGTGTTGCGCGAGGTGCAGGTACAAACCGGGTTGAGCAACTGGCGCTGGACCGAGGTGCTCGCCGGGCTCGACGAGGACGCGCGTATCGTCGCCAGCCTCGAGCAGGAGGGGCTCAAGGATACCGTGGCGGTGATCCCGCTGGATGCCACGGAGACCGAAAAATGATCCGCCTGCGCGGCGGCAGCCGCAGCTTCCAGCTGGGCGAACAACGGGTGATGGGGCTGGACGGCCTGGACCTGGACATCGCAGCCGGTGACTACATGGCGGTGATGGGCCCTTCGGGCTCGGGCAAGTCGACCCTGCTGAACATCCTTGGCCTGCTCGATGCGCCGAGCGCCGGCGAGTACTGGCTGCAGGGCGAGGCTACGGCGGCGCTGAGCGAGGCGCGCCGCGCCCAGTTGCGCAGCCGACTGATAGGCTTCGTTTTCCAGTCCTACCACCTGATCGCACGGCTGACGGTGCTGGAAAACATCGAGCTGCCGATGGTCCTCGCCGGCATCGGTGCGGCGCAACGGCGCAAGCGCAGCAGCCAATTGGTGGCCCGCCTGGGGCTGGGCAATCGCCTTGCCCACCGCCCGGCCGAGCTGTCCGGTGGCCAGCGCCAGCGCGTCGCGATCGCCCGGGCGATGGTCATGCAACCGGCGCTGTTGTTGGCCGACGAGCCCACCGGCAATCTCGATAGCCAGGCCGGCGCCGAGGTCTTCAGCCTGCTGGAAGAGCTCAACGGCGAGGGTCTGACCCTGATAGTGGTGACCCACGACGCCAGCCTTGGCGCCCGCGCACAGCGCCAGCTACACATGCGTGACGGACGCATCCACAATATTGCGCCGCAGCGGGCGCTGGCCTGATGCGCGCTGCCGATGCCCTGGGCTTCTGGCTCGGCGCTTTGCGTGGGCACCGCTCGCGCAGCCTGATGCTACTGCTGGCCATCGCCATCGGGGTGGTGGCGGTCAACCTGCTCACCGGCCTTGGCGCTGGGGCGCGGGCCTTTGTGCTGAACGAGTTCTCGCTGCTCGGGCGCGACATCCTGATCGTTTTCCCGGGCCGCAAGGAAACCACGGGGCGAATGCCCCCGCTCACCGGCCTGACGCCGCACGAATTGACCTTGCAGGATGTCCAGGCCATCACCCGGCTGCCGGGCATCCGCCGGGTCGCGCCGCAACAGGCCGGGCAGATGGAGGTGATAGTCGGCAACCGCAATCGTGAGGTGCTGACCCTGGGCACCACCCGGGACTTCTTCGCCATTCGCCAACTGACGGTCGTCCAGGGCCAACCCCTGCCGGCGCTGGACCCTGAACAGGCCGAGGCCGTCTGCGTGATCGGCGGCAAACTCCGGCGCGAGCTGTTCGGCGAACGCCCGGCCCTGGGTGAATGGTTGCGCGCCGGCGACCGGCGCTTCCGGGTGGTCGGTATCCTCGGTGAGCGGGGCGAATCCCTGGGCATGGATTTCGCCGAGATGTTGATCATCCCGGTGGCCAGTGCCCAGGCCTTGTTCAATAGCGAAGGGTTGTCGCGGGTGTTTGTCGAGGTGCATGGTCCGAGCGTTCTCGACCGTAGCAAGCGCCTGATACTCGCCGCGCTCAAGGAGCGCCACGAGGGTGAGGAAGACGTCACCCTGGTCAGCCAGGACAGCCTTCTCAGCGCCTTCGACCACATACTCGCGGTGCTGACCCTGGCGGTGGCCGGGATTGCCGCGATCAGCCTGGTGGTGGCAGGCATCCTGATCATGAACGTGACCTGGATTGCGGTGAGCCAGCGCAGCGCCGAGATCGGCCTGCTCAAAGCCATAGGCGTGACGGCGGCGCAGCTGCGCCTGCTGTTCCTCGGCGAGGCGGCGCTGCTGGCCCTGACGGGGGCGCTGGCGGGGCTGCTGCTGGCCGAAACCTTGCTCTGGCTAGGGCGCCTGGCGTTCGATCTGCCGCTCTATGCACCCTGGTGGGCGCGGGCTGGCGCAGTACTGCTGGCACTCGGCACGGCACTGCTGTTCGCCTGGCTGCCGGCCGCTCGGGCCTCGGCGCTGGAGCCGGTGGCGGCGCTACGCCCGCCGGGAGCGCACTGATGCGCTGGCAAGATGGTCTCCGGCTGACCAGCTCGGCGCTGACCTGCCGCCCCTTGCGCAGCCTGCTGACCCTGCTCGGGGTAGCGATCGGCATAGCCGCCGTGGCGCTGCTCACGGCCATCGGCGAGGGCGTGCGCGGCTATGTGCTGGAGAACTTCTCGCAGTTCGGTACGCGGATCATCACCGTGCGCCCGGGCAAGACCCAGACCAGCGGCCTCGGCGGCCTGCTCGGCAGCGTACGGCCACTGACCATCAGTGACACCGATGCCCTGCGGCGCTTGCCGCATGTCGAGGCGGCTGTGCCGATCATTCAGGGTAGCGGG
Organism: Pseudomonas sp. SF2; assembly: GCF_036858055.1. Lineage (NCBI taxonomy): Bacteria > Pseudomonadati > Pseudomonadota > Gammaproteobacteria > Pseudomonadales > Pseudomonadaceae > Pseudomonas > Pseudomonas sp. SF2. Next base: position 70,643 of record NZ_JAMBDI010000001.1, on the reverse strand, counting down.
GATGTCCAGTTCGGCCAGCTGAGCCGGCGCAGCGACATTCTCGGTGGTGGCCATCAATTGGCACAGGCCTGGCGCATGCAGCTGAGCCTGGGCGAGTTCCTGCCCGCGGCCCGTGACGGTCGTTCGCCGCCCTATGTGGTGCTCGGCCATCAGCTGCGTGCCGAGCTGTTCGGTGCGCGCAATCCGCTGGGCGAGTTGATTCGCGTCGGCGGCGTGCGTTTCCGGGTGATCGGCGTGATGGAAAAGAAGGGCCAGTTGCTCGGTTTCAACCTCGACGATATCGCCTACATCCCGGTGGATTGGGCGCAAAGCCTGTTCAACCGCACCGGGGTGGTCAAAGCCCATGTAGTGTTCGGCGCAGGCACCACTTCAAAGGCGTTGAGCCGGCAGATTCGCGAGGTGCTTGGCGAACGGCACGGCGCGGAGGACTTCAGCCTGACCACCCAGGATGACATGCTGCGCAGCTTCAACCGCGTGCTCGGCACCCTGAGCCTGGCCATCGGTGCCTTGGGGGGTATTTCGCTGTTGGTTGGCGCGGTCGGCATTCTCACCATCATGACGACTGCTGTGGGCGAGCGCACGGCGGAAATCGGCCTGTTGCGGGCGATTGGCGCCAGCCCGCGGCAGGTGCTCGGGCTGTTTCTCGCCGAAGCGACGCTGCTGTCCATGGCCGGTGGCTTGCTTGGCCTGCTGTTGATGGGCCTGCTGCTCGGGCTACTGCACCTGGCCATGCCGAGCCTGCCCTTGGCGCTGCATCCGCTGTTTCTGCTACTGGCGCTGCTGCTGGCGGCGGTGCTGGGGGTTCTCGCCGGCCTGGCTCCGGCATTGCGGGCCGCCCGCCTGCATCCGGTGGCGGCGCTACGCAGTGAGTAGCGGCCAGGCCAATGAGCCGTACGCTGCAGGAAGATTTCTACAGGCTTTACTGGGGCTGCTTTGCAGCCCTTCGCGGGCACGCCCGCTCCCACAGGACTGCACATAACTCATTGAATTAGCAGGGGCCTTGTGGGAGCGGGTTTACCCGCGAACACCGGCATAGCCGGTGCCATATATCGCGTCGCATTCTTCGCGGGTGAACCCGCTCCCACAGGGTGCGCGGCGCGCTTACTGAATTTGACCCACCGCAAGCTGACAGAAAAGTAATCTGAAGCTCAGCCAGCTGACAGCGCAGATCAGCTAGCGTGAAGGAAGATTGTGGGGCTTCTCGACCCACAGGCTGGGCATTCACCCGCCTGAATACCAGCAACTTTTCGACTGACTGGACGCAACGGCATGCAAAGCAAAACCACCAGACGCTCCTTCGTCAAAGGCCTGGCCGCTACCGGACTACTTGGCGGGCTGGGCATGTGGCGCACGCCGGTCTGGGCCGTGACCAGCCCCGGCCAACCGAATGTGCTGAGCGGCACCGACTTCGACCTCTACATCGGTGAGCTGCCGGTCAACATTACCGGCGCTGCGCGCACAGCGATGGCCATCAACGGCTCCATACCCGGGCCCATTCTGCGCTGGCGCGAAGGCGATACCGTCACGCTGCGTGTGCGCAACCGCTTGCAGCAGGACACCTCCATTCACTGGCACGGCATCATCCTGCCGGCGAACATGGACGGCGTGCCGGGCCTGAGCTTCCATGGCATCGCCCCCGACGGCATGTATGAGTACAGGTTCAAGGTCCAGCAGAACGGCACCTACTGGTACCACAGCCACTCCGGTTTCCAGGAGCAGATCGGGGTGTACGGCGCCCTGGTCATCGATGCAAAAGAGCCTGAGCCATTCACCTATGACCGAGACTATGTGGTCATGCTCAGCGACTGGACGGATGAAGACCCTGCCCGGGTGCTGTCCAAGCTCAAGAAGCAGTCCGACTATTACAACTACCACAAGCGCACGGTGGGTGATTTCGTCAACGACGTGAGCGAAATGGGCTGGTCCGCTGCGGTAGCCGACCGCAAGATGTGGGCCGAGATGAAGATGAGCCCCACCGATCTCGCCGACGTGAGCGGTTACACCTACACCTACCTGATGAACGGCCAGGCCCCGGACGGTAACTGGACGGGCGTGTTCAAGCCGGGCGAGAAAATCCGCCTGCGCTTCATCAACGGCTCGGCCATGACGTATTTCGATGTGCGAATTCCCGGCCTGAAGATGACGGTTGTCGCGGCGGATGGGCAGCATGTAAAGCCCGTTTCGGTCGACGAGTTCCGCATCGCCGTTGCCGAAACCTACGACGTCATTGTCGAGCCCGAGAACGAGCAGGCTTACACCATTTTCGCTCAATCCATGGACCGCACCGGGTATTCCAGGGGCACCCTGGCTGTTCGCGAAGGCTTGCAAGCCCCTGTTCCAGCTGTCGATCCACGGCCGATCATTTCCATGAGCGATATGGGCATGGACCATGGCGGTATGGGTGGAATGGACCACGGCAGCATGGCTGGCATGGATCACGGCGACATGGCTGGCATGGACCACGGCAGCATGGCCGGCATGGACCATGGCAACATGGCTGGCGCCAACGCAGCCATGCAGAGCCACCCAGAATCCGAGACCAACAACCCCCTGGTCGACATGCAGACGATGACCCCTACGCCAAAACTGGGCGATCCGGGCATCGGGCTGCGTGACAACGGCCGCCGTGTGCTGACCTATGCGGACCTGCGCAGCACCTTCCCGGACCCGGACGGCCGCGCGCCAGGTCGCACAATCGAGCTGCACCTCACCGGCCACATGGAAAAGTTCGCCTGGTCCTTTGACGGCATCAAGTTTTCCGATGCCGAGCCATTGCGCCTCAAGTATGGCGAGCGCCTGCGCATCACCCTGGTCAACGACACCATGATGACTCACCCCATCCACCTGCATGGCATGTGGAGCGACCTGGAGGATGAGAACGGCAACTTCATGGTGCGCAAACACACGATCGACATGCCGCCTGGCTCAAAACGAAGCTACCGCGTCACTGCAGATGCTTTAGGACGTTGGGCCTATCACTGTCACCTGCTGTTCCACATGGAAATGGGCATGTTCCGCGAAGTCCGTGTGGACGAATGAACTGGAGATCCGAGATGAGCAAACCAATGAAACGAAGCGCGTTTTTCCTTTCTGCTGCAATGGCCGGCCTGTTTGCCGTTTATGCCCCGTCATCATGGTCCGACGGCGAGCAGCCTGCCGATGCCGCAAAAGCCAAGGGCACCCAAGGCATGGACCATGGTGCGATGAAGGGCATGGATCACGGCGCCATGAAAGGGATGGATCACGGCTCGATGAAAGGTATGGACCATGGCTCGATGCAAGGCATGGACCACGGCAAGATGATGCAATCGCATGGCAGCGATAAAGCTAAGGCAGGGAAAGATGCTCAATAGCCTGGCACGACCATCGCTGCTGGCATTGACCGTTTCGCTCGGCGTGCTGGGGGCTGCGCCCAGCTTCGCCGCTGAAGAAATGGACCATTCGACGATGGACCACGGCAAGATGGATCATGGCAGCATGCAGGGCATGGACCACGGCACCATGGATCATGGGGCTATGGACCATGGAGCCATGAACCATGGAGCGATGGACCATTCGAAAATGAACCACGGCTCGGCGGATACGCCGACGACCAGCCGTACCCCGATCCCGGTGCTGACCGATGCCGACCGCCAGGCGGCCTTCCCGCCGTTGGGCGGGCATCAGATGCACGACAGTGCGATCAACAGCTTCTTCCTGCTGGATCAGCTCGAGTACCAGGATGCCGATGAAGGCAGCACGCTGGCCTGGGATGCTTCTGGCTGGATAGGCGGCGATATCAACCGTCTGTGGATCCGCTCCGAAGGTGAACGCACCAACGGTGTCACCGAGGATGCCGAATTGCAGCTGCTGTACGGCCGCTCGATCAGCCCATGGTGGGATGTGGTTGCCGGGGTGCGCCAGGATTTCAAGCCTGAATCTCCCCAGACCTGGGCGGCGTTCGGTATCCAGGGCATGGCACTTTACGACTTCGAGGCCGAAGCCACTGCGTTCATTGGTGAGAACGGCCAGACTGCCGCGCGCCTGGAAGGCGACTACGACATTCTGCTGACCAACCGCCTGATCCTGCAGCCAACCGCTGAAGCCAATTTCTATGGCAAGAACGACCCTGGGCGCGGCGTGGGCTCCGGCCTGGCCAATACCGAAGTCGGGCTGCGCCTGCGCTATGAAATTGTCCGCCAGTTCGCCCCCTACATCGGCGTCACCTGGAACCGCTCCTACGGCAAAACCGCCGATTTCATCCGCGACGAGGGTGGTGATGTGGATGAAGCGCGTTTCGTGGCCGGTATTCGCCTGTGGTTTTGAGAGCCAGACATGAAAAAAACAATAACAACGCTTGTTGCAGCAGGCGCAGTGGCCAGTGTGGCCGTGCTGGGTGCCGCGTACTCCGGCCTGGTCAATGTCGGAGCCGATGATCCCCATTTCCCCGCCGTGCATGCCTTTCTGGCCATGGCACGGGAGCGTTCGATCGCAGTGCGGGCCAGGGACATCGAGGTGCCAGACCTGAAAGATGAAGCGCTGATTCGTACCGGCGCCGGTAACTACAATGCCATGTGCATCGGTTGCCACCTCGCCCCCGGCGTCGAGAACACCGAGCTCAGCCAGGCTCTGTATCCATCACCCCCCAACCTTGCCAGGAGCGGGATCAGTGGCGACCCTGCGGCTGCGTTCTGGATCATCAAGCACGGCATCAAGGCCTCCGGCATGCCGGCCTGGGGCAAAAGCATGGGTGATGAATACATCTGGGGCATCGTCGCCTTCCTGGATCAGCTACCCCAGTTGAACGCCCAACAGTACAAGACAATGGTCACGGCCAGTGGCGGCCACCAGCATGGTGGTGGCGAAAGTGAAATGCACAACCATGAAGGCCAGCACGGCGACAACGTGCCTGACCACCATGGCGAGCAGGCCTCGGGCGCAGGCCATCATGATGAGGGGCATTCAAAGGCGCATACTCATCGCGATGGCAAGCAGCACATGCATAAAGACTGAAGGCAGCTTCGCGGGCCAACAGGTGTATACCGACAGGTTTGCAGCGCCTATGAGACCTGAAAGCAAACACTCACTGCTTCATGCCCAACTCAGCATCATCCATCAGCGCCTTGGCCATCGCACTCAGGTAGTGCGCAGCCCAGATCATCATCGGTTTCTCATCCATCAGGCCGGTGATGGTCAGTTCGTGGACATAGCCCATCAACTCTGAGGACTGCTCGCGGGCATCGCGGCAGGGGATGCCGGGCTCGATGCGGAACAGCGGGTGGGTGCCGTTTTCGCCCTGGTAGAAGGTGGTTTTGCCGACGGTGAACTGGGTGTCTTCTGTGGTCATTGTTGAATCCCCCTGAAATTTCTCGAGTGCCTGGGCCGGCCCTTTCGCGGGTGAACCCGCTCCCACAGGAGCTGTGCAAGTCTTGAAGCTTGTAATGAACCTGTGGGAGCGGGTTTACCCGCGAAGAGGCCCGCCCAGACAACACATCACTCAAGCCTCAGTGCAAAGTCCGAGTCTCAATGGCCTGAGGCACAACGGTCGCAACACACAGCGCATAGTCCGTGGCCTGGATCAGGGTGTCTTCAAGGGAATGAATAACGTGGGGTGGATCGGGAACAATCTTAAGCATGGTGAGGTTCTGAATTGACTGGCTAGAACCGCCACTCATTACCTGCAGTGTGATGGGTGGCGGCCACGTACAGGTCTGCAAGACCGGCAGAGAACGAAACCGGCAGGTTCGAAAACCTCCCGTACGCAGCCACCATCAAACGCGCGCAATGGCATGCCATTGGCTATTGGTGATCGGTAATCGTTCTCTGAGCGGGCTTGCAGGCCCGGTCGCTGATTTGCCAACGACAGGGCCACACTAGGCCGCCAGGAACACCACCGCAATGGCTCAAGGGCGCTAGGAAGCTATTTCAGCAACGCCCTACGCGCAACGGGAAAAATCTGATTATTACCGGCGCGATTGAGGGGATGTCGCGGTAAACCTGTCAGCCCTTCACACACACCACCTGCCGCAAGGTGTGCACCACCTCCACCAGTTCCTGCTGCGCGCGCATCACCGCATCGATGTCCTTGTAGGCCATGGGTATCTCGTCGATTACCTCCTTGTCCTTGCGGCATTCCACATGCGCCGTGGCCCGCCGCTGGTCTTCCACGGTGAAGCGGCTCTTGGCCTTGGTCCGGCTCATCAACCGGCCGGCACCATGGCTGCAGGAACAGAACGCTTCCTCGTTGCCCAGCCCCCGCACGATGAAGCTCTTGGCCCCCATGGAACCCGGAATGATGCCCAGCTGCCCCTTCTGCGCCGACACCGCGCCCTTGCGCGTCACCAGCACCTCTCGGCCAAAATGCTGCTCGCGCTGCACATAGTTGTGGTGGCAGTTCACCGCTTCCAGGCTGGCCTCGAACGGTTTGCCCAGCGCCTTGCGCGCCGCGCCGACCACCGCCAGCATCATCAGCTCGCGGTTCTGCCTGGCGTAGTCCTGCGCCCACTCCACCGCTTCGACATAGTCGGCGAAATGGCGGCTGCCTTCCTCGAAGTACGCCAGGTCCTTGTCCGGCAGGTTGACCAGGTGCTGGCGCATGTCGGCCTGGGCCAGTTCGATGAACAGGTTGCCAATGGCATTGCCCACGCCCCGGGAGCCGCTGTGCAACATGAACCAGACGCGGTCGGCCTCGTCCAGGCACACCTCGATGAAATGGTTGCCACCGCCCAGCGTCCCCAGGTGATGGCGGTTATTGGTCTTCTCCAGCCGCGGGTACTTGTCGGTGATGGCCTTGAAGCGCCCGGCCAGTTGCCCCCAGGCCTTGTCCGCCTTGGCTGGCACATCGGCCCAGGCGCCCTGGTCACGTTTGCCGAAGGTCTTGCCGTGTGGCACGGCGTGTTCGATGGCACTGCGCAGGCCATGCAGGTTGTCCGGCAGGTCGCGGGCGTGCAGCGACGTGCGCGCGGCGATCATGCCGCAGCCGATGTCCACACCGACCGCGGCGGGGATGATCGCGCCAACGGTGGGAATGACGCTGCCGATGGTCGAGCCCTTGCCCAGGTGCACGTCGGGCATCACTGCCAGGTGCTTGAAGATGAACGGCATCCTGGCCGTGTTGAGCAGTTGCTTGCGGGCGTCGTCTTCGACAGGTACGCCATCGGTCCACAACTTGACCGGCTTGCCGCCGGCGACCTGGAGAATGTTCATGCGGCTGTTCCTCGAATGCATACCGGCATGATACCGCCAAAGGTCGTAGGGCCGCGGGTTGCCAGTGGGGTGGCTATGTGCTGTATGCTTGACCGGTCTTCAGGGCGGGGTGAAAGTCCCCACCGGCGGTAAATCGAAAGATGAGCCCGCGAGCGCCCCGGCCATGCCGGGGGTCAGCAGATCTGGTGAGACTCCAGAGCCGACGGTCATAGTCCGGATGAAAGAAGGCGTCAGGCAGGGGCCATCCGGGCGCCCCTGCGCGCGCATTTTGTTCGCCCCGAGACGTTCATCGATCATTCACGAGGAGCGTTTCATGTCCACCATGCACCACCCGCAATTCCCCAATGTCAGCGCCGCCATCGCCGCCTTCAAGGCCGGGCGCCCTGTGCTGCTGCTCGACGACGACGACCGCGAGGACGAAGCGGACATCATCGCCGCCGCCGAGAACATCTCGCTGCAGACCATGGCCATGATGATTCGCGATTGCAGCGGCATCGTCTGCCTGTGCCTGGACGAGGCCACCGTCGACGAACTGCAACTGGCACCCATGGTGCAGAACAACCAGGCCCGCCATGGCACCGGCTTCACCGTCACCATCGAGGCGGCGGAAGGTATCACTACCGGGGTTTCCGCCCAGGACCGCATCACTACCATAAGCGCGGCACTGCGCTCCACCGCGGAGCAGCGCCATATCGTCAGCCCGGGGCATGTGTTCCCGCTGCGCGCCCGCAATGGCGGGGTGCTGACCCGCCGTGGCCACACCGAAGGCTCGGTGGACCTGGCGCGCCTGGCCGGGTTGCGCCCGGCGGCGGTGCTGTGCGAACTGATGAACCCCGATGGCACGATGGCCCGTGGCGAGCAGGTGGCGGTGTATGCGCGGCAGTACAATTTGCCGGTGCTGACCATCGAGGAACTGGCGCGGTACCGTGAAGCCATGCTGGAGCGGGAAGCAGAGCCAGCCTGATCCACCGCACGGGGCCGCTTTGCGGCCCATTCGCGGGTAAAACCGCTCCCACAGGGACCGCGCAGACTCGGAACCGGCGCAGTACCTGTGGGAGCAGGTTTACCCGCGAAGAGGCCGGCAAGTCCAACCTCAGGCTGCCGGAAGTTTGCTCCCCCCGCCCCGCTCTGCTAGTGTCGCGCCGTTCTGAATGCCACCGAGACAGTCGCCATGGCCCGCAAAAAAGCCTCCCTCGATTTCGAGCAATCCCTCGCAGACCTGCAAGCACTGGTCGAGCGCCTGGAGAACGGCGAGTTGTCGCTGGAAGAGTCGCTGGCCGCCTTCGAGCAAGGCATCGCCCTGACCCGTGATTGCCAGGGCGCCCTGGCCCAGGCCGAACAGAAGGTGCAGATCCTGCTGGAACGCGATGGCGAACTGGCTGCCCAGCCCTTCGACGCGGAGCCGGAAGCATGATCGGCACCTACCAGGCCAGCTGCCAGGCACGGGTCGACGCCGCCCTCGAACCGTTGTTCGTCGCCCCGACCAAGGAGCTCGCACGCCTTTACGCCGCCATGCGCTACAGCGTGATGAACGGTGGCAAACGCGTCCGCCCGCTGCTGGCCTACGCGGCCTGCGAAGCCTTGGGCGCCCCGGCCGAACAGGCCAACGGCGCAGCCTGTGCGGTGGAACTGATCCACGCCTACTCGCTGGTGCATGACGACCTGCCGGCCATGGACGACGACGACCTGCGCCGCGGCCAGCCGACCACCCACAAAGCCTTCGACGAAGCCTGCGCGATCCTCGCCGGCGACGGTTTGCAGAGCCTGGCCTTCAGCGCCCTGCTCGACCCGCGCCTGAGCCCGCAGGCCGACAGCATTCGCCTGGCCATGGTCCAGGCCCTGGCCAAGGCGGCCGGCCCGGCAGGCATGGTCGGTGGCCAGGCCATCGACCTGGGCTCGGTGGGCCTGAAGCTGGACCAGCAGGCGCTGGAGTTCATGCACCGGCACAAGACCGGTGCGCTGATCGAAGCCAGCGTGCGCCTCGGTGCCCTGGCCAGCGCCCGCGCCGAACAGGCGCAACTGGATGCCCTGCAGACCTACGCGCAAGCCATCGGCCTGGCGTTTCAGGTGCAGGACGACATCCTTGATGTGGAAAGCGACACCGCCACCCTGGGCAAACGCCAGGGGGCTGATATCGCCCGTGACAAACCGACCTACCCTGCGCTGCTGGGCCTGGAAGCGGCCAAGGCCTATGCAATCGAACTGCGCGACCAGGCGCTGGTCGCACTGAGTGGGTTCGGCGACAAGGCCGAGCCGCTGCGGGCGCTGGCACGCTACATCGTCGAACGCCGCAATTAAGCAACGACACCAATCCCTGTAGGAGCGGGTTTACCCGCGAATGCGATGTTGAGTTTACCGCCGCATTCGCGGGTAAACCCGCTCCCACAGGGGCCGCGTAACCCGTGGTTGAATGGGCAGTATTTCCTACAATGGGGTAAACTGCCGCCTCTTCACACACCTATAACGACTCGCCTGATGCCCACGACGTTTCAAGAGATCCCCCGCGAACGCCCGGTCACGCCGTTGCTCGACCGCGCTGACACGCCTGCCGGCCTGCGCCGGCTGGCCGAAGCCGACCTGGAGACCCTGGCCGACGAACTGCGCCAGGAACTGCTCTACACCGTGGGTCAGACCGGTGGGCATTTTGGTGCCGGCCTGGGCGTCATCGAGCTGACCATCGCCCTGCACTACGTCTTCGACACCCCCGACGACCGGCTGGTGTGGGACGTGGGTCACCAGGCCTACCCGCACAAGATCCTCACCGGGCGCCGTAACCGCATGCTCAGCCTGCGCCAGAAGGACGGCATCGCCGCCTTCCCGCGCCGCAGCGAGAGCGAGTACGACACCTTCGGCGTCGGCCACTCCAGCACCTCGATCAGCGCCGCGCTGGGCATGGCCATTGCCGCCCGCCTGCAGAACAGCGCTCGCAAGTCGATCGCGGTGATCGGCGACGGCGCACTGACCGCCGGCATGGCCTTCGAGGCGTTGAACCACGCCCAAGAAGTCAACGCCGACATGCTGGTGATCCTCAACGACAACGACATGTCGATTTCGCGCAATGTCGGTGGCCTGTCCAACTACCTGGCCAAGATCCTCTCCAGCCGCACCTACGCGAGCATGCGCGAAGGCAGCAAGAAAGTGCTGTCGCGCCTGCCGGGCGCCTGGGAAATCGCCCGCCGCACCGAAGAGTACGCCAAAGGCATGCTGGTGCCGGGCACCCTGTTCGAAGAACTGGGCTGGAACTACATTGGCCCGATCGACGGCCACGACCTGCCGACCATGATCGCCACCCTGCGCAACATGCGTGACCTCAAGGGCCCGCAATTCCTGCACGTGGTGACCAAGAAGGGCAAGGGCTTCGCCCCGGCCGAGCTCGACCCGATCGGCTACCACGCCATCACCAAGCTGGAGCCGGCCGACAAGCCCGCCGCACCGAAGAAAGCCAGCGGCCCGAAATACTCTGCGGTGTTCGGCCAGTGGCTGTGCGACATGGCCGCCGCCGACAACCGCCTGGTGGGCATTACCCCGGCAATGAAGGAAGGCTCCGACCTGGTCGATTTCAGCGAGCGCTACCCGGAGCGTTACTTCGATGTGGCCATCGCCGAGCAGCATGCCGTGACCCTGGCGGCCGGCATGGCCTGCGAGGGTAGCAAGCCGGTGGTGGCGATCTACTCCACCTTCCTGCAGCGCGCCTACGACCAGCTGATCCACGACGTGGCAGTACAGAACCTCGACGTGCTGTTCGCCATCGACCGCGCCGGCCTGGTCGGCGAAGACGGCCCGACCCACGCGGGCAGCTACGACCTGTCGTACCTGCGCTGCATCCCGGGCATGCTGGTGATGACCCCAAGCGACGAAAACGAGCTGCGCAAGATGCTCAGCACCGGCCACCTGTACAACGGCCCGGCGGCTGTGCGCTACCCACGTGGCACCGGCCCGAACGCGCCGATCAGCGGTGACCTGCAGCCGCTGGAAATCGGCAAGGGCGTGGTCCGTCGCCAGGGCGAGAAAGTCGCCTTGCTGGTGTTCGGCGTGCAACTGGCCGAGGCCATGCAGGTAGCTGAGCAGATCAACGCTACCGTGGTCGACATGCGTTTCGTCAAACCGCTGGACGAGGCACTGGTGCTGGAGCTGGCCGCAAGCCATGAGCTACTGGTGACCATCGAAGAGAACGCCATCATGGGCGGTGCCGGTGCGGCTGTTGGTGAGTTCCTGGCCAGCCAGGCGATCGTGAAACCGCTGCTGCACCTGGGGTTGCCGGACATCTATGTCGAGCACGCCAAACCTGCGCAGATGCTGGCTGAGTGTGGGCTGGATGCGGCCGGGATCGAGGCTTCGGTGAAGGCTCGGATGGCCAGGCTCGGGTTGTAATCCCTGGGGCCGCTTTGCGGCCCTTTCGCGACACAAGGCCGCTCCCACAAAGGTCGTGCAAGCAGTCCCTGTGGGAGCGGCCTTGCGTCGCGATCGAGGGCGCAGCCCTCGCAAAAGCTCACTTGGACGTTGGCGCTTTAGCCTCGAGCAGCGCACACAAGCGCGCCGTAGCTTCGATCATCTGCCCACTGGGCCGCTCCAGGCCTTTGTCGGGCACCACCAGCAAACGATCATCGGCAACCGCACGCAATTGCGGCCAGGCCTTCCAGCTCGCCAGCTGCGCTTCATCACCCGCCAGAATGACCTGCGGGTTGCGCAGCAGCACAGATTCCACATTGACCTGCGGCGCCGGCTGGGTGAGATCGGCGAAGACGTTACGCGCCCCGCACACGGCCAGGGCATCGCTGACCACCTGCCGGCCACCGAGCGTATACAGCGGTCGGTCCCATACCTGGTAGAACACCTGCAAAGGCTCGTCACGTCGATACTGCTGGCGCAGCTGCCGCAGCCGGTCACGCAGGGCCTGGGCATACCGATGGCCTTGGTCGGCACGGCCGATACGCCCGGCGATGGCTTCGATCTGCTCGATCAGCTGGTCGATATCATGGGGTTCGGCGCTGAAGGTGGCGATGCCCAGGCGCTTGAGCTGGTCGCGTTGGGCCGGTGGCACGCTGCCCGGCCACAGCAGCAACAGGTCGGGGCGCAGGCTGAGCAGGCGCTCCAGGTCCAGTTGCCCCTGGCGCCCCACCGAGGGCAACCCGCGCAGCGCCGCCGGCCGTTCGCCACCGTCGAGCACACCTACCAGCAGATCATCGGCCTGCAGTTCGAGCATGATCTCGCTCATCGATGGGGCCAGGCTGACCACCCGCAGGGGTTCACCGGCCAGTGCGGAGCAGGCGAACAGCGCCAGCAGGCCGGGCAGCAGGCGCATCAGCCGAGCTGGCGGGGAATGCGATAGAGGTACAGCACCACCACGGAGGACAACGCCAGCAGGATCTGCGGCACCACCTCCAGGCCGACCAGCACCGACAGGGCGGCGACCCAGGCCGGGAAGCAGGCATACAGCATGGCCAGGCGCCGCACCCGCGCCAGTTCGATCCAGGCGGCTGGCTCTTCGCCAGTGCCGAGCACCTTTGAGGTGGCAATGAGGGCGTGCTTGTAGGCACCGAAGCGCGGCAAGCTAAGGAACATGGTCGCCGCGCCGGCAATGAACAGTGGCATGGCCAGCACCGAGGCCAGCGCATCACCGCCACCGAAGGCCCAGGCCATCACCGGCAGCGGCACCAGGCCCACCGCCAGGTACTGCCACCAGGCCAGCGCCAGGCGCCGCTTGACCTCGGCGCGGGTCACGCCTGGGGCACCTCGCCCTGGTGCTCGTTACCCAGCATGTGGCCCAGCTTGCCGGCCTTGGTCGCCAGGTAGTAGCGGTTGTGCGGGTTGTGCCCGGTGTGCAGCGGTACGCGCTCGGCGACAACGATGTTCATGTCGGTCAGGGCTTTGACCTTGCGCGGGTTGTTGGTCATCAGGCGCAGCGACTTCACGCCCAGGTGCTCCAGCATCGGCAGGCACATGGCGTAGTCGCGCTGATCGGCGGCGAAGCCCAGGCGCTCGTTGGCCTCGACAGTGTCGGCGCCACCATCCTGCAACTCGTAGGCGCGAATCTTGTTCAGCAGGCCGATGCCACGGCCTTCCTGGCGCAGGTACAGCAGCACGCCACGGCCTTCACGGGCGATGGCTTGCAGCGCGGCTTCCAACTGCGAGCCGCAGTCGCAGCGCTGGCTGAACAGGGCATCGCCGGTCAGGCACTCGGAGTGCAGGCGCCCCAGCACCGGCTGGCCGTCCGCGATGTCACCCAGGCTGAGCACCACATGCTCACGGCCAGTGGCTTCGTCAAGGAAGCCATGCATGGTGAAGGTCGCGAAGGGAGTCGGGAGTTTAGAGGCGGCAACAAAGACGACGGGCACGTTGTGCTCCTGGAATAAGTTGAAAATTTCTCGTGGGCCGATTGTATCAGCAGGTTGGGGGATGTGGGCTGGCTGAATACCGTGGCTTAAGATCGAAAAGTTCGATGCTTAGCAGAGGTCTGTACTCAATCCTGTGGGAGCCCATGAAACGGGTTGTTCAATGCGGTTTGCTGTCCGGACTGAACGGATAAGGCTGCTGCCAGCGCTGGAAAATCGCCTTCAGCTCGCCACTGCGCACCAGTTCGGCCATGCGCTTGTCGAACAGGTCGCGCAGGGCCCGGGCCTGGTCGTTGCGGGCAAAGGCCAGGTACAGCGGCAGGTCGACTACGTGGGTGCGGCGGAAGCGCTCGGGTTGGGAGGTCTGGCCGAGCACGTAGTCGACCTCGGTCAGGGCGTCGATGTAGAAGTCCACACGGTCATGCTCGAGCATCGGCAAGATGCCCTCACGACGCTGGACTTCACGGAACTCGTGCACGTTCGGCAGGTAGCTGCCGTAGTCGTAGCCACGCACCCAGGCCAGGCGGTACTTGCCCACGCTCTCCAGGGTAGGCACGGGCTTGCTGGCCAGCCCCAGGGCGTAGATATGGTCCATGTCGAAGTGCCAGCGCGGGTACAGGTTGTCGTCGTTCTCTTCCTTGTACGAGCCTACCCAGGCATCAGCCTCGCCACGCTTCACCAGTCCGATGGCACGGCTGTAGGGCGCGCTCTGGATCACCACCTTGACCCCGGCCGGCTCGAACACCTTGCGCAGCACGTCCCAGGCCACCCCGGTCCCGTCGGCGTTGGTGTAGTCGAGCCACTCCTCGCTGACCAGGTGGACCTGCTTCGGCACACCCTCGGCAGCCGCCGCCCAAGGGGCAAGGCTCAGCAGCATTGCCAGCAGCATCGCCCTCATGGCCATTTACGCACTCCCTGTATCAGGCAACCGCCCACACCAGAACCTGCATGCCCAACCAGGCAAACACGCCGGCCAGGATATCGTCGAGCATGATCCCGACGCCCCCATGCACATGGCGGTCGACCCAGCGGATCGGCCACGGTTTGAGGATGTCGAAGAAGCGGAACATCAGGAACCCCGCCAGCAGCCATTGCCAGCCTTCCGGCACCAGCCAGAGGGTTATCCACATGCCGACGATCTCGTCCCAGACAATGCCTTCGTGGTCATGCACGCGCAAATCATTGGCGACCTTGCCACAGAGCCAGAAACCGAACAGCATGCTCACGCCCAGCAACAGCCAGTAGCCCCAGTCGGGCAGCATCTGCCACAGCGGGATGAACGGTATGGCCACCAGCGAGCCCCAGGTGCCCGGCGCCTTGGGCAAGGTACCGGAGCCGAAGCCGAAGGCGATGAAGTGCCACGGGTTGCGCCAGACCGAAGGCGGAACGAACTCCGCAGGCACCTGGTTGGGGTGATCGGTCACGGTGTCTCCCTAAAATGTTGATAGCCGCGTTGCCGCGGGGTGATGTCCTGGCCCTGCCGGTCGCGCAGGCTGACCCCCTGCCCTTCGAGCACCCGCCCGATGACGTGGAATGCCGCCAGGCCTTGTGCCTGCAGGGATGAAAGCTCGCCTGGCGGCAAGGTGAACGCCAGCACATAGTCGTCGCCACCAGTCAGCGCCGCCTGTACGGCCGCCTCGGCGCCGAGGAAACCCTGCAAGGCGGATGACACCGGCACCTGCTCCAGGTTCACCTCGAGCGCCACGCGGGAGGCCTTGGCGATATGCCCGCAGTCGGCCAGCAGGCCGTCGGAAATATCCAGTGCCGAGGTGGCACACCCGCGCAGCAGCTGCCCCAGGGCGAACTGCGGCGACGGCGACCAGTAATGGTCGAGCAACGGTTGCGCCAGCGCGGCATCGGCCTGGCGCTGGCCCAGTACCAGCGGCAAGGCCCCTGCCGCGTTACCCAGCTCCCCCCCCACGCACAGCAGGTCGCCCGGGCGAGCGCCGTCACGGCGCAACGCCTGCCCCGCCGGCACCCGGCCGAATACGGTCATGGTGATGCTCAGGGGGCCACGGGTGGTGTCGCCACCGATCAGGCTCAGCTGGCAATGGCCGGCCATGCGGTTCAGGCCGCTGGCGTAGGCTTGCAGCCAGTCGGCGCTGACCTCGGGCAAGGTCAGGGCAAGGGTGAAACCGATGGGGGTGGCGCCCATGGCCGCCAGGTCGCTGGCCGCCACGGCCAGCGAGCGCTGGCCGAGCAACCACGGGTCGCACACAGCCGGAAAATGCACCCCGGCGACCAGGGTGTCAGTAGACACCGCCAGTTGCTCGCCGGCGGGAAGGCTCAGCAGGGCGCAGTCGTCGCCGATGCCCAGGGCCACACCTTCACCGCCCTGCGCACAAGGCGCGGCGGCGAAGTAATGGCTGATCAGCTCGAACTCACCCATGGTCCGCAAGCGCCAGGATCAGCGCTTGTTCGCCTTGACTTCTGCTTCGCGCAGGTTCGGGGCCAGCTTGTCCAGTACGCCGTTGACGAACTTGTGGCCGTCGGTGGCACCGAAGACCTTGGCCAGCTCGACACCTTCGTTGATCACCACGCGGTACGGTACGTCGACGCGCTTGATGAACTCCCAGGTGGACAGACGCAGCACGGCCAGCTCGACCGGGTCGAGCTCTTCCAGTGCCAGGTCCAGGCATGGCTTCAGGGCGCTGTCGATTTCGCTCTTGATCGCCGGGACCCCGTGCAGGATCTCGCGGAAATAAGCGCCGTCGACATCGGAGAAATCGTTATCGACCCGGAACTGCGCTTCGATCTCGTTCAGCGAATGCTGCGCCATGTGCCACTGGTACAGCGCCTGGGTCGCGAGCTTGCGGGCTTCGCGGCGCTTGGCGCTCTTCGAGGGCTTGCCGGCATCCGCAGGTTTTGGATCGCGCGGGTTGAAACGATCGCTTTCGTCGCTAATCACTTGGCCTCCAACTGCGCCAGCAGGCTGACCATTTCCAGAGCGGACAGGGCAGCTTCAGCACCTTTGTTGCCGGCCTTGGTGCCGGAACGCTCGATGGCTTGCTCGATGGAGTCGACGGTCAGTACGCCGAAGGCCACCGGAACACCGAACTCCATGGACACCTGGGCCAGGCCCTTGGTGCATTCGCCCGCCACGTATTCGAAGTGCGGGGTACCGCCACGAATCACCGCGCCCAGGGCGATGATCGCGTCGTAGGCGCCTTGCTGGGCGACCTTCTGTGCCACCAGCGGGATTTCGAATGCACCCGGGGCACGGATGATGGTGATGTCGCTTTCGCTGACACCGTGGCGTACCAGGGCATCAACGGCACCGCTTACCAGGCTTTCGACGACGAAGCTGTTGAAGCGGCCAACCACCAAAGCATAGCGACCTTTGGGGGCGATGAAGGTACCTTCGATGGTCTTCAGGGTCATTCCGATATTCTCATCTTCAAGAGCGAGGCCGCATGCTGGCGGCCTCGACAGGGGTATGGACTCGAGCTGGAGGGCGTCACTGCCGCCTCAAGTCACTCGGAGGGCACGTATTCTACAACTTCCAGATCGAATCCGGATATCGCGTTGAACTTCATCGGCGAACTCATCAGGCGCATCTTGCGCACGCCGAGGTCACGCAGGATCTGCGAACCGGCACCCACGGTGCTGTAGGTGGTCGGTGCCTTGGCCGGTGCATCGCCGGCGCTTTCGCGGATGTGCGCCAGCAGCACGTCGCCGTCCAGCGGGTGGCCCAGCAGCAATACCACGCCGCTGCCGGCCTCGGCCACGGCGGCCATGGCCGCGCGCAGGCTCCAGCGGCCCGGTTGCTTGACCAGCAGCAGGTCGCGCAGCGGGTCCATGTTGTGCACGCGCACCAGGGTCGGCTCTTCGGCGCAGATCTTGCCCAGGGTCAGGGCCATGTGCACGTCGCCTTCCACCGCGTCGCGGTAGGTGACCAGGTTGAACTCGCCCAGCTCGCTCTCCACCGGTTGCTCGGAGACGCGCTGCACGGTGCGCTCGTGGATCATGCGGTAGTGGATCAGGTCGGCGATGGTGCCGATCTTCAGGCCGTGCTCGGCGGCGAACACTTCCAGCTCGGCACGGCGCGACATGGTGCCGTCGTCGTTCATCACTTCGCAGATCACGCCGCTCGGCTCGAACCCGGCCATGCGCGCCAGGTCGCAGGCGGCTTCGGTGTGGCCGGCACGGGCCAGGGTACCGCCAGGCTGGGCCATCAGCGGGAAGATGTGGCCAGGGCTGACGATGTCTTCGGCCTTGGCATCCTTGGCGGCGGCCGCCTGCACGGTGCGCGCGCGGTCAGCGGCGGAGATGCCGGTGGTGACACCTTCGGCGGCTTCGATCGACACGGTGAACTTGGTGCCGAAGCCCGAGCCGTTGCGCGGCGCCATCAGCGGCAACTTCAGCGTTTCGCAACGCTCGCGGGTCATCGGCATGCAGATCAGGCCACGGGCATGCTTGGCCATGAAGTTGATGTGCTCGGGCAGGCAGCACTCGGCTGCCATGATGATGTCGCCTTCGTTTTCGCGGTCTTCGTCATCCATGAGGATGACCATTTTGCCCTGGCGGATGTCTTCGACCAGTTCTTCGATGCTGTTGAGCGCCACGCGGCACCCCCTTCTCAATCAGGATTTCAAGAAGCCGTTGGCGGCCAGGAAGCTTTCGGTAATGCCACTGCCCTTGCTCGGTTCGGCGGCCTTGTCACCCAGCAGCAAACGCTCCAGGTAACGGGCCAGCAGGTCGACCTCAAGGTTCACCCGACGCCCTGCACGGTAGTCGGCCATGATGGTTTCGGACAGGGTGTGCGGGACAATGGTCAGCTCGAACTCGGCGCCATTGACCTCGTTGACCGTCAGGCTGGTGCCGTCGACGGTGATCGAACCCTTGTGGGCGATGTACTTGGCCAGCTCCTTCGGTGCACGCACGCGGAACTGGATGGCGCGGGCGTTATCGCTGCGCGAGATGATTTCGCCGACCCCGTCGACGTGGCCGCTGACCAGGTGCCCGCCCAGCCGGGTGGTGGGGGTCAGGGCTTTTTCCAGGTTGACCTTGCTGCCACTCTTGAGGTCGATGAAGGCGGTGCGCTTGAGGGTTTCGACACTGACGTCGGCCCAGAAGCCGTCACCCGGCAATTCGACGGCGGTCAGGCACACGCCGTTGACGGCGATGCTGTCGCCGAGCTTGACGTCACCCAGGTCGAGCTTGCCGGTTTCGACGTAGACGCGCACGTCGCCACCCTTGGGGGTCAGGCTGCGGATGGTGCCGATGGATTCGATGATGCCGGTGAACATGGGGTCTTCCTCAAAAACGGTTTGCGCGGGGCAAGCCTGGCATTATACGCCGGGCGCCGGCAGGGGGATGGCCGTGACCCGCCAGTCATCGCCCACTGCGCGCATTTCGGTAATTTTCAGTCGCGGCGCTTCGCTCATCCTGTCCAGTGGCCAGTCCAGCAGCGGGCGGGCCCGGGAACCGAGGAAGGTGCCGGCGACGAACAACTGGTACTCGTCGACCAGGCCTTGCCGGGCAAAGGCGCCGGCCAGGCCGGCACCGGCTTCCAGCAGGATTTCGTTGACGCCACGGGCCGCCAGGGCCTGCAGCAGCGCCGGCAGGTCTACCTGCCCATTGTCGCCCGGCAGGCTGAGCAGTTCGTGGCCGGCAGCGGCATAGCGCGGGTCATCTGCGACAGCGGTCACCACCAGGGCCGGGCCGGCCTGGAAGAATGGTGCATCCAGCGGCACGCGCAGGCGGCCATCGACCAGCACGCGCAGCGGTGTGCGGCTGAGTGCCAGTGCGGTGGTTTCGGCATCCAGGCCCAGTTCGGCGCCACGTACGGTCATCCGCGCGTTATCGGCCAACACGCTGGCGGCGCTGGTCAGCACCACGCTGGAACGGGCGCGCAGGCGCTGCACCGCCGAGCGGGCGGCCGGGCCGGTGATCCACTGGCTTTCGCCACTGGCCATGGCGGTGCGGCCATCCAGGCTCATGGCCAGCTTGGCGCGAACGAACGGCAGGCCATGTTCCATGCGCTTGAGGAAACCGGGGTTGAGTGCCCGGGCCTCGGCCTCGAGCACGCCGCTGGCCACTTCGATGCCGGCCTCGGCCAGGCGCCGCAGGCCCTGCCCCGCCACTTGCGGGTTAGGGTCCTGCATGGCGGCCACCACCCGCGCCACGCCGGCCTTGACCAGCGCTTCGGCGCATGGCGGCGTGCGGCCATGGTGGCTGCAGGGCTCAAGGGTGACATAGGCACAGGCGCCACGAGCACGCTCACCGGCCTGGCGCAGGGCATGCACCTCGGCATGCGGCTCGCCGGCGCGCACATGCCAGCCTTCGCCAACCACCTCGCCATCGCGCACGATCACGCAGCCTACACGCGGGTTCGGGTGGGTGGTGTACAGGCCCTTGCGCGCCAGCTCCAGCGCGCGGGCCATGTAGTGGGCGTCGAGGATGGCAGCTTGGCTGGGCATGTTCACTCTTTAGCCGGCTCGCGGGCCAGGCGGTCGATTTCTTCGCGGAACTCGTCGAGGTCCTGGAAGCGCCGGTAAACCGAGGCAAAACGGATATAGGCCACTTCGTCGAGCTTGCGCAGCTCGGCCATGACCATTTCACCCACCACCAGCGATTTGACTTCGCGCTCACCGGTGGCACGCAGGCGGCTCTTGATATGCGCCAACGCCGCTTCCAGGCGCTCGACGCTGACCGGGCGCTTTTCCAGTGCCCGCTGCATGCCGGCACGCAGCTTATCTTCGTCGAAGGGTTGGCGCGTGCCGTCCTGCTTGATCAGCCGGGGCAGCACCAGCTCAGCGGTTTCGAAGGTGGTGAAGCGCTCACCGCAGGCGACGCATTCGCGGCGGCGGCGCACCTGCTCGCCCTCGGCGACGAGGCGAGAGTCGATGACCTTGGTGTCGTTGGCACCGCAAAAGGGACAGTGCATGGTGGCAGGCAACAAAAAAAGGGAGGGCCATGGTAGCGCATCCCACTGGCAAGACAAGCCAAAGGGGTTAACATCCATGGGAAATCTGCCCGTGAAGGACTACCCCATGCACTACCGAGCGCTCGTCGTGCTGTGCTGCGCCGCCCTGCTCGCCGCCTGCGGCAGCGACAGGCCAAAGCCCGACACCCCTCCGGCCCCCACGCCCGCCCGCGCGGCCAAGCCGGCCGAAGTACTGGGCCCGCTGCCGGCCTACCAGCGCGAGCTGAGCGGCACCTTGCTGGAGATCCCGGCCGGTGCCGACGTGGAGCTGGCCTTGCTGGTCATCGACGAACGCGACCGCCCACAACGCCTGCTGGCCAGCAGCAACCTGACCGGCACTGGCCAGGCCCTGCCCTACCACTTGCGCTTCAACCCCGAGGCCTTCCCCGCCGGTGCCCGGGTCGAGCTGCGTGGCCGCGCCAGCCGCTCCGGCCAGCTGATCATGCACCTGCCGCCGGTGCGCATTACCCAGGCCCAGACCCAGGCCATCGGCCCGCTGCGTTTCGAGAAGGCGCCGTAAGTGGCGCCGCTAGCCCTGCAACAGGCCCTCAGCGGCCTGATCGGCGAAGCGCGCCTGGTCATCAGCGAACTGCCCGGCTGCGACCTGAAGCTGTGGCTGATCGACGACCAGAACATGGACCGTGCCTTCAGCAGCGAGGAGACCCGGCGCATTCTTGAAGACCCGCCCTACTGGAGCTTCTGCTGGGCCAGCGGCCTGGCCATGGCGCGCTACCTGGCCGAGCGCCCGGAGTGGGTAGCCGGCAAGCGCGTGCTGGACTTTGGCGCCGGCTCCGGTATCGCCGGCATTGCCGCCGCCCGCGCCGGTGCGCTGGAAGTGGTGGCCTGTGACCTCGACCCGCTGGCCCTCGATGCTTGCCGCGCGAACGCCGCGCTGAACGGGGTAGAACTGGGTTACAGCCATGACTTCTTCGCCGAAGACGACCGCTTCGACCTGATCCTGGTTGCCGATGTGCTGTACGACCGCGCCAACCTGCCGCTGCTGGATGCCTTCCTCGGGCGCGGGCGCCAGGCGCTGGTGGCCGACTCGCGGGTACGCGACTTCAGCCACCCGCTGTACCAGCCGTTGGGCGTGCTGGAAGCGCTGACCCTGCCGGACCTGGCCGAGCCGCACGAATTCCGCCGGGTCAGCCTGTACCACGCCAGTCGCGACACCTTATAGTGGTGCAATTCACCAGTTTGCGAGAGTCGCGATGACCCAAGACACGCCTTACATTTTCGACGCCACCGATGCCACCTTCCAGCAACTGGTAATCGAGAACTCCTTCCACAAGCCGGTGCTGGTGGACTTCTGGGCCGAGTGGTGTGCGCCGTGCAAGGCACTGATGCCACTGCTGGCGAAGATCGCCGAGGGTTACCAGGGCGAGCTGCTGCTGGCCAAGATCAACTGCGACGTGGAGCAACAGGTGGTTGCCCAGTTCGGCATCCGCAGCCTGCCGACCGTGGTGCTGTTCAAGGACGGTCAACCGGTGGACGGCTTTGCCGGTGCACAGCCGGAGTCGGCGATCCGCGCCATGCTCGAACCGCACGTGCAACTGCCTGCCGCGCCCGTTGCTTCGCCGCTGGAACAAGCCAAGGCGCTGTTTGCCGAAAGCCGTTTTGCCGAGGCCGAAGCGCTGCTGCAGGCGCTGCTGGGTGAGGACAACAGCAATGCCGAGGCGCTGATCCTGTACGCCCGCTGCCTGGCCGAGCGCGGGGAGTTGGGTGAAGCCCAGGTGGTGCTGGATGCGGTCAAGACCGACGAGCACAAGGCTGCGTTGGCCGGGGCCAAGGCTCAGCTGACCTTCCTGCGCCAGGCCGCCAGCCTGCCAGAAGTGGCCGACCTGAAAAGCCGACTGGCGCAGAACCCGCAGGATGACGAGGCGGCCTATCAGCTGAGCATCCAGCAACTGGCTCGCCAGCAGTATGAGGCGGCGCTGGAGGGGTTGCTGAAGCTGTTCCAGCGTAACCGTGGTTATGAGAACGGGTTGCCGCAAAAGGCGTTGCTGCAAGTGTTCGAGTTGCTGGGTGGGGATCACCCGCTGGTCAGCGTGTATCGTCGCAAGTTGTCGGCGGCGATGTTCTGACCTGAAGTTTTCTGCGAGGGCACGCCCGCTCCCACAGTGTACGCACTGTACTCACTGTGGTAGCGGGCATGCCCGCGAATGAGGCCAGCACAGGCAATAGAGATCTATCCCACCCAGTGATACACCGGCGCGTCCACGCCGCTTTCCACCTTCACATCACTGCTGTGCCGCAACCGCACCAACAGCCGTTTACCCGCCGCCGTACTCCCCGCCAGCCCCTCCAACCGATCCAGCAACTCCGGCCCGCTCATCTGCCCTGCCAGGCGCAACACCTCACGAGCCGCAGTCCATTGCCCATCATCCTGACGAGTTGTCGCCAAGGGTTCCGCTGCTGCGGTCTGCGCCACCGCAGGCAATTCGATCTGCCGCCCCAGTTGCACCCACTCTTCCGGCGCCAGCTCGATGGTCAGATCCACAGGCCAATCACCAATCTGTCCACGAATTCTCATGCTGCATACCTTGAACCCAAGTCAATGCCACCATGCTACCCCAACATGAAACCTGAGCCACGCAGACTGGCAGCACGCGGAAAAGTTGTTATAACATAACCCAATCTTCCCGCCCGCTCCGGAGTCGTCCATGCGTCGCCTGTTGCTCGCCCTGCCCATCGCCTTGCTACCCCTGGCCCATGCCCACGCTGATGACCATGATCATGACCACGCCCATGGCACCCTCGGTGCCCACGAGCATGGCGTGGCCAAGCTCAACGCAGTGCTCGATGGCAACACCCTGGAGCTGGAGCTGGACAGCCCGGCCATGAACCTGGTCGGCTTCGAACACGCCGCCAACAGCGACGCCGACAAGGCCAAGGTCGCGGCGGTGCGCCAGCAGCTCGAGCAACCACTGAAGCTGTTCGGCCTGCCCGCTGCCGCCGGCTGCAAGGAAGACCAGCAGGAACTGGAAAGCCCGCTGTTCGGTGACGCCCCGAAAACCGACGACGACGGTGACGAGCACGAGCACGAGCACAGCCACCCGCACAGCGACATCGGCGCCCACTACCAGCTGACCTGCGCCACCCCAGACAAACTGCTACAGGTGGACCTCGCGCCGCTGTTCAAGGCCTTCCCGGCCACCCAGAAAATCAACGTGCAACTGATCGGCCCCAATGGCCAGAAAGGTGTGGAAACCACGCCGGCCAAGGCCGCGGTCGCGTTCTGAATGCGCCAGCCGTTGATCGAACTGCATGACCTGGTGTTCGCCTGGCCAGGCCAGCCCGCGCTGCTGGACATTCCGGCATTTCGCCTGGAGGCTGGCGAGGCCCTGTTTCTCAAGGGCCCCAGCGGCAGTGGCAAGACCACGTTGCTGGGCCTGCTGGGCGGGGTGAACGTGCCGGGCCAGGGCCGTATCCAGTTGCTCGGCCAGGACCTCGGCCGCCTGGGCCAAGGCGCCCGTGACCGATTCCGGGTCGACCACACCGGTTACATCTTCCAGCAGTTCAACCTGCTGCCGTTCCTCTCGGTACGCGAAAACGTCGAGCTGCCCTGCCGTTTCTCGCGCAGCCGCAAAGCCCGCGCCGAGCAGCGCCATGGCAGCGTCGACCAGGCGGCCAGCACGCTGCTGGCCCACCTGGGGCTGGGCGACCCCGCCCTGCTCGCCCGCCGCGCCGACAGCCTGTCGATCGGCCAGCAACAACGGGTTGCCGCCGCCCGCGCACTGATCGGCCAGCCCGAACTGGTGATCGCCGACGAACCAACCTCGGCGCTGGATACCGACGCCCGCGAAGCGTTCATCCGCCTGCTGTTCGATGAATGCCGCGCCGCCGGTGCCAGCCTGCTGTTCGTCAGCCACGACCAGAGCCTGGCGCCGCTGTTCGACCGCCACCTGTCGCTGGTCGAACTCAACCGTGCCGCCAAGCCCCGGGAGGCCTGATGTACCTGCTCCGCCTTGCCCTGGCCAGCCTGGCCAACCGCCGTTTCACCGCATTCCTCACCGCCTTTGCCATTGCCCTGTCGGTGTGCCTGCTGCTGGCCGTGGAACGGGTCCGTACCGAGGCCCGGGCCAGCTTCGCCAGCACCATCAGCGGTACCGACCTGATCGTCGGTGCCCGCTCCGGCTCGGTGAACCTGCTGCTGTACTCGGTATTCCGTATCGGCAACGCCACCAACAACATCCGCTGGGACAGCTATGAGCACTACGCCAAGGACCCGCGGGTAAAATGGGCCATCCCCATCTCGCTGGGCGACTCGCACCGCGGTTATCGGGTGATGGGCACTACCGGCGACTACTTCAGCCATTACCAGTACGGTCGCCGCCAGCACCTGGAATTGAGCCAGGGTCGCGCGTTTGCCGATGATCCGTTCGAGGTGGTGCTCGGTGCCGAAGTGGCCGAGGCGTTGCACTACAAGCTGGGCGACAAGCTGGTGCTGGCACATGGCGTCGCCGCGATCAGCCTGGTCAAGCACGATGACAAGCCATTCACCGTGGTCGGTGTGCTCAAGCGCACCGGCACGCCGGTCGACCGCACGCTGCATATCAGCCTGGGCGGCATGGAGGCCATCCACGTCGACTGGCACAACGGCGTGCCGGCCCGCGGCGCCGGGCGTATCAGCGCCGAGCAGGCACGGAGCATGGACCTGCAACCTGCCGCCATTACTGCATTCATGCTCGGCCTGAACAGCAAGATCGCGACATTCAGCCTTCAGCGGGAGATCAATGAATACCGCAGCGAGCCGTTGCTGGCGATCCTGCCCGGGGTAGCCCTGCAGGAGCTGTGGAGCCTGATGGGCACTGCGGAACAGGCGTTGTTCGTGGTTTCGCTGTTCGTGGTGCTGACCGGCCTGATCGGCATGCTCACGGCGATTCTCACCAGCCTCAACGAACGCCGCCGGGAGATGGCGATACTGCGCTCGGTTGGCGCCAGGCCATGGCATATCGCAGGGCTGCTGGTGCTGGAGGCGCTGTCGCTGGCGGCGGTCGGGATCGGCGCCGGGCTTGGCTTGCTGTATGCAGGTATCGCGCTGGCCCAGGGGTATGTACAGGCCAACTATGGTTTGTATTTGCCGCTGGCCATGCCAAGCGCTCATGAATGGATGTTGCTGGCTATTATCCTGGGGGCTGCTCTGCTGATGGGCAGCGTGCCGGCGTGGCGGGCCTATCGGCAGTCGCTGGCCGATGGCTTGTCCATTCACCTCTGAGGGCGTGCAATGATCCAGTACCTCACTGCCTTCTTCGCGGGCGCGCCCGCTCCCACAGGTTCTTCACACGGTTCCATGCCTGCGGTGAACCCTGTGGGAGCGGGCATGCCCGCGAAAAGGCCAGCACTGCACACGCTGCTGATCCTGCTGCTGACAGTAGCGATGCCTCTGTGGGCCTCGGAACCCCGCGAACTGGACTGGCCCGCCCTTATCCCCGAAGGCGCCCCGATCATCCCGCCCCAACTCGCGCCGCTGCACGACATGTCGCAGCTCAGCAACGCCCTGTCCGCCGAATCCGCCCCACCGGCGCGCCAGCAGGCCCCCGCCGCCCCGGTGGTGAAAAGCCTCGATGGCCAGCAGATCAAACTACCCGGCTACATCGTGCCGCTGGAAGTGAGCGAAGAAGGCCGCACCACCGAATTCCTGCTGGTCCCCTACTACGGCGCGTGCATCCACGTGCCACCACCGCCCTCGAACCAGATCGTGCACATTTTCAGCGAGATGGGCGTGCGCATCGAAGACCTCTACCAACCCTACTGGATCGAGGGAAAGCTGCAGGTTAGAGCATCCAGCAGCGAACTGGCCGACGCTGGATACCAGATGGAAGCCGAGAAAATATACGCTTACGAGCTGAAGTGAGATCTGTTTCGAATTCGTGAAGACGCTTCTTTGAGCTGGGTCAAACTTTCTGTTTAACCGCATCCGTACCATTGGACTACTCGATTACTCACGTCCTTTGGGAGCTTCCATGAACAAGTCCTTGCTCAGCGCCGCCCTCGCGGCCCTGGCGCTCGCTGCCCCTGTCGCCCACGCCCACCAGGCAGGCGATGTCATCGTCCGTGCCGGTGCCATCACCACCGCTCCCAACGAAAGCAGCGGCGACCTGAAATTCGACGGCAACAAAGTCTCGGGCACCAAGGCGACCCTGGACAGCGACACCCAGCTGGGCCTGACCTTCGCCTACATGCTCACCGACCACATCGGCCTGGAACTGCTGGCAGCCACCCCGTTCAAGCACACCGTCGGCGTCAAAGGCCTGGGCGGCGGCCTGGACGGCAAGCTGGCCGACATCAAGCAACTGCC
This sequence comes from Pseudomonas sp. SF2, assembly GCF_036858055.1. Classification (NCBI taxonomy): domain Bacteria; kingdom Pseudomonadati; phylum Pseudomonadota; class Gammaproteobacteria; order Pseudomonadales; family Pseudomonadaceae; genus Pseudomonas; species Pseudomonas sp. SF2. The sequence continues at coordinate 43,897 of NZ_JAMBDI010000001.1, read as the reverse complement.
ACCGACCCTGTCGCTGCAGTACTACCCGATGGAGCCGACTTCCAGGTTCCAGCCGTATGCCGGCGTCGGCATCAACTACACCCTGTTCTTCGATGAAGACCTCAGTAGTGCACGCAAGCAGCAGGGCTTCAGCAACCTGAAGCTGCAGGACTCGGTCGGCATCGCCGGCCAGCTGGGCATGGACTACATGATTACCGACAATCTGCTGGTCAACGCCTCGGTCTGGTACGTCGACATCGACACCAAGGCCAGCGTCAACGGCCCGTCCGCACTGGGCTACAGCAAGACCAAGGTCGACGTCGAAGTCGACCCGTGGGTGTACATGGTCGGCCTTGGCTACAAGTTCTGACCCGAACACTGCAGGGCCGAAGTCGACCCGTGGGTGTACATGGTCGGCCTTGGCTACAAGTTCTGACCCGAACACTGCAGGGCGGCTTCGGCCGCCCTCGCTCGTTGCAACCCTAGCCAATACCCCAGCGCGACCGCGCTGATGCCCATCCCAAGCCCACACACCGCTGCCCAACCCCAATGGGCATACACCCAGCTCGCCAGTACCGCCCCAAGCCCACTGCCAAGCGAATAGCAGCACATGTAGGCGCCGATCAACCGGCTGGCCATTGCGCCACGCCCGGCCAGCAACAGGCTCTGGTTGGTGACATGCACCGCCTGCACGGCAAAGTCCAGCATCAGCACACCCAGCCCGAAGGCCAGCAGTGAATGCCCGACGAAAGCCGTAGGCAGCCATGACAGCACCAGCAGAACCAGCGCCAACCCGGTGGTGCGCTCCGCCAACCCCTGGTCGGCCAGGCGACCGGCGCGCGCTGCCGCCAATGTGCCGGCAACACCCGCCAGGCCGAACAGACCGATCTCGGTATGGCTCAGCGCCAATGGCGCGGCACTCAGGGGCATGACCATGGCACTCCACAGCACGCTGAACGCGGCGAAGATCAATACGCCGAACAGCCCACGCTGACGCAGCAACCGATCGTGCTGATACAGCCTGAACTGGGCAACGATCAGCGCCCGGTAGCCAGACCGCAGCGTCACCGGCTGCCCCGTGGGCAGGCTGCGCCATAGCACCAGGGCCAGTAGCATCAGCAGCCCTGCGGCAAACAGGTACACGCTGCGCCAGCCGGCCAGGTCGGCAAGCCCGCCCGAGACCAGACGCGCCAGCAGAATGCCCAGCACCACGCCGCTGGTGATGCTGCCCACGGCCTGCCCTTGCTGCCCGGGGGCGGCAAGGCTCGCTGCATGCGCCACCATCACCTGCACCATGACCGCCATCAGCCCGGTGATGGCCAGGGCCAGCAGCAGTAGCGCCCAGGTCGGCGCCATGCCAACACCAACCAGCGCCAGGGTCGAGAACAGCAACTGCCCGAGCAACAGGCGCTTGCGGTCGATCAGGTCCCCCAGCGGCACGATCAGCAACAACCCCAGCGCATAGCCCGCCTGGGTCGCGCCAACTACCCAGCCGATCCGCTGCTGCGCCACGCCCAGGTCGGCGGCCATCGATTCGAGCAAAGGCTGGGCGAAATACACGGTCGCCACGGCCATGGCGCTGGTGGTGGCCAGCAACAGGGTTATCCAGCGTGTCAGCGTAGGGGTCATCGGGCTGGCCTCGTCAATCTGGTTTCGAATTGAAACTACATGCTGGCTATTTAGCAAATGTGGTTTTAACCTGCAACCAGATGATCATGAAAGGCCCCGTCCATGCTCGATGAAAACAATGCGCAATGCCCCGTGGCCCGGGCCCTGGAGGTGCTGGGAGACCGTTGGGCGTTAATGATCCTGCGCGATGCCTTCGATGGCCTGCGGCGCTTCAGTGAATTCCAGAAGAACCTGGGGCTGGCGAAGAATATCCTCGCCTCTCGGCTCAAGTGGCTGGTGGAAAGCGGGCTGCTGACGCTGCAGCCTGCGTCGGATGGCAGTGCCTACAAGGAATATGTGCTGACCGAGAAAGGACGATCGGTGTTCCCGGTGGTGGTTGGCTTGAGGCAGTGGGGGGAGCGGTTTCTGTTCGAGGCAGGTGAAGTGCGTTCGGAGTTGGTGGATGGCGATACCGGGCAGGCGCTGGAAACACTGCAGGTGCGGGCCCGGGATGGGCGGGTGCTGGCGGCCGGGGATTGCCTGCGAAAAGTGGTGCGGCATCGATGATTCCGGGGCCGCTGTGCGGCCCTTTCGCGACGCAAGGCCGCCCCCACATGGACCGGACATGTTTGGCTTTACGCGATCTCTGTAGGAGCGGCCTTGTGTCGCGATAGGGGGCGCAAAGCGCCCCCAAGGATTTCAGCCCTTGCCCAGAAGCCGCGCCAGGCCCTCGACAATCGGCGTCGCCTGCGGAAACTCGAACCGCGCCAGCAAACGCTGGTTATCCGCCCGCGAATGGCGAATGTCACCCGAGCGTGCCGGCACATAGCTGACCGCCGGCAAGCTACCCACCACTTTCTCCAGCGCCGCCAGCAGCTGGTTAAGCGACGTGGCCTGGTTGAGGCCGATATTCACCGCGCCCTCTTCGACCTGCGGCTGCTCCAGCGCCTGCACCATCACCTGTACCAGGTCGCCCACGTAGAGGAAGTCCCGGGTCTGCTCGCCATCGCCGAACACCGTAATCGGCAAACCCTGCACAGCACGCTCGGAGAAGATGCTGATCACCCCGGAATACGGCGAAGACGGGTCCTGGCGCGGCCCGAAGATATTGAAGAAGCGGAACACCACAGGCTCCAGGCCATGCTGGCGACGGTAGAAGTCCAGGTACTGCTCACTGGCCAGCTTGTCCACGGCATAGGGGGTCAGCGGCGCCTTGGGGGTGTCTTCGGCAATCGACTCGCCTTCGCCATTGTTGCCGTACACCGCAGCACTGGAGGCGAACAACACCCGGCGCAGGCCATGCACGCGCATGGCTTCGCACACATTGAGGGTGCCGATGAAATTGCTCTGGTGGGTCCGCACCGGGTCCTCGACCGAGGCCTGCACCGAGGCCACCGCCGCCAGGTGCACCACAGCACTGCAACCAGCCGCAACCTGCTTGACCAGCCCGGCATCGGCGACATCGCCTTCAACCAGTTCCAGCCGTGGGTGGCCGACCTGCAGGTTGCCCCGCTGGCCAGTGGAGAAGTCGTCGAGAATGCGTACTGCGTAGCCTTTGTCCAACAACGCATCGCACAGGTGGGAGCCAATGAAGCCGGCACCGCCGGTGATCAGGATGGGGGCGTCAGCCATGGCGGTAGAACCGGTCCAGTAGGGGCGGCAGGCCGGCGCGCCAGGCGCGCGGCTTGATGCCGAAGGTATGAAGGATTTTCTTGCAGGCCAGTACCGCGTGCTGCGGCTCTTCGCTGGCATCCGGGCGCGCGGCATGGGCCTGCGGCGTCGGTGCCTGCACGGCCAGCTGACGGTATTGGCCGGCCTCGGCGAGGATCGCCTGGCCTAGCGCCAGCGGCGTGGTCGCCTCGTTGCCGGCGTAATGGTAGGTGCCCCACAGCGGCGCGCTGCAATCGAGTTGCTTGAGCACCGACAGTATCACCCGGGCGGCGTCGTCGACCGGCGTCGGGTTGCCGCGCCGGTCATCGGCCAGCAGCAGCTCCTGGGGTTGCTCGGCACGGGTCAGGAAGCGCCCCAGCGACCCATCGATGCTTTCGTCGAGCAGCCAGCCAAAGCGTAGCAGCACGTGTTGCGGGCAAGCCGCGCGCACGCTCTGCTCGATGCGCCACAGGGCCTGGCCACGCAGGCCCAGCGGCACCGGCTCGTCCTTTTCGCTATAGGCCGTGGCCCGCGAACCATCGAACACCCGGTAGCTGGAAGGCTGCACCAGGGTGATCTGGTGGTGCTGGCACAGCTCCGCCAACCGCTCCACCGCCCGCTCCTGTTGAGCCAGGCGTTGCTCGCTGACCGACTCGGCCTGGAACCAGTCGAAGTAATAGGCCAGGTTGACCAGGGCATCGGGGCGATGATCGTCGAGCAGCTGGGTGAGGCTGGCCGGCGTCCAGCCGTTCTCGGGCGGGCGCGGCGCCAGGAATGCGATGTCCTCCTCGGCCCCAAGACGAATCAGCGCTTGCCCGAGGGCATTGCCACCACCCAACAGCATTAGGCGCATACGCATAGAGTCAGCAGATCCGGAGAGGTTGATTGAAGGAAAGGGCTCATTTTGCGGTTTCTGGGCGGGGAAGTCCAACGTGGGCCATAGCCATTGCAAGCCAAACCATTGCAGACTTGGGCCGCCCGGAGGCAAAGGACTGACCTGTTCTGTGTGGAGGTTGCTCCAGGCATCGGGTTTTATGATGACAACTTCGGCCCTGGAGCCGGGGTTGTTCATGCTGGCCTGCGCTGTACCGTTCGTTTCGGCTCTGGTCTCATAAAGCCGCTGCTGGTCAGTATCTGCATCATCATGGCAATCAAACTGCTACTCGATACGGGAACTCCACTCGGCGAATGGCTCAAGCAATTCCTCCAGAGGCCCCATGCACTTGCAAACGGAATCTTCTCAGCGCCTGAAATGGCAGTTTGACGAACTCGCCCCAGGCAAAGAACTGTTCATCGACGAAGTATTTGGAAACTACCAGCAACAAGCCCGCTTGCTGGTCCCCGATATCGAACGCGCAGCGCCGGCATTCGTCCTGGGGGGCGCGCGCTCCGACTTTACCCGGCTCAATCCCCTGCTCTATCGCCTGCAGGCCGCAGGCATTGGTTCCCTCACTGCCAATCTGTCAGGTCATAGCCTCGCCAGTGAGCCAGGCGCAGTGTCACCCTCACTGGCTACCAACCTTGATGAAGCACGGCGTTTCCACGCGCATATCGCGCTTCGCTGTCGGACGATAATAGGCCACAGCCTGGGCGCGGCTATAACGCTGAAACTTGCAGCACAGTTGCCGCAAGTGGACAGCATCGTGCTGATCTGCCCGGCGGTCTATCCAGACCGTGCTCACAAGGTACCGTTCGGCCCGGCATTCACAGCCGCGATCAGAGAACCCTATGGTTTTCTCGATTGTGACAGTTACGCCTTCCTCAAGCGGTTCCAAGGCAGAGTTCTGATGGTAATTGGCGAGTATGACGGGCTGAACTCACAACGATTTGGCAAAGATCCGGGCACTAGCGCAGGTAACCTGTGGCTGGCCGGCGCCGAGCGCTACAGCCCGATTCCTGAAGAAGTTACCCAGGCCCTGATGCAATCAGTTTCAGCGTCGCGTTTGCAATGCCTGTTTCTTACAGACTGCGACCATGGCATCGCCGCCCACTTACGCAGTACGCCAGCGATTGCCGATCAGGTTGCGAGCGCCGTGGAAAACTTCATCCTCGACAACGCCTGACGCGTTGACCACTACTTGATTTCAAACAATCCGTTACTAAGCGGCCTCACACTCAAGCGCTCGCGTATGTCGTCATCTATACGGGGATCATCCGGCTGGTACAGTTTTACCTGGCGATAGGCGTTGATGCGATTGATCTCCTCTCCCAGGTAATCCCACACCACCCGGGTACAGGCCGGGTAGCGCTGGTCACCGCTGGAAACGCCGGCCTTGAGGCCGTTCAGGCGGGTAATGCGGCTTTTGAAGCTGGGGATGAGGATGGTCTGGCTCATCTCGTTGAAAGTCAGCGACTCGTAGTCGACCAGGAACATCCGGTCCTGCAACTGGAACGCCGCCCCCAGGTAACGGCAACGCACCTCGGCATGGTGGTCAGTGGCACTGGAGCGCTCCTGGCGTTCCTGGCGCTCGAACAGAAACTGCCCGCGCTCTTCCCACAGGTGCACCAGCGACACCAGGATCGTGCCCGGCACCGACATGCAGTTGGAATACTCCAGGTAATAGCCGCAATAACGCGACAGATTGCCGGCATGTTCGTGCAACGGGCGAAACAACTCGCTGATCGGGTCGCCAGGTTGCTCGGCCAAGGTCGACACACGCGCACCGATCAGGTGGCTGAACTGCTCGGGCGGCAAATTCAGCTCGTAATCCTCGACACCGAAGAAATCGCTGATGCGCTTGAGATTGAATGCCGTCGGACGGCTCTGCCCGCTCAGGTACTTGTTGAACTGTGCGCGATTGATCGCGAGCTTGCGGCAAACTTCGGAGATAGAGCGGTAGTGGCTGCAGGCCAGTTTGAGATTGGTAGCGAAATGAACGCTCATGACACAGGGCTCGGGTGACGCGAATGACGCAAGTATAGCATCAGGTTGCACCAAATCAGAGCAATCCGCGAAATTGTAACCGGCCTTGTCATAGCCAACCATGCGCCCCAACGAATAGCGGTGCGCCCGCCGTCCGCTGGTCTTTCCACACGAACAATAAGAATCGAGGTCATTTTCCAATGCTCGAAGTACTCAACGATTTCCTCTCGGGGAAACTTCTCATTGTGCTGATCGTAGGGCTGGGTAGCTACTTCACCATCCGCTCCCGTTTCGTCCAGTTCCGCCACTTTGGCCACATGTTCGGTGTGTTCAAGGAGTCGCTGCGTGGCCAGGCTGGCCAGCTGAGCTCCTTCCAGGCCCTGATGCTGAGCCTGGCCGGCCGTGTGGGCGCCGGTAACATCGCCGGTGTCGGCATTGCCGTGACCCTGGGTGGCCCAGGCGCCGTATTCTGGATGTGGGTCACCGCACTGGTGGGCATGTCCAGCAGCTTCTTCGAATGCACCCTGGCCCAGGTCTACAAGCGCGCCGATGGCGACGGCCTGTACCGTGGCGGCCCGGCCTACTACATCCAGCACGGCCTGAAGCTGAAAAGCATGGCCATCGTGTTCTCGGTCCTGCTGCTGGTCACCTACGGCTTCGCCTTCATCGGCCTGCAGTCGTACACCGTGACCCACTCGCTGCAGAACGCCTTCGCCTTCGACCCCAAGCACACCGGCATCGTCCTCGCCGTGCTGCTGGCCATCACCTTCATCGGCGGCATCAAGCGCATCGCCGCGGTGTCGGACCTGCTGGTACCGGTCAAGACCCTGGCCTACATCGGCGTGACCCTGTACGTGATCGGCACCCAGATCGAACACGTGCCAGCCATGCTGGAAACCATCTTCAAGAGCGCCTTCGGCCTCGACCCGGCGTTCGGCGGCCTGCTCGGCAGCGCCATCGTCATGGGCGTGAAGCGTGGCGTGTTCGCCAACGAAGCGGGCCTGGGCAGTGCACCGAACGTCGCCGCAGTGGCCGCCGTGAAACACCCGGGTGCCCAGGGCGTGGTCCAGGCCTTCAGCGTGTTCCTCGACACCTTCGTGATCTGCACCTGCACCGCGCTGCTGATCCTGCTGTCGGGCTTCTACACCCCGGGCTTCGAAGGTGACGGTATCGTCCTGACCCAGAACTCGCTGGCCGCCGTGGTTGGTGACTGGGGCCGCGTGTTCGTCAGCGTCGCGCTGTCGCTGTTCGTGTTCACCTGCATCCTCTACAACTACTACCTGGGCGAGAACAGCCTGCAGTTCCTCAGCCGCAATCGCGTGGTACTGATGGTGTTCCGTGGCCTGGTACTGGCGCTGGTGGTATGGGGTTCGCTGCAGGACCTGTCGACCGTGTTCGCCTTTGCCGATATCACCATGACCTGCCTGGCCTTCGTCAACCTGGTGGCTCTGGCCCTGCTGTTCAAGGTCGGCCTGCGGGTAATGCGCGACTACGACGAGCAGCGCAAGGCGGGCGTCGACCAGCCGGTGTTCGACTCGGCCAAGTTCGCCGACCTGGACCTGGACCGCAATGCCTGGCCTGCCAATCCGCAGGCGGAAACAGCCACTGACAAAGCAGTCGGCGAAGTCCAGACGCAGCGCTGATATTCTCCCTTCCAGCCGCCCCGTCCGTGGGCGGCTTACCTTTTCTCCGCTCACCGCTACGGATGCTTCCCATGCGAGCAGTAAACAATCTCCTCGTTCTCTATACCGGGGGCACCATCGGCATGCTCGAAACCCCCGAAGGCCTGGCGCCGGCCGGTGGTTTCGAAGCGCGCATGCGCGAACACTTCGCCCACATGCCCGATGCGCCCCAGGTGCAGTGGACACTGCAGGAACTGAACCCGCTGCTCGACAGCGCCAACATGCAACAGCACAACTGGCTGGCGATGCGCGATGCCATCGTCGCAGCGGTAGAGGTTGCTGGCCATGATGGCGTGCTGGTGCTGCATGGTACCGACAGCCTGGCCTACAGCGCCGCGGCATTGTCGTTCCTGCTGCTGGGCCTGCCGGTGCCGGTGCTGCTGACCGGCTCGATGCTGCCGGCGGGTGCCGCAGACAGCGATGCCTGGGGCAACCTGTGCGGCGCGCTGCGCCAGTTCGAACAAGGGCTGGAAGACGGCGTGCAGCTGTACTTCCATGGCCAGCTGCTGCATGGCTGCCGGGCGTCGAAGCTGCGCAGCGAGGCGTTCGATGCCTTTGTCGCGCTGCCACGTCATCGTGACAGTGAGCGCGCCACGGCGATCCCTGCCGAGCTTGGCTACAAGCACCCGCGCCAGCCGGTCAACCTGGCGGTAGTGCCGGTGTTCCCGGGCCTGCAGGCCGGGCACTTGCAGGCACTGCTGGGCAGTGGCGTGCAGGGGTTGCTGCTGGAGTGCTACGGCAGCGGTACCGGGCCGTCGGATGACCAGGCATTGCTGGATGTGCTGAGCGCAGCGCGCCAGCGCGGTGTGATGCTGGCAGCTATCAGCCAGTGCCCTGAGGGGTCGGTGGTGTTCGATACCTATGCGGCGGGTAACCGCTTGCGCGGGGCCGGGCTGGTCAGTGGTGGGGGCATGACCCGTGAGGCGGCGCTGGCCAAGATGGTTGCGCTGCTGGGGGCCGGGCTGGATGTGGATGCAGCTGAGCAGTGGTTTGCCCTGGATCTGTGTGGGGAGCGGGCCTAGCTTTCACCCATCAGGGCCTATTCGCGGGCAAGCCCGCTCCCACAGGTACAGCACTGCCCTTGAAGGCTGTGAAGTCCTGTGGGAGCGGGCTTGCCCGCGAATGGGCCAGTAAAAAATGGCGGAAGGCAGCGGGAGTCGAACCTGCCCGGGAACGGCTGCCGTCCCCAACCGGGTTTGAAGCCCGGCCGCGCCACCGGGCGCGATTGCCTTCCTTGAACTCAGTGCCTGGCTTGCTGCTGGGCCAGGGCGCTGTCGGCGCGAATGTGACGCTGATCGGCCACCCTCCGGGTCAGACCGATGCGGTCGAAGTATTCCAGTATCTGCACACTGCGCTTGCGACCGATGCCCAACATATCGCGAAACGCGGCAACCTGCACTATCGGCGTTTCACTGGCCTGCCCCAGCAGCAGCTCTGCCATGCGCTGTAGCGTCGCCTCAGGGTAGAACAGGTCGCGCACCACCTGGTGCACCAGGCCCAACCGGGCCAGCTTGCGCAGCAACAGGCGCACATCGGCTTCGGCACGGTTTTCCTCACTCGCCAGCGTCCTGACCCAGGGCGGATCGTATTGCCCCGCCAGCAACTTCGGTTGCAGACTCGCCCATAGCGCGCTGTCGGCTTCACTCAACTGCACCTTGTGATCGGGCAGGTGCAGCCAAGGCCCGCTGCTGGCAATGGCACGGTCATCGAGCAACTCATCCAGCAGGCTGACAAAAGCGGGCCGCTCCAGCGGCAAGGCAGCAAAGCGGCGCAGGCGGTCGCGGTCCGGGCCGAGCTGGTCAGGCTCCTGCTCATGGAACCGCGCCAACTGCTCCAGCACCAGGCGCTTGAGCGCCTGCCACTGGGCACGGGCAAACAACAGTTGGCCCTGCCGTGTTGCCACCACCAGCACATCTTCCGGCAACTGCCAGGTTTCGCGCAGGCGATTGAACTGCCGCTCCAGGCGCTGCGGGTCGACACCCCCGGGTGCGCTGGCGAGCAGCGCCGGCAGGGCCTGCTCCAGGTCCTCGGTATCACGCAGCACCTGCAACTGGCGCAGGCGCTCATCGCTGCGCCGCTGACGGCTTGGCGCAAACGGGTCGAGCACCTTGCCGCCCCCCAGGGTGCGCTGGGCACGCTGGTCGCGCAGCACCAGGCGGTCGCCGTGTACCGCCTGCAGCGGTGCGTTGAGCAGCAACTGGGCGAACATGCGCTGGCCCGCCGTCAGGGTTTCTCCTTCGAGCAAGGCCACCCGGGCCGTTACGTCCTGGGTGCCGAGGTGCACGTGCACGGCGCTGAAATGTTCGAAAGTCCGGGTCTCGCCCGGCAAAAGTTTCAGTTCGATATCCACCCGCACGCTGGGGGCATGCAGCCACTCGGCCACCAGCCAGTCACCCCGATGCACCTGTTCCGCCGCCAGGCGTTCGGCAGCGATGTTCAGCGCCACACGCTGGCCCGCCTCGGCCACCAGGGCGGCCTGGTTCTGCGCATGCAGGCCACGCACCCGTACCGGTTTGCCGGCCTTGCCCAGCAACAAGGTGTCGCCGGCACTGACCCGCCCGGCCAGCGCCGTGCCCGTGACCACCACACCCGCCCCGGTAACGGCGAAAGCACGGTCGACGGCCAGGCGGAAACCGCCGCGCACGCTGCGCTGGCGCACGCGCTGCTCCGCCGCCAGCAACGCCTGGCGCAGGGCATCGATACCCTCGCCGGTCACACTCGACAACGGAAACTGCCGTGCACCGGCATAAGGGCCCGGCGCCAGCAATTCGCTGACTTGTGCCTGCACTTCGGCCAGGCGTGCCGGCTCTACCCGGTCGCATTTGCTGATTGCCACCAGGGCCTGGGGAATGCCGAGCAGCTCGATGATTGCCAGGTGCTCGCGGGTTTGTGGCATCACCCCGTCGTCGGCCGCCACCACCAGCAGCACCAGGTCGATGCCGTGGGCGCCGGCCAGCATGTTGTGGATAAAGCGCTCATGGCCCGGTACGTCGATGAAGCCGGTCAGTGCCGCCCCCTCGGTCAACGCCGCATAGCGGTAGCCCAGGTCGATGGTCATGCCACGGGCGCGCTCCTCCTGGCGCTGGTCGCCGGCCTGGCCGGTCAGGGCCTGGAGCAGTGCGGTCTTGCCGTGGTCGATATGGCCGGCGGTACCAACGATCACTGTACCGGCCCCAACTGCAGGGCGGGCAACTGCGCCAGCCACTGGGCTTCGTCATCCAGCTGGCGCAGGTCCAGCCACAGGGCGTCGTCGGCGATGCGGCCGAGCACCGGCACCGGCAGGTCTCGCAAGGCCCGCTCCAGCACATGCAGGCTGCGCCCGCGCAACTTCTTCGACACCTGCGGGCGCAGGCACAACGCCGCGCTCGGCAGGCGGGCGACCGGTTGGCTGCCACTGCCGATCATGCCCAACGCCGGCTCCACGCTGACCGCCCATTGCTCGCCGAGGCGGGCCTTGAGCTCAGGGGCCAGGCGCTCGGCCTGGGCCTGGATTTCGGCCTGGCTGCGGGTCAGCAGACGCAGGCTGGGCAGGCGCTCGGCCAGGCGGTCGGGGTTGCGGTACAGCGCCAGCACCGCTTCGAGTGCGGCGAGGGTGATCTTGTCGACCCGCAGCGCACGCTTGAGCGGGTTCTTCTTGATCCTGGCGATCAGGTCCTTGCGCCCGACGATGATCCCGGCTTGCGGCCCGCCCAGCAGTTTGTCGCCACTGAAGGTGACGATATCGGCGCCGTCAGCCAGGGCCTGGCGCACGGTCGGCTCGGCGGGCAGGCCCCAGCGGGTGAGGTCAAGCAGGCTACCGCTGCCAAGGTCCTCAAGCAGCGGTAAGTCATGTTGGTGGGCGATGCGCGCCAGCTCGGCGGTGGGCACCTGGGTAGTGAAACCCTGGATACTGTAGTTGCTGCAATGCACGCGCATCAGCAGGCCGGTGCGTGGGCCGATGGCGGCCTCGTAGTCGCGGGCGTGGGTGCGGTTGGTGGTGCCGACTTCGTGCAGCTTCACGCCAGCGCGGGCCATGATGTCGGGAATGCGGAAGGCACCGCCGATCTCGATCAGTTCACCGCGGGAGATGATGCCCTCCTTGCGCGCGCCCAGGCTGTTGAGCGCCAGCAGCACGGCGGCAGCGTTGTTGTTGACCACGGTGACGGCTTCGGCGCCGGTCAGCTCGCGGATCAGGCCTTCGATCAGGTCGTCACGGTCGCCACGCTTGCCGGTGGCCAGGTCGAATTCCAGGTTGAGCGGGTAGCGGGCGGCGGTCTGCATGGCCTCGATGGCCTCCTCTGGCAACAGGGCGCGGCCGAGGTTGGTGTGCAGGACGGTGCCGGTGAGGTTGAACACGCGACGGACCTGGCTGCGTTGCTGGGTGGCCAGGCGTTCGCCGGTGCGGCCCAGCAGGACTTCAGCGGCCAGTTCGGCGGCGCTGAGTTGGCCGGTACGGGCGGGGTCGCGCAGGTCGTCGAGCAGTTGGCGCAAGGTGGCAAGGACCGCGTCGCGGCCATGGCGGTCGATCAGCGGGAGGCAGGCCGGGTGGCGCAAAAGGGTGTCGATGGAGGGCAGGCGTGGGGTGTCGCTGGCTAGGCTGGAGGACATGCGGTACTACCTTGGACTGATCCGTTGTCTGTACTGGCCTCTTCGCGGGGGAACCCGCTCCCACAAGGCCCGCGCAGCTTTTGAAGCTTGCGCGGTACCTGTGGGAGCGGGTTTACCCGCGAAGAAGGCGACTCGGTCTTACAGTGTAGACACTCACCCACTACCCGGGCGCAAGCATCAGGTTCGGTGCCAACCGATGGAAGCCCTCCTCGTCCAGGCGAATGTCCAGCGCCAGGCTGGCCAGGTCGTCGGCCAGCGGCTCGGCCGCCGCATCGTTTTCCAGGTAGTTCTGCTTCAGGTAGCTTTCGCACGCCGGGCAGCACTCGGCACGCAGCGGCGCCTTGCCCGGCGCATGGCGGTCATCGTCGAGGCTGGTGTAGCGCAGGTCCTTGCTCGACTCGCAGTAGACGCACTTGACCCGCACTACATGCCATTCACAGGCACACAGCGAACAGGCCAGGTAGCGCAGGCCATTGTGCTTGCCACGGTTGCGCACCACCCCGGCCATCGCCGGCGAGCCGCAGGCCGGGCACTGGGCCAGGCTGCCGGCGGGCTTGAGCTCTGGCGCGGGCAGCGCCAGCAACCAACTGGACCAGGCCGCCTGCAAGGCCGCCCCAATGAACGGCACCAGCCCTGCGGGCACTGCATCGTACTGGCCGGCGAGCAAGGCAATGCCCCAGCCCTTGCGCTGATTGTCGTCGCTGCCACGCAGGGCTTGCAGTGCCTCACCCAACGGACCGCTGGTTTGCGCGCTGAAGTGCTCGAGCAAGGCCTGCAACCAGACCAGCCACGGCCCTTCACGCACCAGGCTATCCGCCGCCAGCGGCGGCAAACCATGACTTATGCACAGGCGTTGACGCTCCTCGGCCACAGGCATGCCAGCGGGCGGGTTATCCACAAGCTGCTGCTGGATGCGGCACAAGCGGGCCACCAGCTTCAGGTATTCGCCAAGGGCATTGCCCTCGGCCAACTGCTCCAGGCGCGCGGCCCGCAGTTCGAACAGGTTGGCGGGGGGCAGGTGCAGAAACGGCGGCATCACCGCCGACGCTTCGATCTGCCCGGGTTCGAGTATCGTGCTCAAGCGCTCATCCTTCTTTTCGTCCGTGATTGCCCGGCGTCTTGTCACCGGTCACTTCGCGGTACCACAACTCATGGTGCTTGCGCGCCCAGGCGCGGCTGACCCAGCCATGCAGCATGGCGCCGATCGAGCCCTTGATCCAGATGCCGGCGTAGATGTGCACGATGATGCTGAGGATCAGCACGAACGCCGCCAGGGCGTGGAGCAGCGCGGACAGGCGAATGACCTCGATGCCGAACCAATGGCTGAAGTAGGCGCGCCAGATCACCACACCGCTGACCAGCAGAACCAGCATGCACGCCAGCAGGGTCCAGAACAACAGCTTCTGCCCGGCGTTGTACTTGCCGATCGGCGGCACACCCTCCTCCTTGTTGAGCATCACCCGGTCCACGCGGCGCAGCCACAGGCGGTCGTTGGCGGTGATGAAGTTGGCGCGCCAGAAACGCAGCACCAGGCCGAGGAAGAACACGAACATCGCCACCCCGATGAAGGGGTGCAGGATGCGTGTCCACGGCCCACCGCCGAACAGGTTGCTGAGCCAGAACAGCGCCGGATGGAACAGCGCCAGCCCCGACAGGCCAGCCAGGATGAACAGGATCGCGACGACCCAGTGGTTGCTGCGCTCGTTGGCGTTGTAACGCAGGATGGGTTTGTTGTCGTTCATGGTCGCTGCTCCCCTTGCCCACCGGGCTTGGCCGGATCATAGACATGGACCGACGGGTCCACCTGATGCACGCTTTCATCCGGCGGTGTCGGGCGTTCGTCCTCCTCCACCCGCTGTGGCCCGACCCGCACATAGTGGAAGAACCCGGCCAGCACCGCCGCGCCCATGGCCAGCAGCGCCAGCGGCTTGGTGAAGCCTTTCCACAGCCCCACCAGAGGGCTGATCACCGGCTGATCCGGCAGGCCGGCGTACAGTTTCGGCGTGTCGGCATGGTGCAGCACATACATCACATGGGTGCCACCGACGCCGTCCGGGTCGTACAGCCCGGCGTTGTCATAGCCGCGCGACTTGAGGTCGACGATGCGCTCGGCGGCATGCACTTTCATCTCGTCCTTGCTGCCGAACACGATCGCCCCGGTCGGGCAGGTTTTCACGCAGGCCGGCTCCAGGCCCACGGTCACGCGGTCGGAACACAGGGTGCACTTGTACGCCTTGTGGTCCTTCTGCGAGATGCGCGGGATGTTGAACGGGCAGCCGGTGATGCAGTAGCCGCAACCGATACAGTGGTCCTGGTTGAAGTCGACGATGCCGTTGGCGTGCTTGATGATCGCCCCCGGGCTCGGGCAGGCCTTCAGGCAACCTGGCTCGGCGCAGTGCATGCAGCCGTCCTTGCGAATCAGCCACTCCAGGTTGCCGTCGTCGCGCTCATGCTCGGTGAAGCGCATCAGGGTCCAGGTCTCGGCGGTGAGGTCCTGGGGGTTGTCATAGGTGCCGTGGTTGTGGCCGACCTCGTCACGCAGTTCGTTCCACTCCGAACACGCCACCTGGCAGGCCTTGCAGCCGATGCACTTGGTGGTGTCGATCAGCTTGGCGACTTCCTGCTGCTGGCGTACCGAAGGCGGTACGGTGGTGGTGGCCGAGCGGGCGATGATGTCTTGGCTGGCCATCAGAGTTTCTCCACTTTGACGAGGAACGACTTGGACTCTGGCGTCTGGGTATTGCCGTCACCCAGGAAAGGCACCAGGGTGTTGGTCAGGTAGCCATGCCGCGTAGCCCCGGTGAAGCCCCAGTGCAGCGGGATGCCGATCTGGTGCACGGTCTGGTTGTTGACCTTGAGCGGGCGAATCCGCTTGGTCACCACCGCCACCGCCTCGATGTGCCCGCGCTTGCTCGACACCCGCACCCGGTCACCGGCCTTGATACCCTTCTCGTTGGCCAGCACCTCGCCGATTTCGACGAACTGCTCGGGCTGGGCAATGGCGTTGAGGCGGCAATGCTTGCTCCAGAAGTGGAAGTGCTCGGTCAGCCGGTACGTGGTCGCCGCATACGGGAACTCGTCGTGCTTGCCCAGGGTGTCCCACACCGAGTCGAAGACCCGCCCGGCCGGGTTGCTGGTGGCCTTCTTGTTCTGCGGGTGCAGCGGGTTGATGCCAATCGGCGTCTCGAACGGCTCGTAGTGCTCGGGGAACGGGCCTTCGGCCATCTTGTCGATGGCGAAGAACCGCGCCACGCCTTCGGGGTTCATGATGAACGGGTTCATCCCCGCCTCGGGTGGCGAGTCGACCTTGAAGTCGGGCACGTCGGTACCGGTCCAGGCCTTGCCGTTCCACCATACCAGGCGCTTCTTCTCCGGGTCCCAGGGTTTGCCTTGCGGGTCGCTGGAAGCACGGTTGTAGAGGATGCGGCGGTTGGCCGGCCAGGCCCAGGCCCAGTTCTGCACCTGGTGCATGCCGTATGGGTCGCTGTTGTCGCGGCGGGCCATCTGGTTGCCCTGCTCGGTCCAGCTGCCGGCGAAGATCCAGCAGCCGGACGCGGTGCTGCCATCGTCCTTGAGCTGGCCAAAGCCCGCCAGTTGCTGGCCGGCCTTGAGCACTGCGCCAGTCGGGTCGGTGAGGTCGGTCACCGCCCAGCCGTTCATTTCCTTGGCCAGTTCCTCCGGGGATGGCTCTTCAGGGATCTTGTATGGCCAGTTGATGTTCATCAGCGCGTCTGGGTAGGCACCGCCCTCGGCCTGGTAGCGTCGGCGCAGGCGCAGGAACAGCTCGCTCATGATGTGCACGTCGGTGCGGGTCTCACCCGGGCCGTCGGCGCCCTTCCAGTGCCACTGCAGCCAGCGGCTGCTGTTGACCAGCGAGCCGTCTTCCTCGGCGAAGCAGGTGGTGGGCAGGCGGATCACTTCGGTCTGGATGTTGGCCGTGTCGACATCGTTGAACGGCCCGACGTTGCGCCAGAACTCCGAGGTCTCGGTGGCCAGCGGGTCCATGATCACCAGCCACTTGAGCTTGCCCAGGGCTGCGGTGACGCGGTTCTTGTCCGGCAGCGCGGCAATCGGGTTGAAGCCCTGGCACATGTAGCCGTTGACCTTGCCCTGGCCCATCATCTCGAACATGCGCAGCACGTCGTAGGCCGGTACGTCGAGCTTGGGCAGCCAGTCGTAGCCCCAGTTGTTTTCTGCCGTAGCGTTGGCGCCATACCAGGCCTTCATCAGGCTGACGTGGAACTTGCCGTAGTTCTGCCAGTACGACAGTTGCCCTGGGCGCAGCGGTTTGGAGGCGCGCTTGTCGATGTAGGCGGCGTAGTCCTGCTCGGCATCGCCAGCCAAGGTCAGGTAACCCGGCAGCGAGTTGGACAGCAGGCCGAGGTCGGTCAGGCCCTGGATGTTGGAGTGCCCGCGCAAGGCGTTGACCCCGCCACCGGGCATGCCGACGTTGCCCAGCAGCAACTGGACCATGGCCGCACTGCGGATGATCTGTGCGCCGATCGAGTGCTGCGTCCAGCCGAGCGCGTAGAGGATCGTCATGGTCTTGCCCGGTACCGAGCAGGTGGCGATCTCTTCCCAGATCTTCAGCATGGCGTCCTGCGGCATGCCACAGGTCATGCTCGCCAGTTCCGGGGTATAGCGGCTGTAGTGCTGCTTCATCAGCTGGAACACGCAGCGCGGGTGCTGCAAGGTCGGGTCGACCTTGGCAAAACCGTCCTCACCCAGTTCATAACCCCAGCCGGACTTGTCGGCATACACACGCTTGGCCTCGTCGTAGCCGCTGAACAGGCCATCCTCGAAGCCATAGTTCTCTTTGACGATGAACGACACATCGGTGTAGTTGCGCACGTACTCGTGCTGGATCTTGTCGTTGCTCAGCAGGTAATTGATCAGCCCGCCCATGAAGGCGATGTCGGTACCGGTACGAATCGGTGCGTAGTAGTCCGCCACCGAAGCGGTACGGGTAAACCGCGGGTCGACCACGATCAGCCGCGCCTTGTTGTGCGCCTTGGCCTCGGTCACCCACTTGAAGCCGCACGGATGCGCTTCTGCTGCGTTGCCACCCATCACCAGGACCAGATTCGCGTTGGCGATATCGGACCAGTGGTTGGTCATGGCGCCACGGCCGTACGTCGGGGCAAGACTTGCCACCGTCGGGCCATGTCAGACACGAGCCTGGTTATCGAACCCCAGCATGCCTGTTGCGCGGATGACCTTGTGGGTCAGGTAGCCGGCCTCGCTGGAGGCGGCGGAAGCAGCGAGAAAACCGGTAGTGAGCCAGCGGTTGACCGTTTGCCCCTGGGCGTTCTTTTCGATGAAGTTGGCGTCGCGGTCCTGCTTCATCAGGTCGGCGACGCGATCGAGCGCCTCGTCCCAGCTGACTCGCACCCACTCCTTGCTGCCCGGCTTGCGTACCTCGGGGTACTGCAGGCGGCTCGGGCTGTGGATGAAGTCCAGCAGGCCGGCGCCTTTCGGGCAGAGGGTGCCGCGGTTGACCGGGTGGTCGGCGTCACCTTCGATATGGATGATGTTCTGTTTGACGTTCTTGCCCGCATCGCCCTGGCTGTACATGATCAGGCCGCAGCCGACCGAGCAGTAGGGGCAGGTGTTACGGGTTTCTTTGGTATGCGCCAGCTTGAAGTGACGCACCTGCTCGGCGAATGCGGGTGTCGGGGCCATGCCCAACGCCGCAAGGCTCGAGCCTCCAAGGCCGACGGCGGCGACCTTGAAGAACTGCCGACGGTTCAGGTCCATCGTGCACTCCTGATCAGGTGGTGGACGCACGGAACATGGCCGGCGCCTCTTGGTAGTCACGGTGGCGGCCAATTGATGGCCGCCAACAGGTAAGACTAGCCAAGAATCGCGAAGGTGCGATGACATGGGTCAGCTGAAGGCGCTGTGTTGCCTGATTCGCGGGTGAACCCGCTCCCACAGGTACTGCACCTGCCCGAATGTGGGAGCGGGCGTGCCCGCTAACACCGGCAACGCCGGTGCCATCCACCACCGGCCGATCAGCAAAGCGGCAGGTTGCGCACCACGTTCAGCGCCGCGCTGCTCTGCGCCACCGGCATGATCTCGATGGTATTGATGTTCACATGCGCCGGCTGCTCGGCAATCCAGGCCACCGTGGCCGCGATGTCCTCGGGCAGAATGGCCTCCACATCCCTATACAGCGCCTGCACGGCATCCAGGTCACCGTTCAGGCGCACCACCGAGAAATCGGTACCCGAGCACAGCCCCGGCTCGATGTTGCTCACTCGCACGCGGGTGCCCGCCAGGTCGGCGCGCAGGTTGAGGCTGAACTGGCGGACGAAGGCCTTGCTGGCGCCATACACGTTACCGCCCGGGTAGGGGTAGGTGCCGGCGATCGAGCCGATGTTGATGATCATGCCGCTGTCGGCTTCCACCATCTGCGGCAGTATCTTGTGGGTGACCATGGCCAGGCCGGTGATGTTGGTGTCGATCATCCGCTGCCAGTTTTCCGCACTGCTGACCTGGGCACGGTCCACGCCCAGCGCCAGCCCGGCATTGTTGACCAGCAGGTCGATCTGCAGCGAAGCATCACGAATCTTCTCGACCGCCGTCTCGAGCGACACCGGGTCGGTGACATCCAGCGCCAGCGCAGTGAAGTTGGCGCCCAGTTCGGCTTCCAGCGCTTGCAGCTTGTCCATGCGCCGGGCGCCACCGATCACGCGGTAGCCTTTGCCGATCAAGGTACGGCAGATGGCGCGGCCAAAGCCCGAGGAGGCGCCGGTTACGAATGCGGTTTTCATCAGTTGTCTCCTATGGAAGGGTCAGGCCAGGTACTTCACGCCCAGGCTGGTGAACAGGCAGAGCATCGAAAACACCAGCGCCTTGCGCACCACTTCGTTGCCCTTGCGCAGGGCCAGCGCGCTGCCCAGGTGGTTACCGAGGATGTTGCAGGCCACCAGCGGCAACGCCAGCAGGTAGACGACCTTGCCGGCAATGACGAAGGCCACCAGGGCGCCGATGTTGGACGCGAAATTGAAGGTTTTGGAGTTGGCCGAGCTGGAGACCAGATCCATGCGCAGCAGGTAATGGAACGCGATGATGAACATGCTGCCGGTACCGGGGCCGAAGAAGCCGTCATAGAAGCCGATGGCCAGACAGGTCAGCGGGACCACGGTGAACAGCATGCGCGATGACAGTTCGCGCTCTTCGACCGGGCGGTCCTTGGGGGTGAGGAAGATGAGGATGCCGAGGGGGATCAGCGCCAGGATGATCTTGCCCACGGTTTCCTGGGAGATCGACACGATCAGGTGTGCCCCCAGGTAGGCACCGAGCAACGAGAACGGCACGCCGACCAGCGCCACCTGCCAGACCATCTTGCTGTTGGCCAGGAAGTTGCGAATGGCTGCCAGTGTGCCAAGGGTACTGACCAGTTTTTCCTGACCGAGGGCAACCTGCGGTGGCATGCCGACCAGCAGAAAGCCCGGCACCAGGAACAACCCGCCGCCACCGGCAATGCTGTCTACGAAGCCGGCAACGAAAGCGATAGCCCCAAGCATGAGCACCGCCAGCAACCAGTGTTCCGCCCAGAAAGCGCCCAGAATTTCCATAGCGAAGTCCATCCAGTGGAGTGTCCTGCCAAGCACAACGCAAGTGTGCATGTCCCAATCAGCGCGATGATTGTAATTACAAAAATTGAATCGATGCAATATCAAATTAAATCGACTCAATGGCAACAATTGCCCTCATTACCCGCATCTTGGCTTTCATGTTAGGCTGCGCGCAATTGCAGAATCTGGTGTCATTTCCATGTGGGTCCCTCAATACGGCGATCAAACCCAGCCGGTTTACCTGATGATCGCTAATGCCCTTGAACAGGACATCGAAAGTGGTCGGCTTGCAGCAGGCGATCGTTTGCCCACCCTCAAAGACCTTGCCGAGGCACTCAATGTAACTCCCGGCACCGTTGGAAGAGCCTACGACGAAGCCGCCAAACGCGGCCTGGTGGTTGGAGAGGTGGGCCGTGGCACATTTGTCAGGCAGTTGCGACAGCGGTTATCCACCCCGTCGGTGCCTGCACCCGTTACTGGCGAAAGCAGCCAGATCGATCTCTCGATCATCAAACCCAACGACGCCCACATGAGTGAGTGGTTGGGTGCGGCGATCAGCGAGCTGGCCACTTCTCCGGACCTGGGGCAGGTACTCGACTATGTGACAGAGGGTGGTCACACCTCCCACAAACAAGCAGGGGCAGCCTGGATTCAGCGCTGGCTGCCTGATGCTCGCTGGCAACAGGTTGTACTGACCTCTGGCGCCCAGCATGGACTATTGGTGGCCATCAGCAGCCTGTCGAAGAGCGACGATGTGGTGCTGTGCGAATCGTTCTGCTACCCAGGCATCATCTCCCTGGCCCACAGCATGGGCCGCCGCCTGCGCGGCGTGGCCATGGACGAGCACGGCCTTATTCCGGAGGCATTGCGCGCGGCCTGCCTGGAGCACCGCCCTTCCCTGCTGGTGTGCGTCACCACCCACCAGAACCCGACCAACTCGATCATGCCCCACGCACGGCGCCAGGCCATTGCAGAGATCGCCCGCGAGTTCGACCTGTTCATCGTCGATGACGATATCTACGGTTTTCTCGAACCCGCAGCGGATTACCAGCCACTGACCGCGTATGCGCCCGAACGCTCGGTGTACCTCACCAGCCTGTCCAAGAGCGTGCTGCCGGCGCTGCGCATCGGTTACCTGTACGCGCCACCGCAAACCCTCTCGCGGTTATCGTCGATGGTACGCAGCAGCGTCTGGATGCCGTCACCATTGATGGCGCAACTGGCCAGCAACCTGATCAACAGCGGCATGGCCGACCAGTTGGTGCGGGTACAGCAGGACGAGGCGGCCGCGCGCCAGCAAATGGCCCGGGAGATCCTTGGCAGGTACAAGATCCGCAGCCAGCCCAATAGCTTCCACATCTGGCTGGAGTTGCCGGAGCCGTGGACCAGCGACGAATTCGCCAACCTGGCGCGCAACAACGGCGTCACGGTAGTCAGTGGCAGCCAGTTCCTGCCGGAACGCAGCCACGCAACCTGCGGCGTGCGCATCGCCCTGATGGCGCCCAGCCGCCAGGAACTGGGCTTTGCCCTGACCAAGCTGGTCAGCCTGCTGGACTCGCCGGAGCCGCGGTTGTTCTATTGAAGCGCTGCCTTATTGGACCCGCTCTCACATAACCCTGTGAATTAGCAGGGACCCTGTGGGAGCGGCTTTAGCCGCGAACACCGGCACAGCCGGTGCCATGCACCGCGCTGGATTCTTCGCGGCTAAAGCCGCTCCCACAGGATAAGCGGATCGCTTGCGAACTCGTTCGCACCAGCACCTGAGCTTATCGGGATCAGCCAAACAGGTGCAGTAGAATGGCACCCACCAAGACCAGGCCCACGCCCACCACCTGAAAGCAGGACAACCGCTCCCGATAGAAGAAGAAGCCCAGTATCGCGGCGATTCCCCCCGACAGCGTGCTGATCACGGTGACAACGGAAATCGAACCATTTAGCGCCCCCCAGGAAAAGGCGGAAAACCCACCCAGGTTGAACAGGCTGGCACCGCACAATGTTGCACACGTTCTTGGCCTGATTACCGACCAGCCCCTCAGCAGCCTGAGCGCTTCGGGCATCAGGAAGATCACCCCAACTGCATACCCTAGCGCCAACATGTTCACAGGGCCGAGCGAGGGCAGCGCATATTTCCCCTGAAGCCAGAAACTGACGCCGTAGAAAGCCGCCGCCAACAGAGCGAAAGCAACCGGCAAACGGCTCATCGACCGCCCCTGCTCACCCGCCCTGTTACCGCTGCTACTGGCCAACAGCACACCAAGGAAACAGGTCAGCAAGCCAAGAAACTGCCAAAGCGACAGTTCATCACCACCTAGCCAGGCCAGCAGCGTAGTAAAGACGCCATACGAGGTCACCAGCGGAGCCACGACTGCCGTCTTGCCGATAGCAAAGGCCTTGGAAAGTGACAGCGCCCCTAACACCGTGCAAAGCGCCGCAACTCCGCCAAGCAGCAATGCGCTAACAGGTGCCGCCAGTATCTTTTCCAGCTGATTGGCCGATATGAAGATGATCAGCCCCATCAGCAACAGACCCAATACCTGCCCAAAAAAGACAGCTCGACGAATGCCAACCGCCCGGGCGTTTACCCCCACTAGAAAATCGGTGACGCCCCACAACAAGGCGGCTATCAAACCCATGATGACGTCCATGTTTCCACTCTCGTTGCCTGCTAGGGACAGATATTAAATTGAGAAGGCAACAATGAGCTGCAGCACCAGCAGTTTCAGAAGCCTCCTACACGGGTGGCTGCCCATAAAAAAACCCAGGGCAACTGCCCTGGGCTTCTGGTCTTGCTAGACGCCTGACCGCTCCGATCAGAACGGAATATCGTCATCGAAGCTGTCGAAGTCAGCCGCTGGCTGCGGGGCTGGCTGCTGCGGTGCCGGGCGCTGAGGAGCCTGTTGCGGGCGCGGGGCCTGCTGGCGCGGAGCCTGGTTGTACTGTTGCGGCTGGCCGCCACCGTAGTTGCCGCCACCCTGGTTGTACGGGTCACCGCCCTGCTGCTGGCCCTGCGGACGGCCGCCGAGCAGCTGCATGGTGCCGTTGATGTCGACGATGATCTCGGTGGTGTAGCGCTTGATGCCGTCTTTTTCCCACTCGCGGGTCTGCAGCTTGCCTTCGATGTAGCACTGCGAACCCTTGCGCAGGTATTCGCCGGCGATTTCGGCAACCTTGCCGAACAGCGACACACGGTGCCACTCGGTACGCTCGACCTTCTGGCCCGACTGCTTGTCGGTCCACTGCTCGCTGGTAGCCAGGCTCAGGTTGGTCACGGCGTTACCGTTGGGCAGGTAGCGGACTTCGGGATCCTGGCCACAGGTACCAACCAGAATGACTTTGTTAACCCCACGGGCCATAACGTTCTCCTAGGCTTCGCACGCCGAAGAGGCCGGGTTCACCAGGCGCTCGAGGGTCGTACGGTCCAAAATTTTCGTATCCAGTTTGATATAGATGGCGGCTTCTTCCGCCACCACGACGGCGTCGGTCACACCCGGCACGGCCATCAGGCGCTCGGTCAGGCCGGCTTCCCGGACTGCCTCAGGCGTCAGCGGCATGCGCAGGCTGGTCACATAGGGCGGCTCGTTCATGCGCAAGGCAACGACCAACCAGATGGCACACAGTACCGCACAACCGAGGAACACCATGTTCAGCCCGCCGTGCTGGAACAACCAGCCACCGAGGATTCCTCCCAGGGCAGCACCGAGGAACTGGCTGGTGGAGTAAACCCCCATTGCCGTCCCCTTGCCACCTGCAGGCGACACCTTGCTCACCAGCGAAGGCAGCGATGCCTCCAGCAGGTTGAATGCAGTAAAGAATACCACGGTGCCGATCACCAGTCCGCGCAAACCGTCAGCCCACTGCCAGAAGAACACCTCCACCAGCAGCAACACACTGACCGCCCCGGCCAGCACGCGTTTCATCTTGCGCTTTTTCTCGCCGTAGATGATGAACGGGACCATTGCAAAAAATGAGATGAACAATGCGGTCAGGTATACCCACCAGTGCTGCTCCTTCGGCAGACCGCCGCGCTCGACGAAGGCCAGTGGCAGCGCGACGAAGCTGGCCATGAGGATGGCGTGGAGGATGAAGATGCCCGCGTCCAGGCGCAGAAGGTCCGGATGGCGCAGGGTCGGGCCGATGGCCTGGCGCGCCACACCCGACTCACGGTGCTGCAGGATGCTGTGGGTATTGGGCACGACAAAGGCGATCAGCAGGATGCCGACCAGGGCAAGTCCTGCCGTGGCGAGGAACAATCCTGACAAGCCAAAGGCACGAGTCAGCAATGGGCCGACGACCATGGCGACGGCAAACGACAGGCCGATGCTCATGCCGATCATGGCCATGGCCTTGGTCCGGTGCTGCTCGCGGGTGAGGTCGGACAGCAGCGCCATGACCGCAGCGGAAATCGCCCCGGCCCCCTGCAGGATACGCCCGGCGATCACACCCCAGATGGAGTCGGCCTGGGCCGCCAATACACTGCCCAGGGCAAAGATCACCAGCCCCAGGTAAATCACCGGCCGGCGGCCGATACGGTCGGAAATCATCCCGAACGGGATCTGCAAAACGGCCTGGGTCAGGCCATAGGCACCAATGGCCAGGCCAATCAGCGCCGGTGTGGCACCGGCCAGGTCCATGCCGTAGGTGGCCAGCACCGGCAAGACCATGAACATGCCCAGCATACGAAAGGCAAAGACCAGGGCCAGGCCGCCAGCGGCGCGGGTTTCGCCGCCACTCATGCGCTCGTTGTGGGTGTCGTGCATGGATTAACCTCGTGTGAACCGGCGGCGATTCTATCAGTCCGACAGCGTGACGGCATCTACGCGACGCTTTGCCGCGTACTGGCAGGGCGCCGTATACTTCCTTGTTTATGCCCGCCGAGCGAGGCCGCAGTGGACAAGATCCTGATTCGTGGGGCACGCACCCACAACCTGAAGAACATCGACCTGACCCTGCCCCGGGACAAGCTGATCGTGATCACCGGCCTGTCCGGTTCCGGCAAGTCGTCCCTGGCGTTCGACACCCTGTACGCTGAAGGCCAGCGCCGCTATGTCGAATCGCTGTCGGCCTACGCCCGGCAGTTCCTGTCGATGATGGAAAAGCCTGACGTCGACACCATCGAAGGCCTGTCGCCGGCCATTTCCATCGAGCAGAAGTCGACCTCGCACAACCCCCGCTCCACGGTGGGCACCATCACCGAAATCTACGACTACCTGCGCCTGCTGTACGCCCGCGTCGGTACCCCACGCTGCCCGGACCACGATATCCCGCTGGAGGCGCAAACGATCAGCCAGATGGTCGACCTGGTGCTGGAGCGCCCGGAAGGCAGCAAGCTGATGCTGCTGGCGCCAGTGGTGCGCGAGCGCAAGGGCGAGCACCTGGCGGTGTTCGACGAATTGCGTGCCCAAGGCTTTGTGCGTGCCCGGGTCAACGGCAAGCTCTACGAGCTCGACGAACTGCCCAAGCTGGACAAGCAGAAAAAGCACAGCATCGATGTGGTGGTGGACCGCTTCAAGGTCCGCGCCGACCTGCAACAGCGCCTGGCCGAATCGTTCGAGACCGCGCTCAAGCTGGCCGACGGCATCGCCCTGGTGGCACCGATGGATGATGAACAAGGCGAAGAGACGATCTTCTCCGCGCGCTTCGCCTGCCCGGTCTGTGGCCATGCCATCAGCGAGCTGGAGCCGAAGCTGTTCTCCTTCAACAACCCCGCCGGCGCCTGCCCGACCTGCGATGGCCTGGGAGTGAAGCAGTTCTTTGACACCAAGCGCCTGGTCAATGCCGAACTCACCTTGGCCGAAGGCGCGATCCGCGGCTGGGACCGGCGTAACGTGTACTACTTCCAGATGCTCGGCTCGCTGGCCGCGCATTACGGCTTCAGCCTGGAGGAGCCGTTCGGCCAGCTGTCGGCCGAGCACCAGAAAGTGATCCTGCAGGGTAGCGGCAAACAGAGTGTCGACTTCAAGTACCTCAACGACCGTGGCGACATCGTCAAGCGCTCGCACCCGTTCGAAGGCATCGTGCCGAACCTGGAGCGTCGCTACCGCGAGACCGAGTCGGCCACCGTGCGTGAAGAACTGGCCAAGTTCCTTGGCACCCAGCCCTGCCCGGACTGCCGCGGCACCCGCCTGCGCCGTGAGGCACGGCATGTGTGGGTGGGTGAAAAGACCCTGCCGGCGGTGACCAACCTGCCGATTGGTGAAGCCAGCAACTACTTCGGCGAACTGACCCTGACCGGCCGCCGTGGCGAAATTGCGGCGAAGATCCTCAAGGAAATCTGCGAGCGCCTGCAGTTCCTGGTCAATGTCGGTCTCGACTACCTCACCCTCGACCGCAGTGCCGATACCCTGTCCGGTGGCGAAGCGCAGCGTATCCGCCTGGCCAGCCAGATCGGCGCTGGCCTGGTGGGGGTGATGTACATCCTCGATGAGCCGTCCATCGGCCTTCATCAGCGCGACAACGACCGCCTGCTGGCCACCCTCAACCACCTGCGCGACCTGGGCAACACGGTAATCGTGGTGGAACACGACGAAGACGCCATCCGCCTGGCCGACTATGTGGTGGACATCGGCCCGGGGGCCGGCGTACACGGCGGGCAGATCGTTGCCGAGGGCTCGCCGCAGGAAGTCATGGCCCACCCCGACTCGCTGACCGGCAAGTACCTTTCCGGGCGCAAGAAGATCGTCGTCCCGGCCAAGCGCACGCCGCGCAACAAGAAGCTGCAACTCAAGCTCAAGGGCGCACGTGGCAACAACCTGCAAAACGTCGACCTGGAAGTCCCGATCGGCCTGCTGACCTGCGTGACCGGTGTATCCGGCTCGGGCAAGTCGACGCTGATCAACAACACCCTGTTCCCACTGGCCGCCACCGCCCTGAATGGCGCAAGCAGCCTTGAAGCGGCGCCGCATGCCAGCATGGATGGCCTGCAGCACCTGGACAAGGTAGTGGATATCGACCAGAGCCCGATCGGCCGCACCCCTCGCTCGAACCCGGCGACCTACACCGGCATCTTCACGCCGATCCGCGAGCTGTTCTCCGGTGTGCCGGAATCACGTTCGCGCGGTTATGGTCCGGGGCGCTTCTCGTTCAACGTCAAGGGTGGCCGTTGCGAGGCCTGCCAGGGCGATGGCCTGATCAAGGTGGAGATGCACTTTTTGCCGGACATCTACGTGCCGTGCGACGTGTGCAAGAGCAAGCGCTACAACCGCGAAACCCTGGAGATCAAGTACAAGGGCAAGAACATCCACGAGGTGCTGGAGATGACCATCGAGGATGCCCGCGAGTTCTTCGATGCAGTGCCGGCGCTGGCGCGCAAGCTGCAGACGCTGATGGATGTGGGGCTGTCGTACATCAAGCTGGGGCAGTCGGCGACCACGCTGTCGGGCGGCGAGGCACAGCGGGTGAAGCTGTCGCGCGAACTGTCCAAGCGTGACACCGGCAAGACCCTGTATATCCTCGACGAGCCGACCACGGGCCTGCACTTTGCCGATATCCAGCAGTTGCTGGACGTGCTGCATCGCCTGCGTGACCACGGCAATACCGTGGTGGTGATCGAGCACAACCTGGATGTGATCAAGACCGCGGACTGGCTGGTGGATCTGGGGCCGGAGGGTGGCTCGAAAGGTGGGCAGATCATTGCCTGCGGTACGCCGGAAGAGCTGAGCGAGATGAAGCAGTCGTATACCGGGCATTATCTGAAACCGCTGCTGGAGCGGGATCGGGCGTGAGGCCTTGGGGGCGCTTTGCGCCCCTGTTGCGACACAAGGCCGCTCCCACAGGAGGAGTGCATTTGCCTGTGGGAGCGGCCTTGTGTCGCGACAGGGCTGCAAAGCAGCCCCCAGCTTTTACATCTGCGATTGCAGGTAGTTTTCCAGGCCGATGGCCTTGATCAGCCCCTGCTGCTTCTCCAGCCAGTAGGTGTGATCTTCTTCGGTGTCAGCCAGTTGGGCACGCAGGATGTCGCGGCTGATGTAGTCCTTGTGCAGTTCGCACAGCTCGATGCCTTTGCATAGCGCGCCGCGCACCTTGTACTCGAGCTTGAGGTCAGCCTCGATCATTTCCGGCACGGTGCTGCCCACTTCCAGGTCGTCCGCGCGCATGTCAGGGGTGCCTTCGAGCATGAGGATGCGACGCATCAGGGCATCGGCGTGCTGCGTCTCTTCTTCCATTTCGTGGTTGATGCGCTCGTAGAGCTTGGACAGGCCCCAGTCTTCGTACATCCGCGAGTGAATGAAGTACTGGTCGCGCGCCGCCAGTTCGCCCTTCAGCAGCGTAACGAGGTAGTTGATTACGTCCGGGTGACCTTGCATCGCCCTGCTTCTCCATGTGAAAACGTCTATGCCACATAGTGTGAACCAGCTTTTGCCAGCGGTCACTGAAAAACGCGCAATCAGAAGCAAAAAATCGGTCAAACAGTAGTGATATTCATTGAAAAACCGCCCAAATGAGGGCGGTTCTTCTTATCACTTCGACTTAAGCGAGATTGACGCCCAGGGCCTTGGCGACCCCTTCGCCGTAGGCCGGATCGGCCTTGAAGAAGTACTGCAGCTGGCGCTGGACCACGTCTTGGCTGACGCCTGCCATGGTGCCGGCAATGTTGTTGATCAGCAGGGCTTTCTGCTCATCGCTCATCAGGCGGAATAGCGCGCCGGCGTGGCTGTAGTAGTCGGTGTCTTCACGGTGATCGTAGCGGTCAGCCGAACCATTCAGGGCCAGTGCAGGCTCGGCATGGCGCGGCGACTGCTTCGGTGCATCGCTGTAGCTGTTGGGCTCATAGTTCGGTGCACTGCCGTAACTGCCAGCAGCCATGGAACCATCACGCTGATAGCTGTTAACCGGGCAGCGTGGTGCGTTCACCGGCAGTTGCTGGTGGTTGGTGCCCACCCGGTAGCGGTGCGCGTCAGCGTATGCGAATACACGCCCTTGCAGCATGCGGTCTGGCGACAGGCCGACACCCGGCACCATGTTGCTCGGACCAAAGGCAGCCTGCTCGACCTCGGCAAAGTAGTTGAGCGGGTTACGGTTGAGCTCCAGCACGCCCACCTCGATCAACGGGTAGTCCTTCTGCGACCAGGTCTTGGTCACGTCAAAGGGGTTCTCGTCGCGGCTGGCAGCCTCGGCTTCGCTCATCACCTGGATGCATACGGTCCAGCGCGGGTAGTCGCCTCGCTCAATGGCTTCGAACAGGTCGCGCTGCGCGTAGTCCGGGTCAGTACCTGCCAGGCGCGCGGCATCTGCCGGGGCGAGGTTCCTGATACCTTGCTGGGTCTTGAAGTGCCATTTGACCCAAGTGCGCTCACCCTCGGCATTGATCAGGCTGTAAGTGTGACTGCCGAAACCGTGCATGTGGCGGTAGCCGTCCGGAATGCCGCGATCGGAGAACAGAATGGTGACCTGGTGCAACGCCTCGGGGGAGTGCGACCAGAAGTCCCACATCATCTGGGCGTTCTTCAGGTTGGATTGCGGGTGACGCTTCTGGGTGTGGATAAAGTCCGGGAACTTCAGCGGGTCGCGAATGAAGAATACCGGCGTGTTATTGCCGACGATGTCCCAGTTGCCTTCCTCGGTGTAGAACTTAACGGCGAAACCACGCGGGTCGCGCTCGGTATCGGCGGAGCCACGCTCGCCACCAACGGTAGAGAAGCGCAGGAAAGTTTCGGTCTGCTTGCCAACCTGTTCAAACAGCTTGGCACTGGTGTAACCGGTGATATCGCGGGTGACGGTAAAGGTACCGTAGGCGCCCGAGCCCTTGGCGTGCACGCGGCGCTCAGGAATGTTCTCGCGGTTGAAATGGGCAAGCTTCTCGATCAGGTGGAAGTCGTCGAGCAGCAGCGGGCCGCGCGGGCCGGCGGAACGGGAATTCTGGTTGTCGGCTACAGGTGCACCGCTGGCGGTGGTGAGAATCTTGCTCATGGGCTCTCCTTATCGGTCTACAAGCGCCGGCTAATCGGCTTTGGAGAGAGTATTGACGAGCAAGGTTACAAGAACAAATTCATTACATGACTTATATCAATAGAAATAAACAATGCATGTAGCAACAAAAAACCGGGCACTAGGCCCGGTTCTTTGTAGCAGACAGAACGTCTTACTCAGCAGCTTCTACAGCACCGCCGACCGGACGATCAACCAGCTCGACGTACGCCATAGGGGCGTTGTCGCCAGCGCGGAAACCGCACTTCAGGATGCGCAGGTAGCCGCCCTGACGGGTGGCGTAACGCTTGCCCAGGTCGTTGAACAGCTTGCCAACAGCGGACTTCGAACGGGTACGGTCGAAGGCCAGACGGCGGTTAGCTACGCTGTCTTCCTTGGCCAGGGTGATCAGCGGCTCGGCAACGCGGCGCAGTTCCTTGGCTTTCGGCAGGGTGGTTTTGATCAGCTCGTGCTCGATCAGCGACACTGCCATGTTCTGGAACATAGCCTTGCGGTGAGAGCTGGTACGGCTCAGGTGACGTCCACTTTTACGATGACGCATGATTCATTCCTTACCAAACACTACGTTCGGTGATTACGACGATCAGGCGGTCGCCTTGTCGTCTTTCTTAAGACTTGCAGGCGGCCAGTTGTCGAGGCGCATGCCGAGAGACAGACCACGAGAGGCCAGGACGTCCTTGATTTCAGTCAGGGACTTCTTGCCCAGGTTAGGAGTCTTCAACAGCTCTACTTCGGTACGCTGAATCAGGTCGCCGATGTAGTAGATGTTCTCCGCCTTGAGGCAGTTGGCCGAACGTACAGTCAGTTCCAGGTCGTCAACCGGACGCAGCAGGATCGGATCGATCTCGTCTTCCTGCTCGACTACGACAGGCTCGCTGTCACCTTTGAGGTCGACGAACGCGGCCAGCTGCTGTTGCAGGATGGTCGCAGCGCGGCGGATAGCCTCTTCAGGATCCAGGGTGCCGTTGGTTTCCAGATCAATGACCAGCTTGTCCAGGTTGGTACGCTGTTCAACACGGGCGTTCTCGACCACATAGGCGATACGACGCACCGGGCTGAACGAAGCGTCCAGCTGCAGACGGCCAATGCTACGGCTTTCGTCTTCGTCGGTTTGACGGGAGTCGGCCGGCTCGTAACCACGACCACGAGCTACAGTGAGCTTCATGTTCAGGGCGCCGTTCGACGCCAGGTTCGCGATTACGTGATCGGGGTTGACGATCTCGACATCGTGATCCAGCTGAATATCGGCAGCGGTAACCACCCCCGAACCCTTTTTCGACAAGGTCAGCGTAACTTCGTCACGACCGTGCAGTTTGATAGCCAGGCCTTTCAGGTTCAACAGGATTTCAATTACGTCTTCCTGAACACCTTCGATCGCGGAGTACTCGTGGAGTACGCCGTCGATCTCGGCCTCGACTACTGCACAGCCAGGCATGGAGGACAACAGGATGCGGCGCAGCGCGTTGCCCAGGGTATGGCCGAAGCCACGCTCGAGAGGCTCGAGCGTGATCTTGGCGCGGGTCGGACTGACTACCTGCACATCAATGTGGCGGGGAGTCAGGAACTCATTTACCGAAATCTGCATGGATGCACCTATTTTCTAGCCCTTACTTGGAGTAGAGCTCGACAATCAGGTTCTCGTTGATGTCGGCAGACAGGTCGCTGCGAGCAGGAACGTTCTTGAAAACGCCCGACTTTTTAGCAGCATCCACATCAACCCACTCAACGCGGCCACGCTGGGCGCACAGTTCAAGGGCTTGAACAATGCGCAGCTGGTTCAGCGACTTCTCGCGAACCGCGACCACGTCACCCGGACGAACTTGGTAGGATGGAATGTTTACAGTCTTACCGTTGACGCTGATCGCTTTGTGCGAAACCAGCTGACGGGACTCGGAACGAGTCGAGCCGAAGCCCATACGGTAGACGACGTTATCCAGACGGCACTCGAGCAGTTGCAGCAGGTTTTCACCGGTTGCGCCTTTTTTCGAGGCTGCAGCCTGGTAGTAACCGCGGAACTGACGCTCCAGAACACCGTAGATACGACGAACTTTTTGCTTCTCGCGCAGCTGGGTGCCGTAGTCGGACTGACGGCCACGGCGCTGGCCGTGGATACCTGGGGCTGCTTCGATGTTGCACTTCGATTCCAGAGCGCGAACGCCGCTCTTCAGGAACAGGTCAGTGCCTTCACGACGAGACAGTTTGCATTTTGGACCAATGTAACGTGCCATTTATCTGTCTCCTGATTACACGCGACGCTTCTTCGGCGGACGGCACCCGTTGTGCGGGATTGGCGTCACGTCGGTGATGCTGGCGATCTTGTAGCCGCAGCTGTTCAGTGCACGAACGGCGGACTCACGACCTGGACCTGGACCCTTGACGTTTACGTCGAGGTTCTTCAGACCGTATTCCAGCGCAGCTTGACCAGCACGCTCAGCAGCGATCTGGGCTGCGAACGGGGTGGATTTGCGCGAACCACGGAAACCCGAACCACCGGAGGTCGCCCAGGACAAAGCGTTGCCCTGACGGTCGGTGATGGTCACGATGGTGTTGTTGAAAGAGGCATGGATGTGGGCGATGCCATCAACCACTGTCTTTTTGACTTTCTTACGAGGACGAGCAGCAGGTTTTGCCATGTCTATATTCCTGGGCGATTACTTGCGGATCGGCTTACGCGGGCCCTTACGGGTGCGTGCGTTGGTCTTGGTGCGCTGACCGCGAACCGGCAGACCTTTACGATGACGCAGGCCGCGGTAGCAACCCAGGTCCATCAAGCGCTTGATCTTCATGTTGATGTCACGACGCAGGTCACCTTCGGTGGTGAACTTCGCGACTTCGCCACGCAGGGTTTCGATTTGCTCGTCGCTCAGATCCTTGATCTTAGCGGCTGGGTTTACACCAGCGTCTGCACAGATCTTCTGTGCAGTAGTGCGACCGACACCATAGATGTAGGTCAGCGAGATAACAGCATGCTTGTTATCTGGAATGTTGACGCCTGCAATACGGGCCATTCAGTGGGACTCCAATTGACAGCTACCTACGCCCCGGAAGCC
This sequence comes from Pseudomonas sp. SF2, assembly GCF_036858055.1. Classification (NCBI taxonomy): domain Bacteria; kingdom Pseudomonadati; phylum Pseudomonadota; class Gammaproteobacteria; order Pseudomonadales; family Pseudomonadaceae; genus Pseudomonas; species Pseudomonas sp. SF2. The sequence continues at coordinate 10,971 of NZ_JAMBDI010000001.1, read as the reverse complement.
AAGAAATAGGGCGCGAGATAATATCGCTGTAGAAACGAATAATCAACCCAGCAGCACACTAGCTGCTGGGTTTGAAGCGCAGATCACACTCAGCCTTGGCGCTGTTTGTGACGCGGTTCCGCGCTGCAGATCACTCGTACGACGCCTTCGCGACGGATGATCTTGCAGTTACGGCACAGCTTTTTCACCGATGCACGAACTTTCATTACCGACTCCTCGAACCTTAGGGGCGTATCAGCGCAGCAGACCGCTGCCACCGTAGCCTTTCAGGTTGGCTTTCTTCATCAGGGATTCGTACTGGTGCGAAACGAGGTGCGATTGTACTTGGGACATGAAGTCCATCACAACCACTACCACAATCAGCAACGAGGTCCCGCCAAGGTAGAACGGCACATTTGCTGCCACCACCAGGAACTGGGGCAGAAGGCAGACGGCCATCATGTAAAGAGCACCGAACATGGTCAGACGGGTCAGAACGCCATCAATGTAGCGTGCCGACTGCTCACCAGGACGGATACCCGGAATAAAGGCACCGGACTTCTTCAGGTTTTCCGCTACGTCTTTCGGATTGAACATCAGCGCTGTGTAGAAGAAGCAGAAGAAAATGATCCCTGCACTAAACAGCAAAATGTTCAACGGCTGACCAGGAGCGATCGACTGCGAGATGTCCTGCAGCCAGCCCATACCTTCGGACTGACCGAACCAGGCACCCAGCGAAGCCGGGAACAGCAGAATGCTGCTCGCGAAAATGGCCGGGATGACCCCCGCCATGTTCACTTTCAGCGGCAAGTGGCTGGTCTGCGCAGCGAAGACCTTGCGGCCCTGCTGACGCTTGGCGTAGTGAACGGCGATACGACGCTGACCACGCTCAATGAACACCACGAAGCCGATAATCGCTACTGCCAGCAAACCGATAGCGACCAGGGCGAAAATATTGATATCGCCTGTGCGCGCAGACTCGAAAGACTGCCCGATTGCTCTCGGAAGACCGGCAACGATACCTGCGAAGATCAACATCGAGATACCGTTGCCCACACCGCGCTCGGTGATCTGCTCGCCCAGCCACATCATGAACATCGCGCCTGCCACGAAGGTGGAGACGGCGACGACATGGAAGCCCAGACCTACAGAAAACGCCACGCCCTGGTTGGCCAGGCCAATGGACATGCCAATGGCTTGAACCAGTGCCAGGATAACGGTGCCGTAGCGGGTGTACTGGCTGATCTTGCGACGGCCAGCTTCACCTTCCTTCTTCAACTGCTCCAGTTGCGGGCTGACCGCCGTCATCAGCTGCATGATGATCGATGCCGAGATGTACGGCATGATCCCCAGTGCAAAGATGCTCATGCGCTCGAGCGCGCCACCGGAAAACATGTTGAACAAGCTAAGAATGGTCCCCTCATTCTGCCGAAACAGATCCGCCAGACGGTCCGGATTGATGCCAGGAACCGGGATATGCGCACCTATCCGATAGACGATGATCGCCATGAACAGAAAGCGCAGACGAGCCCAGAGTTCCGACATCCCGCCCTTACCGAGCGAAGAGAGAGCACCTTGCTTAGCCATTTATTCCTCGAACTTGCCGCCAGCTGCTTCGATAGCCGCACGCGCACCCTTGGTGGCTGCGATACCCTTGATGGTGACTGCGCGAGTGACTTCGCCAGACAGCATGATTTTCACGCGCTGTACGTTCTGGCCGATCACGTTGGCATCCTTCAGGGATTGCACGGAGATCACGTCGCCTTCCACCTTGGCCAGCTCGGACAGACGCACTTCGGCGCGGTCCATGGCTTTCAGGGAAACGAAGCCGAACTTCGGCAGACGACGGTGCAGCGGCTGTTGACCGCCTTCGAAGCCAGGAGCGATCGAACCACCCGAACGGGAAGTCTGACCTTTGTGGCCACGGCCGCCGGTCTTACCCAGACCGCTACCGATACCACGACCTGGACGATGCTTCTCGCGACGGGAACCCGGCGCTGGACTCAGATCATTGAGTTTCATCGATTAACCCTCGACCTTCAGCATGTAGTAAGCCTTGTTGATCATCCCGCGGTTTTCGGGAGTATCCTGGACTTCTACAGTGTGACCGATGCGACGCAGACCCAGGCCTTTAACGCACAGCTTGTGGTTAGGCAGACGGCCCGAGACGCTCTTGATCAGCGTTACTTTTACGGTTGCCATGATCAGAAGATCTCCTCGACGCTCTTGCCGCGCTTGGCAGCAATGGATTCAGGAGATTGCATGGCTTTCAGACCCTTGAAGGTGGCGTAAACCACGTTCACAGGGTTGGTCGAACCGTAGCACTTGGCCAGAACGTTCTGAACACCAGCAACTTCCAGGACAGCACGCATTGCGCCACCGGCGATGATACCGGTACCTTCCGAGGCAGGCTGCATGTAAACCTTCGAGGCGCCGTGGGCAGCCTTGGTGGCGTACTGCAGGGTGGTGCCCTTCAGGTCAACCTGGATCATGTTGCGGCGAGCAGCTTCCATGGCTTTCTGGATCGCGGCAGGTACTTCGCGCGACTTGCCACGGCCGAAGCCAACACGACCTTTACCATCACCTACCACGGTCAGCGCGGTGAAAGTGAAGATACGGCCGCCTTTTACGGTTTTGGCAACGCGGTTAACTTGAACCAGCTTCTCGATGTAGCCTTCGTCGCGCTTTTGATCGTTATTTGCCATAACTTAGAACTCCAGCCCGCCTTCACGAGCAGCATCAGCCAGCGCTTTGACGCGGCCATGGTACTTGAAGCCGGAACGGTCAAAGGCAACTTGAGATACACCGGCGGCTTTCGCACGCTCAGCTACCAGCTTGCCAACCTTAGTGGCCGCGTCGATGTTGCCAGTGGCGCCATCACGCAGTTCTTTGTCCAAGGTCGAGGCGCTTGCCAGAACCTTGCTGCCGTCGGCCGAAATGACCTGGGCGTAGATGTGCTGCGAGGAGCGGAACACGCACAGGCGCACGACTTCGAGTTCGTGCATCTTGAGACGTGCTTTGCGAGCGCGACGCAGTCGAGTAACTTTTTTGTCGGTCATTTGCTAGGCCCTACTTCTTCTTGGCTTCTTTACGACGGACTACTTCGTCCGCGTAACGCACACCCTTGCCTTTGTAAGGCTCTGGCGGACGGAAGTCGCGGATTTCAGCGGCCACCTGACCCACCAGCTGCTTGTCGATACCCTTGATCAGGATGTCGGTCTGGCTTGGGGTTTCAGCGGTGATACCGGCTGGCAGTTCGTAGTCCACTGGGTGCGAGAAGCCCAGGGCCAGGTTCAGGACGGTGCCCTTGGCCTGCGCCTTGTAACCAACACCGACCAGCTGGAGCTTGCGCTCGAAGCCTTGGCTTACGCCCTGGACCATGTTGTTCACCAGAGCGCGGGTGGTACCGGCCATGGCGCGAGCTTGCTGGTCACCGTTACGAGCGACGAAACGCAGCTCGCCAGACTCTTCGGTAACTTCAACAGACGAGTGAACGTTCAGTTCGAGAGTGCCTTTGGCACCCTTCACCGAAAGCTGCTGGCCGGCGAATTTGACTTCGACACCTGCTGGCAGCTTAACGGGGTTCTTAGCGACGCGAGACATGCCTATCTCCCCTTAGAACACTGTGCACAGAACTTCGCCGCCGACACCGGCAGCGCGCGCAGCGCGATCAGTCATCACACCTTTGTTGGTGGAGACGATAGACACGCCCAGACCGCCACGTACTTTCGGCAGTTCTGCGACGGACTTGTACTGGCGCAGGCCTGGACGGCTGGAGCGCTTCAGTTCCTCGATGACCGGACGGCCTTCGAAGTACTTCAGTTCGATCGACAGGGAAGGCTTGGCCTCACCAGTTACCTGGTAGCCGGCGATGTAACCTTCGTCTTTCAGAACTTTGGCAACCGCGACCTTCAGGGTGGAGGAAGGCATGCTTACGACGGACTTTTCAGCCATCTGGGCATTACGGATGCGAGTTAGCATGTCCGCTAACGGGTCCTGCATACTCATGGGCTAGATGCTCCTGATACAAGAATTATTAGCCTTGCGGCTATCACAACCACCCGAGCGGACAGGGCAAAAAACCCAGGCTCAGGTGAGCCGGTCATTCTAGACACAAGGCAGAAACGAAACAAGCCCCATATAGGGGCTTGTTTGTTGGCGAAGTCACCGGCGGTCGGAAGATTGCTCCCCTTCCGCCGGGATCCTGCCTGCAGCGATTACCAGGAGGCCTTGACCAGACCTGGTACGTCACCGCGCATTGCAGCTTGACGCAGCATGTTACGGCCCAGGCCGAACTTACGGTATACACCGTGAGGACGACCGGTCAGGCGGCAACGGTTGCGCAGACGCGAGGCGCTGGCATCACGTGGCTGCTTCTGCAGGGCGACAACGGCAGCGAAACGCTCTTCAGGAGAGGCGTTCAGGTTGACGATGGTCGCTTTCAGCTCGGCACGCTTTTTGGCGTACTTGGCTACCGTGAGCTGACGCTTCAGCTCGCGGTTTTTCATGCTCTTCTTGGCCATTTTCCTACTCCAATCAGTTGCGGAACGGGAACTTGAAAGCACGCAGCAGAGCGCGGCCTTCGTCGTCCGAACGAGCAGTGGTGGTCAGGGTGATGTCCAAACCGCGCAGAGCATCGATCTTGTCGTAGTCGATTTCCGGGAAGATGATCTGCTCTTTCACGCCCATGCTGTAGTTGCCACGGCCATCGAAGGACTTGGCATTCAGGCCGCGGAAGTCGCGAACCCGAGGCAGGGAGATCGCCAGCAGGCGGTCCAGGAATTCGTACATCTTGTCGCGACGCAGGGTCACCTTGACGCCGATCGGCCAGCCTTCACGGACTTTGAAGCCCGCGATGGATTTACGAGCGAAAGTCACGACCGGCTTTTGACCGGTGATCTTTTCCAGGTCGGCAACAGCGTGCTCGATGACTTTCTTGTCGCCGATCGCTTCGCCCAGACCCATGTTCAGGGTGATCTTGGTAACGCGCGGAACTTCCATCACGTTCGACAGCTTAAGTTCTTCCTTAAGCTTAGGAGCGATTTCGTTCCGGTAAATCTCTTTCAGTCGTGCCATGGTCTTCTACCTAGCAGTGTTCAAGCATCAACCGCTTTTTGGGTCGACTTGAAGACACGAATTTTTTTACCGTCTTCTACTTTGAAACCAACGCGGTCAGCCTTGTTGGTTTCGCCGTTGAAGATGGCAACGTTGGAAGCGTGCAGAGGCGCTTCTTTTTCGACGATACCGCCCTGTACGCCCGCCATCGGGTTAGGCTTGGTATGACGCTTGACCAGGTTCACGCCACCAACAACCAGACGGTTATCAGCCAGAACCTTCAGCACCTTACCGCGCTTACCTTTGTCTTTGCCGGCGATCACGATGATCTCGTCGTCACGACGAATCTTTTGCATGTCGGATCTCCTTACAGCACTTCAGGGGCGAGCGAGACGATCTTCATGAACTTCTCGGTACGAAGTTCACGGGTCACTGGCCCGAAGATGCGAGTGCCGATCGGCTCTTGCTTGTTGTTCAGCAGAACAGCAGCGTTGCCGTCGAAACGAATGATGGAACCGTCAGCGCGACGAACACCGTGACGGGTACGCACGACAACAGCAGTCATCACTTGGCCTTTCTTGACCTTACCGCGCGGAATTGCTTCCTTGACGGTTACCTTGATGATGTCACCGATGCCGGCGTAACGGCGGTGCGAACCGCCGAGAACCTTGATGCACATGACGCGACGAGCGCCGCTGTTATCGGCCACATCGAGCATGGATTGAGTCTGAATCATAAAATTTCTCCGACCCTTCGCCCTTAGACTTCAACAGCGCGTTCGAGGACTTCAACCAGTGCCCAGGACTTGGTCTTGGCCAGCGGACGGGTTTCACGGATGGAAACCTTGTCGCCGATCTTGCACTGGTTGGCTTCGTCGTGCGCGTGCAGCTTAGTCGAACGCTTAACGTATTTACCGTAGATCGGGTGCTTGACGCGACGCTCGATCAGAACGGTGATGGTCTTGTCCATTTTGTCGCTGACGACACGGCCAGTCAGCGTACGGACGGTTTTTTCAGCTTCAGCCATGATCACTTACCTGCCTGCTGGTTGAGCACAGTTTTCACGCGAGCGATGTCACGCTTAACTTGCGAGAGCAGGTGCGACTGCCCCAACTGGCCAGTTGCTTTCTGCATACGCAGATTGAACTGGTCGCGCAGCAAGCCGAGCAGTTGCTCATTCAGTTGCTGTGCCGATTTTTCACGAAGTTCATTCGCTTTCATCACATCACCGTCCGCTTAACAAAGGAGGTGGCGAGAGGCAGCTTTGCAGCAGCCAGGGCGAAAGCTTCGCGCGCCAGCTCTTCAGAAACACCCTCGATTTCATACAGGACTTTGCCTGGCTGAATCTGGGCAACCCAGTATTCCACGGAACCCTTACCTTTACCCATACGAACCTCGAGAGGCTTCTTGGAGATCGGCTTGTCCGGGAACACACGGATCCAGATCTTGCCGCCACGTTTTACGTGACGGGTCAGCGCACGACGTGCGGACTCGATCTGGCGAGCGGTGAGGCGACCGCGAGCAACAGCTTTCAGGGCGAATTCGCCGAAGCTGACTTTGCTACCGCGCAGTGCCAGACCACGGTTGTGGCCGGTCATCTGCTTGCGGAATTTTGTACGCTTTGGTTGCAACATTTGGCGTACCCCTTACTTAGCAGCTTTTTTACGAGGCGCTGGTGCTTGTGGTTTCAGCTCTTCTTGGCGACCACCAATTACTTCGCCTTTGAAGATCCAAACCTTCACACCGATCACACCGTAAGTGGTGTGAGCTTCGTAGGTGTTGTAGTCGATATCGGCACGCAGGGTGTGCAGAGGCACACGACCTTCGCGATACCACTCGGTACGAGCAATCTCAGCACCGCCGAGACGACCGCTCACCTGGATCTTGATGCCCTTGGCACCAATACGCATGGCGTTCTGCACGGCGCGCTTCATGGCGCGACGGAACATTACGCGGCGTTCCAGCTGCTGAGCTACGCTCTGCGCAACCAGCATAGCGTCGAGTTCCGGCTTGCGGATCTCTTCGATGTTGATGTGCACAGGCACACCCATCTGCTTGGTCAGGTCCTGACGCAGCTTCTCGACATCTTCACCTTTCTTCCCGATAACGATACCTGGACGAGCGGTGTGGATGGTGATGCGTGCAGTTTGAGCCGGACGATGAATATCGATACGGCTTACGGACGCGCTTTTTAGTTTGTCCTGGAGGTACTCACGCGTTTTCAGATCCTTCAACAGGTAATCTGCGTAAGTAGCACCGTCTGCGTACCAGACGGAGGTGTGCTCCTTGACGATTCCCAGGCGAATGCCAGTGGGATGTACTTTCTGACCCATCTGATCGACTCCGTTACTTGTCCGCAACCTTGACAGTGATATGGCAAGACCGCTTGACGATGCGATCAGCACGGCCTTTGGCACGTGGCATGATGCGCTTCAGCGAACGCCCTTCGTTGACGAAGACGGTGGAGACCTTCAGGTCATCAACGTCTGCGCCTTCGTTGTGTTCGGCGTTGGCTACGGCCGACTCGAGGACTTTCTTCATGATTTCAGCGGCTTTTTTGCTGCTGAAGGCCAACAGGTTGAGCGCTTCGCCCACCTTCTTCCCGCGGATCTGGTCGGCGACCAAGCGGGCTTTCTGGGCGGAGATGCGAGCGCCCGACAACTTAGCGGCTACTTCCATTTCCTTACCCCTTAACGCTTGGCTTTCTTGTCAGCCACGTGCCCGCGGTAGGTGCGGGTACCGGCGAACTCGCCCAGTTTGTGGCCGACCATGTCTTCGTTCACCAGAACTGGGACATGTTGACGACCGTTGTGTACCGCGATGGTCAGACCGACCATTTGTGGCAGGATCATCGAACGGCGCGACCAGGTTTTAACTGGCTTGCGATCGTTCTTCTCCACCGCCACTTCGACCTTCTTCAACAGGTGAAGATCGATAAAAGGACCTTTTTTCAGAGAACGTGGCACTGTCGTATCCCTCTAGTTACTTGCGACGACGGACGATCATGTTGTCGGTACGCTTATTACCACGGGTCTTCGCACCCTTGGTTGGGAAGCCCCATGGCGATACCGGATGACGACCACCGGAGGTACGACCTTCACCACCACCATGTGGGTGGTCAACCGGGTTCATGGCAACACCACGAACGGTTGGGCGAACGCCGCGCCAGCGTTTGGCACCAGCTTTACCCAGCGAACGCAGGCTGTGCTCGGAGTTCGAGACTTCGCCCAGGGTCGCACGGCACTCAGCCAGGACTTTACGCATTTCACCAGAGCGCAGACGCAGGGTCACGTAGACACCTTCGCGAGCGATCAGCTGAGCCGAAGCACCAGCGGAACGAGCGATCTGAGCACCTTTACCCGGCTTCAGTTCGATGCCGTGAATGGTGCTACCTACTGGAATGTTGCGCAGCTGCAGGGAGTTACCGGCCTTGATTGGGGCCAGGGCACCTGCGATCAGCTGGTCGCCAGCGCTCACGCCTTTAGGGGCGATGATGTAGCGACGCTCACCGTCTGCGTAGCACAGCAGGGCGATGTGAGCAGTACGGTTCGGGTCGTATTCGATACGCTCGACAGTGGCTGGGATGCCATCTTTGTCGTTGCGACGGAAGTCGACCAGACGGTAATGCTGCTTGTGACCACCACCAACGTGACGAGTGGTAATGCGGCCATTGTTGTTACGACCACCAGACTTCGATTTTTTCTCGATCAGCGGTGCGTGAGGAGCGCCTTTGTGCAGCTCCTGGTTGACCACCTTGACCACGAAACGGCGGCCAGGGGAAGTCGGTTTGCATTTAACGATTGCCATGATGCACCCCTTCCTTACTCAGCACTGCTGCTGAAATCGAGATCTTGGCCTGGCTGAAGGGAGACGATCGCCTTCTTCCAGTCATTACGCTTGCCCAGACCACGTGCGGTACGCTTGGTTTTACCCAGAACGTTAACAGTCGACACGTTTTCAACTTTTACGTTGAACAGGCCTTCGACAGCTTTCTTGATTTCCAGCTTGGTTGCATCGGTAGCAACCTTGAATACGAACTGGCCTTTTTTCTCAGCCAGAACGGTAGCCTTCTCGGAAACGTGCGGGCCAAGGAGGACTTTGAATACGCGTTCCTGGTTCATCCCAGCAGCTCCTCGAATTTCTTCACGGCCGAGACAGTGATCAACACTTTCTCGTATGCGATCAGACTGACCGGGTCGGAACCTTGTACGTCACGTACATCGACGTGCGGCAGGTTGCGAGCAGCCAGGTACAGGTTCTGATCAACAGCGTCGGAAACGATCAGTACGTCGTTCAGACCCATGCCGTTCAGCTTGTTCAGCAGATCTTTGGTTTTCGGCGCTTCAACAGCGAAGTCCTGAACCACGACCAGACGGTCGCTACGCACCAGCTCAGCGAGGATGGAGCGCAGGGCTGCGCGGTACATCTTCTTGTTGAGCTTCTGCGAGTGATCTTGAGGGCGAGCTGCGAAGGTTACACCACCGCCACGCCAGATCGGACCACGAGTGGTACCAGCACGAGCACGGCCAGTACCCTTCTGACGCCATGGGCGCTTACCGCCACCAGCCACGTCGGAACGGGTCTTCTGCTGCTTGGTGCCCTGACGGCCGCCGGCCATGTAGGCCACGACTGCTTGGTGTACCAGCGTCTCGTTGAATTCGCCACCGAAAGTCAGTTCGGAAACTTCGATCGCCTGAGCGTCATTTACATTGAGTTGCATGTCAGTTTCCCCTTAACCGCGAGCCTTGACAGCTGGACGTACAACCACGTCGCCGCCAGTAGCGCCTGGAACGGCACCCTTGACCAGCAGCAGGTTGCGTTCAGCGTCTACGCGAACTACTTCCAGGGACTGAACAGTCACGCGCTCGGCGCCCATGTGACCGGACATTTTCTTGCCCTTGAACACACGACCAGGAGTCTGGCACTGGCCGATGGAACCTGGGACACGGTGCGACACGGAGTTACCGTGGGTGTTGTCCTGGCCACGGAAGTTCCAGCGCTTGATGGTACCGGCGAAGCCTTTACCTTTGGACTGACCAGTAACGTCTACCAGCTGGCCTGCAGTGAAGAGTTCAGCTTTGATCAGATCGCCAGCCTGGAAATCGCCTTCTTCAAGACGGAACTCCCAGACACCGCGACCAGCGGCAACGTTGGCCTTGGCGAAGTGACCTGCCTGAGCGGCAGTCACACGCGAAGCACGACGCTCGCCGACAGTGACTTGCACTGCACGGTAGCCATCGGTTTCTTCAGTTTTGAACTGGGTGACGCGATTCGGCTCGATCTCGATGACCGTGACCGGAATGGAGACACCTTCTTCGGTGAAAATGCGGGTCATACCGCATTTGCGACCGATTACACCAATAGTCATGTTGTAAACCTCATGAGTGTACGGGGCTTTCACCCGCTATGGCCGCCCATTTCAGAGCGTTACACGACTAGACCGAAGTCTTAGCCGAGGCTGATCTGTACTTCCACACCTGCCGCCAGATCAAGCTTCATCAGCGCATCAACGGTTTTATCCGTTGGCTGGACGATGTCCAGAACACGCTTATGAGTGCGGATCTCGTACTGGTCACGCGCGTCTTTGTTGACGTGCGGGGAAACCAGAACGGTGAAACGCTCTTTGCGGGTAGGCAGTGGAATTGGACCACGCACTTGTGCACCAGTACGTTTCGCGGTTTCCACGATTTCCTGGGTGGATTGGTCGATCAGGCGATGGTCGAAAGCCTTCAACCTGATACGGATTTGCTGATTTTGCATTGGATTTCAGACTCCAGGCTGTTCCCAACGGACGCACTACGCCCGCTAAAAGGAGGCGTGATTCTATAGACGCCCCCATTTAGTGTCAACCCAATAAAAAAAACCCCCGCTGAGCGGGGGTTTTTTCAATCGGTCGAGTGATTACTCGATGATTTTGGCTACGACGCCGGCGCCGACG